>NZ_JAUSZF010000001.1:3285000-3585000 GCF_030817315.1 Sphingomonas faeni | reverse complement strand
CGCCTCCAGGCCATCGGCGCGCTGGATCGCCGAAGGCGTCATCCCCGGCGCCGCCCGGTGCACCAGCCCATCCACCACCAGATCCCGATCATGCGCGGTCAAGCCCACCGCCACCCCATCCCGCCGCTCGATCCGCCAGCACAGCGCGATCGTAGCCAGCTCCACATCCAGAAACATGAGCGTCTCCTCCAAAACCCCCTCTCCCTTCAGGGGAGAGGGAGGGGCCCGCGCGAAGCGCGGGAGGGTGAGGGCACGCACACCAAAACGCGTGCCCTCACCCTCCCGTCGCCTACGGCTCCTCCTTCCCTCTCCCCTGAAGGGAGAGGGTTATTCCCGCACCTCGACCAGCGGCACACTAGCCGCCACCCCAGCCAGAAACGTAGCCCGAGCCACGCTCAACCGATCCTCCGCAAACCGAACCGGCACATCGAACGCAAACCCCGCCGTCACCACCGCCCCCGGAGCAGGCGCCACATCCAGCACCACCCACCCCCCAGCCTCCACCGAGAACGCCGCAGTCCCAACGCCCCCCAAAGCCACCGAAACACTGCCAGCAACCGGCCGAGTAATCCGCCGCTCCATCGCACCATACGACTTCACCAGAGCAAACCGCCGCAAGACCCCATCGCCAACCCCAACCACCTCCCCCACAGCCTCAAAGTCGAAAGGATCCCGCAACCGAAACCCCCGCGCGGCCCCCATCCGCGCCCGAAAGAACGCGAGCAGCACGCCGATATCCGCCTCGCTCCGCAACCCAGGCCCCACATCATACGACGTCCGAGCCTCGGCCCACGCAGCATTGCGAGCCTCCCGCCCCCCGGCACTCGTCAGGATCGCAGTAGAAAACCCAGGCGCCACCTCGGCCTCGCGCCCCAGCTCCAACGGAAACAGCACGTCATCGAACGCATCCACGGCCTCGTCTCCCCCGGAATTATCGAAATGCACGAACCCATCCCGCATCACCTGCGGCAGCGCCCAGAGGAACGTCTCCGCCACCCCCCGAGCCCGAGCCACCTCGGCCGCAGCCTCGATCAGCCCCCACTCCGCCGCCTGGTCAGGACGCAACACGAACCCCGACAGATAATGCTGCCTCTCCACCGGATACCCCAGCCGCGCGAACGCCACCGCCACGCCCTCCGCAGACGACACGCTATCCCCCGCCGTCACCCAGTCGTAATCCTCCAGCTGCAGCACATCGAAAGCAGGACTGGCCCACCCCACCGGCATGTTCGCGCGCTTCGCCTCCGGTGCCTTCGCATCCAGCACGGTCGGCAAATACGTCAGCAGATGCGACACGCACCCCCCCGCCCCCAGCGAAAGCGCGACCGTCTTGACCGCCGCCACAAGCGCCGCCGTAGACGCCGCCAGGCAAACCCCCGCCGCATCCAGCGTCACGATCTGTGCAGGCGTCTTCGACCGCCGGATATTCGCGATCGCCACCGGTGCAAACGCCGCCACCGCGCTAGCGTCATAGAAGCACGGCCGCCCATCCGGCATCACCCACCACCAGGGCTCGCCGACCTGGAACTTCGCCGCCAACCCCGCCGCCACCGCGATCCCGATAAAAGCCCGCGCGACCGCCTGAAGATACCCCATCGCCCCGTCATGCGCTGGCGACAGCAACGTAGACGGCGGCTCCCACCCGGTCAGCGCCGGCGACCCATCGGCGGTCCGCTGCTTCCAGTCGCCCCAGCAATGCGCGTCGAACAGCTCGTAACTCAGCGACCAGATGACATCGAAGCCCAGCGCCTTGGCCCGCCCCGCAAAGTCCCGATGCCAAGCCGCACAAGCCGCGTTCAAGACGCCCCCCGCCGCCGAAACGTAAAACCCGCCGCCTGCCCCCTCAAGCCGGAAATAATGGCTCATCCCGACATAATGCGTGATGCTCCCCCGATACCCCAGATGCAGCGCATTCCGCAGCGCCCTTGCCGGCGTCAGGTTATAACTATCGTCATACCCGCCAGCGATCCGAACCCCCTGCTCCGGCACCACGGCATCGCCGATCGCCAGCACCGCCCCCGGCCCGTCGCAGACGAGATCGGTCCACTCGACCCACCCCTCGCGCGGCGCAGCCAGGGCCACATCCGCCCCCGAATAGTCCGACGGCACTACCGACACGAACATCCGGTCGACATCCCCCGCCCAGACCGGATCGCTATCCTCGGGCAGTTCATACCCGCCGACCATCGCCGCGAAATCGAGCGAGACCACCGCATCCTCCGGCGCCCCCACCGCATAATTCCACAACCGCACATACCAGGACCGAGCCACCCCCGCCGCATCCCGCCCCTCGATCGTGAGTGTCGGGCCATTGATCGCATCCAGCACCATCACCCCCGAAGACCGCCACCGAAACCGCAGCCGACAGTCCCGAAAATCCCGCGACGTCTCATACTTCAACAAAGGATGATCGAAGCGATCCACCGCCTCCCAGATCACCCCCGCCAGATCGTCCGCCTTATAAAACACCGCATCCACTCGCAGCGCGTCAGGACCGGTAGTCACTACGCAAGCCATCATCGGCCGAGGAAAATCCACCGTCCAAAACCGAGGATCGAACCGAGACACACCTCCCTCGACCTGCACAGTCCGAGCCGAGCAAAGCCAATGCGCCATAAATGTTCTCCTACTGTCCCTCGCCCCTACGGGGAGAGGGAGGGGCCCGCGCGCCCTTGCGCGTGGGAGGGAGAGGGGAGTGAGGCTAGGAACGCCCACCCACAGCTCTCCGTCATCCCCGCGGAAGCGGGGACCCATAACCTCGAACGCCAGCGGTCATTCCCGTCGGCCAGCCAGTATGGCTTCCCGCCTGCGCGGGAATGACGGATCGGAGGACGGCTATCCGCCGCAGCCCTACGCCGCTGCCGCCTCACTCCACCGCCAAAGCCGCCTTAACCGCCCTCGCCACCTGCCGCCCCGACTGCGCCAGCACCCCCGCAGCACTCCCCCCAACAGCATTCACCGTAATAGCCACCCTAACCTCCCGAACCCCGCCCCCCGGCGCCCCAACCTCAACCCGCCCGCTGGAGGTAGGCACGAAAACCTCCGCCCCCCGCTCCCCCACGACATAAGCCCGCCCCGGAGAAACCGGCCCGCCGGTCGCCCGCCCAGGCAACCCACCAACCAACCCTGCCAACGCCCCACTCACCCCCCCACCGCCAAGAACAGACTGCACCCCAGCCTTCAAAGCCGCCGAAGCAATCGCATCCAGCGCCGACAGAGCCACCCCCTTCAGCTCCTCGAACCCCAGCTTCCCCGACCGAACCGCCCGCAACAGCCCCACCTCCAGCCGAAGCGCGGCCCGCTCCGCCCCGCTCCCGAGCACCCCCTCCAACTCCCCCCGCATCGCCTCGACATCACGCGAAAATCCAGCGGTGTCCGCCCGCACACTCACCAAAGCCGCATCAAGATCATCCATCAGGAAAAGCCCCCCTCAGCCGCGCGATCGTCGAAGCATCCGGCGGCGCCGTAACGTCGCCCACCAAAGCCCCCACGACCCCCGCCAATTCCGCCGGCGTAGCCCGCCAGAACACCTCCGGCCCCCACCCCAACACCGCCCCCGCAAACCCGGCGAGCCGCCCAGCGCTGTCGGAAAACGTCACTTCCCCGCCAGGATCTGCCGCAACAGCACCCGCAACACCGGCGTGACCGCCGCCAGCCCCGCCTCGACGACAGCCTCCCCCAACCGCTCCCGAGTAACCCCCTCGGGACACTCGCGCAGGCAATGCCAGAACAGCCCCACCATCTCCCCAATCCCAAGCTTTCCGTCGGCGGCGCGCTCGACCAGCGCAAACAAGGACCCCAACTCGCTTTCGGCGGCCACCAAAGCCGCAAAGCTAGGCCGCAAAACAAGAGTCTCCCCCCCAACCCGAAGAGCCCCCTCCCCCCGAACCGAATTCGCCAAATCCGTCATGATAGAATCCTTCCAAATTCCCTCGCCCCTCCGGGGAGAGGGAGGGGCCCGCGCGCCCTTGCGCGTGGGAGGGAGAGGGGAGTGAGGCTCAGGACGCTAATCCCAAAACCCCTCACCCTCCCGTCGCCAAGCGGCTCCTCCTTCCCTCTCCCCGAGAGGGAGAGGGAAAAGGGACAAACCTAACCCACAACAACAGCCCCAGAACTCTCCAGGCTGAGCGTATAAGACCGCTCCCCATTGAAATCCCCGGCATAGTCCAGCCGAGAAACCAGGAACTTCCCCGTCATCGTATCCCCGCCCTCGAACGCCAGCCGATAATCATCCAGCACGCCCGACAGCGCGCTGGCCTTCACCCGCAACTCCGCCACCGACCCGGTAAAAACCCCAGCCCCCGAAACCGAAACGCTCCGAACCCCAGCCCCCGACAGCAACTGCCGCCACCCCCCGGAATCCTTCGTGGTGACAACGATAGCCTCCCCATTCACCGACATCTGCGTCGTCCGCAGCCCCGCGACCGTCGCGTAGACCACCGGCGCCGCCCCGTTCCCCACCTTCAGCAGGAACGCACTCCCCTTCTCCACCGCCATGTCAGCTCCCCTCCATGTTTCCCCGCGAAGGCGGGGACCCAGCCTGCACCGCGCCTTCGCGGTGCATCTCCCAAGTCTCGAAGCTCAACTCTCCCGGTACATCCGCACCAGAAACTCCGACGTCCCCCGCCACCGATCCCCAACCCGCAGCACCCGAGACCGAACCAGCGCCAACCGAACCACCCGCCACCCCTCACCAAGATCGGCCGGAAGCGCCTCCAACCCCTCCTCCGCCGCGGCCAGCAGAGCGCGCACCCGAACCGGCCGCTCCCCACCATCGAACAGCGTCAGCAGAACGCGCCCTTCCCGCCCGACCCAGGTCTTCGTGCTCCAGTCCGACAGCACCGGCTCGTCGACCACCGCGTAAGGCAGCCCCCCACGCACCGGCGGCGCATCGAACACGCTGACATCCAACACCGCGTTCAGCCGAGCCACGACGGCAGTCTGCAAGACCCCCCGCGCACTCACGCCAAGGTTCCGGGCTGCACCCCAAGACCCAACCGCATCCGCCGATACGGCCGCCACAAAGCCGCCACCGCCGCCGGCGGCGCCACATCGCTCTCCCGGTGATCGAACAGATGCGCCACCAGCATCGCCACCCCCTGCGCGATCGGGGCGGGCACCGCCTCGAAGCTCACTGCAAGCCCGGCCGAATACGCGACAGCCACGCGACCAGCAGACCCCGCCGCCAGGACACGAACCCAACCAACCCCATCCGCATCGATATCGACCGCATAAGCCCCGACCGCCAACACGAACGGAGCCCCCTCGCCAGGCAACCCAGTAACCCCAGCAATCACGGTAACCGGCGCAACCAACAACCGCCGCCACCCCGCCGCACTGGTCACCACATCCTCGAACGGCCGCCCAATCACCGCCGCCCCCAGAAAAGCCTCCCCCAGCAGCAAAGCCGTCTGCGCCAACCGCGAGAGCACCGCATCCTCCCCCGTCTCCACCCGCAACAAAGCCCTAGCCGCGACGACCACCTCAGCGATCACCCCGGCAGAAATCGCCGACCCCGTCATAACGATGTCTCCTATCTTCCCTCGCCCCTCCGGGGAGAGGGAGGGGCCCGCGCGCCCTTTGCGCGTGGGAGGGAGAGGGGCGTTGGAACGAGCACTCCTCGACCCAAACCCCTCCCCGTCCCTCAAGCCACCGAGAACTTCATCAACTTGATCGCCTCGGAATTCGTCACGCACCCACCGACCCGCTTGGTCGCGTAGAAATTGACGAAAGGCTTGTTGGTATAAGGATCACGCAGGATCCCAGTCTCGGTCCGCTCGGCGATAATATACCCAGCCCGGAAATTCCCGAACGCGATCGCCAGCGCATTCGCCGCAATGTCCGGCATGTCCTCGGCCTCCACCACCGGATAGCCGAGCAGCGTAGCCGGCACCCCAGCCGCCAGGCTCGGCGCCCAGACGAACGCGCCATCCGTCGTCTTGAACTTCCGAATCCGCGCCAAGGTCGCCGCATTCATGACGAAGCTGGCCCCCTGCCGATAAGGCCCCCGCAAGGACTGAACCAGATCGATCAACCGCTCCTGCGGGTTCGCCGAAAAGTCCCCCGCCGTACCGCTAGCCAGATACTGCAAGGTCCCGAAAGCCCGCACCCCATCCGCAGTCGCAGCAGTAGCCGACGTCAGAAACCCCTTGGGCCGCGACACGCCCGACCCGGACACGAAAGCCGCCCCCTCGGCCTTCGCAAACTCCATAGCGATCTCGCCCGCCAGCCACTCCTCGACATCGAACGCGGCATCGTCGAGCATCGCCTGGCTCGCCGAGGGATTGGCATACAGCTCCCCCGTAGGCGGCGCGATCTCGACGAACACCGGCGAAGCCGTCTGCGGCCGCGCCGCATCCTCCGCCGCCCACCCCGAAGGCGTACCGCTCGCCGTCACCAGCTTGCGATACCCGGCCGAGCCAACCTTCACCACGTTCGCGATCGACCGGATCGGCGACACCGCCTTCAGCAAAGTATCGATCTGAGCATCGATCTCCCGCGGCACCGCAAACCCGCCAGAGTCCCCAGTAACCCCGGTAAAAGCCTTCATCTCCAACGTAGCGCCAGTCCGAACGAACCCCGCAAACGCCGCACTGACACCCAGAGGCGCCGCCCCCTCCAGAACCGGCCGGTCAACAACACCCATGTCCATCTCCTCGCATGAAACGAAAAAAGGCGCCCCGCAGGACGCCCAATGAAACTTCGAAATTCCCTCGCCCCTACGGGGAGAGGGAGGGGCCCGCGCGCCCTTGCGCGTGGGAGGGAGAGGGGCGTGAGGCTAGGAACACCCACCCCAAAGCCCCTCACCCTCCCGTCGCCTACGGCTCCTCCGTCCCTCTCCCCGACGGGGAGAGGGTTTTAGGACACGTCGCTAAGCCACCACCTCGACCCGAGCCAAAGCCTGCATAGGAACCGCCACCAAACTAACCTCCACCAGCGTCACTTCCAGCAACTCCCGCCGCACCCCCTGCCGCACAGACAAAGCCCGATACCCGACAGACAGCCCAGCCACCGCCCCACCCCGCACCAACCGAGCCAGCTCCGGATCCTCAACCACCCCCTCGACCCGCAACCCCCGCGCATCCTCTCGAACCGACGCGAGCAAACCAACCGCCCCCCCATGATGCTGCCACAACAAAGGCACCACCCCAGCCCCAGCGAACGCCCCCCGCCGCACCACATCCCCCGCCCGATCGACGACATCGAACACCGCCGCATACCCAGCGAACGCCACCTCGCCGGGGATCACTTCAACCACGCGGCAAACCCCAGCTTCACCGCCAGCCCCGCAAGCATCAGCGCCATCGCCAGCCGAGCGATCCACCCCACCACCGCCTTCCAAACCGACCGCTTCGCATCCCGCCACGCCGCCAGCAGCTCGCGCAACTCCGCCACGTCCTCCCGAGCCCGCTCGTCACTCAAAGCAACCCGCGCCAAGGCCCGAGCCGCCCCCAACTCCCCAGCCTCCTCCACGATCGCCCGCAACGTCACGAGGTCCACGCCCCGCTCAGCCCCCTGCCGCATCAACTGCGCCAAAACCACCCCATCCATCAGACCACCTCCTGAATTTCCAGCAGCGCCCGCTTCTCCGCATCGCTAAGAAACGAAGCCGCAGACACCATCCCCCAAAGCCGCTCCCGATCCTCGACCAGCGCCGGCACCCGATCGAGATCGACCGAGATCGCCGCCCCCTCGAACCACCCGGCCAACCCCTGAGCGATCCCCGTCAAAACCGAAGACGCCAACGGCAAAACCCCCAGCCGCCAAAGCGCGCGGTTAGCCTCCCGGTAATTCGCGTAAGAGTTATCCCCCGGCAGCCCGAGCAACATCGGCGGCACCCCGAACGCCAGCGCGATCTCCCGCGCCGCCGCCGCCTTCGTCCCCACGAAATCCATATCGGCAGGGGACAGACTCAACGCCTGCCACCTCAGGCCCCCCTCCAGCAGCATCGGCCGCCCCGCATTCCCCGCCCCCGAGAACGACGCCTCCAGCTCCCCCCGCAACCGCTCGAACTGCTCCGTCGACAGCACCGCGCCATCCTTCGGATCGTACATCAGCGCCCCCGAAGGCCGCGCCGCGTTATCCAGCAAAGCCTTGTTCCACCGCGCCGCCGCATTGTGGATCGCCACCGCGCCCGAAGCCGCCCCCAAACACCCCAACCCATAATGATCATCGACCGGATTGAAGCTCTTCAGGTGGATCACCTCCGGCCGAACCGCATCCGCGTGCAGCCGAGTAACCCGCTCCCCGACCCGATACCGATACGCCGCCGGCCACCCACTGGAGTCCGCTTCAACGGCTACCCGCTCGGGCCGAAGCGCAAACAACTCCGCCGCGCCCCCATCGACGTCGCGCAGCACCTGCACATACGCATTCCCATGCAACAGCATCTGCGCCGCC
Source organism: Sphingomonas faeni (assembly GCF_030817315.1). NCBI lineage: Bacteria > Pseudomonadati > Pseudomonadota > Alphaproteobacteria > Sphingomonadales > Sphingomonadaceae > Sphingomonas > Sphingomonas faeni. The sequence goes on along the minus strand of NZ_JAUSZF010000001.1, from coordinate 3,576,600 downwards.
ACCGTCTCGATCAGCGACTGCCCCCCGGACCGCGCCGTCACCAACGCGACCAGAGCCGGATCCGAAGCCACCAAAGGCGCCGACCCGACGCACTCCACCACCAGCTTCACCGCCCGCTGGACGATCGCATTCCCCAGATACCCCGCCCGCACCTGCGCCTCGTAAGAGTACGGCACATCCCCAAACGCGCCCTGAAACCCAGGCGCGCTGAGCGCACGCGACAACACCGGCCGCGACTCATCGCGCCCGGATTTCCACCCGAACAATTTCATGGATGATCTCCTGTAAATTCCCTCGCCCCTCCGGGGAGAGGGAGGGGCCCACGCGCCCTTGCGCGTGGGAGGGAGAGGGGAGTGAGGCTAGGAACGCCAATCCCAACCACCCCTCACCCTCCCGTCGCCTACGGCTCCTCCTTCCCTCTCCCCATCAGGGAGAGGGCAAAAACCCCTTTCCCCCCCTCCCTGGAAGGGAGGGGTAGGGGGTGGGTCGGCTTCCGCATATCCAGACCCCCGCGGCAAAAACCGGCCGACCCACCCCCAGCCCCTCCCTTCCAGGGAGGGGAGGAAACAACCCGTTACCCCTCACCACCAAGACGGGAGCAAACCTAAAGCACCCGAACCGAAACCCGCGCCCGCGGCCCCAGCATCACCTCCGTCATAGCCCAAACCAGCGCATCCGCCCGATCAGGCGACCGTCCCGGCCCCTCATACCCGCCGCCCGCAATCAGCCCGCAAAGCTCGTCCTCAAGATCCGGAAACGCCCCCACATGCCAGGCCCGCCCGGACTCATACAAAGCCACCACCGGCTCCGCCCGCGCCACCTTCCCCAGCGCCGCATGCACCAACTTCACCGGCATCGCCCGGTCCGCGCCAGAGAGAACGCTCCCCACCATCTTCCCCCCCTGGTTGGCCTCCGCGATCACCCGGTCGGCCCCGTGCCGCTCGGCACACTCGGCAACAGCCCGAGCCCATCCCTCCGGACTAGCCCCCGACACCCTCGCATCCTCCAGCACATACGCAAACCCATCGACCCCGAGCGCCACGACCACGATCCCGCAGGCATCCCCAGGCCCCCCGGAAACACTCCCGGCGGGAGGATCGACCCCGACGACCACCCGCGTCACCTCGGGCGCAAAGGCCTTCCGCCGCGACTCCACCAACGCCCGCGTCCAAAGCGCCCCCACGACATCCTCGATCAGCTCGCCATCCAGCTCCTGCCGCCCCAACCGCGTCCCCGCGTAAGACGCCGTCATCGACTCCACGAAGCTCACCGGCAGATGCAGGTTATCCGCGGTCCGCCCCTGCGACCGCACCACCCCCGGCAAAGCCAGGATCCGCCGCAACAGCGCCACCGGCCGAGGCGTCGTCGTCACCACGATCCGCGGCAGCGTCCCCAGCCGAAGCCCCATCATCAGATTGTCCCAGGTCGCATTCCCGTTGCGCCATTTCGCCACCTCGTCGCACCACGCCATGTGATGCTCCGGCCCGCGCAACCCCTCCGGCGCCTCCGCGGAATAGGCCGAAGCCAACGCCCCGTTCGCAAACCGCAGCTCCCCCAGCCCGGCCCGCCAGACCGGCTCCTCGTCATCGCGCGCCACCGCGAGCAGCCCGCTCTCCCCCTCGATCATGACCCGCCGCACGTCCTCGATCGTCGCCCCGACCAGAGCGATGCGGGCCCCCGGATTGTCCCGAGCCACCTGACTGACCCACTCCGCCCCGGCGCGGGTCTTGCCGAACCCGCGCCCCGCCAGGATCACCCAGACCCGCCAGTCGTCGCGCGCATCCCCCGCCGCGAGATGCTGCCCCGGATGCGCCCAGATCGCCCACCGGTCATGCAGTTCGTGCCGCTCCGCCGACGTCAGCCGCCCGAGCAGCGTAGCCCGCCGCGCCGCCGGCAACACCGCCAGTTCCGCAATGACATCGCGAGGCGCGTCACCCTCCACCTCGGCCCCCTCGCCCAACGTCTCATCGAATCTCTCGTCGAGCTCATCATCGAGCTCATCGTCGATTCTCTCGTCGAGCGCATCACCGACTGGGGCATCGACTGAAGCATCGATCGCCACCGCGCCCTCCAGATCGTCGCTCATGCCTCGCCCTCGACCGAAGACGCGCGCAACCGCTGCGCCAGCGAATCCAGCTTCTTCGCGATCGAAGCGTTGGTCTCCGACACCGTCGCCCGCCGATGCTGCGGCCGCTTGCCGCCACTGCCGCCCGCCTGCGCCGCCCGAAAGCGCGCCAGCATCGACATCCCGACCTGCACCGCCTGCAACCCTGACAGGTGCATCGCCCCGAACCCCGGCATCGGCCCTGCAACAAACTGCCGGCTCGCCCCGCAGCCCCGCCAGCGTAATCATCAGCAAAGCCTCCTCCAGCCGATCATACCCGCTGACTAGGGCCTCCGCCCAAAGCGCCGCGAACGCCGGCTCCCGCCGCCGCAGCGCATGCGCCCCCGAGGGCGTGATCCCGACACCGATCGCCGCCGTCGTCACGTTCGCCGTCATCGACAGCGCTAGCAGGAACCCCTCGCGTCGTGCCGCGGTCCACCCGTCCTTGCGCACCGTCCGCGCCTGCGTGACGCGATTTCGGCCCCCGTTCAGGACCACACCCACCCCGATCGCCATGCTGAGCCCCCACTTCCCGAACCGCCCGATCCAACCGCAGAACGCAAAAAGGCCGGCGACCCCCGAGGCTCTCACCCCGACCGTCCCGACCTTCCCGGCCAAGCCGTCAGCCCGACCTACAATTCTTCAGCGTTCCTGTTATGTACCAAACGAGCGTGACGATGTCAAGCGCTTTTAACCGATATGGTTCGCAGTTGATGGCGACGATGGGATTACCCGAGCGTCGCGTCTCGATCGGCGGACGACCCCCACCCCGTCCACCGGCTTCGCGCCTCGCCCCGAATGCGCCAGCGACGCATTAGGCTTGGTCCTCAAAGGTTTAAACGCAGACGTTTGGTGCGACGGCGACTTGCCTAAATCCGGTCGTTCGGTCAGGTTCGGGACAAGATTGCGTCGTCAGCAGGTGCCATGATCCGCCCGCCCCTCTAACGCTGCTCGGTAGTCGGGTTCGCCATACTGGCAAGCAACGGGGCAATGGATCGAAACCCCTGATCGCAGTCGGCCGTTCGAATATAAATCAAATCGAGAGAGCCAGGGATGAGGACTATTTCCGTTGCAATGGCGACCTACAATGGTGCGAAGCACCTTGGGGAACAGCTCGCAAGCATCGAGTCTCAAACCAGATTGCCCGATGAAATAGTCATCACCGACGACATGTCGTCCGACGGCACGTGGGACATTCTCGTCGAATTCAAGAACCGATCCAGCCTCGATGTTCATCTTCATAAGAATGAAGCACGGTTGGGTTACGGCGCGAATTTCATGAAGGCCGCGTCCTTGTGCACCTCGGACCTGATTTCATTCTGCGACCAGGACGACATCTGGGCGGCCGACAAGATCGAGCGATGTATTGCGGTATTCGACGATCCGAGCATCCTGCTGTGTCACCACGACGCGTTCATCATGCGGGGGGAGCCCGTCGAGGCCGACTCGATCGGCAACGAACGCCTCGAGCGCAACCCGGTTCAATCGAACATGATGCGACGGCTATGGGGGTGCCCGCGAGGCTTCACCCAGGTCTTCAGATCGTCGCTGAACCACTTCTCGTCGTTACGCGAGGGAACGATAGACCATAATTCCGCGTCGCATGCGCCGATGGCACATGACCAGTGGATGTATTTCCTTGCGACCAGTCTTGGCGCGACGAAGTTCCTGGATGAGAAACTGGCATATTATCGGCAGCATTCCGAAAACGTCTTCGGCTTGGACAAGGCGAGTGAAAGACGACATCTCACGAGCCAGGCAGGGAACGGTCTGTCCGAGTTCTCGCGCAGGAGCAACGCCGCCGTGGCGCGGTCTTCGGCACTGCAGCGCATCACGGAAACGCTCGATACGACCGATCCGCGTTTCGACGTGAAGCAGGCAGCTTCGATAGCGGACCTATACCACAAAGTTGCCACCTTATACTCGCGCCGGGCAATGGCATACGGAGACGCCGACAAGGCAACTGCCTTGAAAGCGCTGACGAAGAAATTTGGTCGAAGGCTGGTACATCGGCTGGAAAACACCCCGACTAGGTCCCGCACCAATGATGAAGGACATCCTTTTCGCAGCCCGGCGTGCGATAAGTTATCGGTGACGTCTACAAGCCAAGGATGTGGAGCGCTGATAACTCTCGTAGTTAGGCGTTCCAGCGGAGGCGGGGCGCCATGTCCTCGCATCGTCGAGGTAGTCAGAAACCCCGCAACCCCGTCCGCGCCGGGCGAATGCGCGGACAGTTCGTAGCGCGATACTTAAGGCGCCGGCCGCTCCACCTGAGCCTCGGCCAGATACACGCCGAACAGCCCGTCGGGATCGGTCCACGCCGCCACCGGCGTCCAGCCGCCCGACCGCAACAGGATCCGCGCATCCCGCGCGCCGTATTTGTGGCTGTTCTCGGTGTGGATCGTCTCGCCCGCGGTCATCTCGAACGACCGCCCGTCCACGGCGAACGCGACGTCGCGCATCGCCTCCAGGTGCATCTCGATCCGCGCGCGATCGTCGTTCCACACCGCCTTGTGCCGAAACGCCTCGACCGGGATATCGCCGCCGAGTTCGCGGTTGATCCGCTCGAGCAAATTCAGGTTGAACGCCGCGGTCACGCCCTGCGCGTCGTCATACGCCGGCACCAGCACGTCTTCGCCCTTGATCCGGTCCATCCCGATCAACAGCATCGCGCCGACGCCGAGCGACGCCCGCATCGCGCGCAGCAGGTCGACCGCCATCAACGGAATCATGTTGCCGATCGTCGAGCCGGGGAAGAACCCCAGTTTCGGCGTGTCCGCAATCGTCTTCGGCAGGCTCAGCGGCCGCATGAAATCGGCTTCGAACGGCAGCACCAGCAGGTCTGGGAACTGCTCGGCCAGCACCTTCGAGGACTCGCGCAGGAAGTCGCCCGAGATGTCGATTGGCACATAGACAGACGGCGCGACCGCATCGAGCAGGATCGGCGTCTTGGTCGACGAGCCCGAGCCGAACTCGACCACCGCGCGCCCGGCGCCCGCGAGCGTCGCGACTTCGGGGCATGCGGTCTCCAGGATCGATCGCTCGGTCCGGGTCGGGTAATATTCGGGAAGGTCGGTGATCTTCTCGAACAGTTCCGATCCGTGCCGGTCGTAGAACCACCGCGCCGGGATCGCTCGAGGGCGGCGGGACAGGCCGTCGAGCACGTCCGCACGGAATTGCGGATCGGCGAGCGTCTGCTGGCCGTCCTCGATCTCAGGCTTCAACATCAAAGGTCTTTCGCAAGGCGCACGCCGGTGAACTGCCACCGCTGGTGTGGATAGAAGAAATTCCGGTAACTCGCCCGAACATGCCCCCGCGGCGTGGCACAGCTCCCGCCCCGCAAAACAAACTGCGAACTCATGAACTTACCATTATATTCCTCAACAGCCCCCCCCACAGTCGCGAACTTCGGATAAGGCCGGTACGCACTGCCGGTCCATTCCCAGACATCGCCGAAGAACGCCGGACCATTTGCCGCCGGCCGGGGCTTCGACTGGCCCCGCCAAGTCCATCTGGTTGCCGCCGTTCGCGCCGTATGAGGCCGCGGCGGCTTCCCATTCGAACTCGGTCGGCAACCGCGCGCCGGCCCAGCTTGCATACGCATCAGCCTCGAAAAAGCTCACATGCGTCACCGGCGCCGCCGGATCGATCGCGCGCCGCCCGTCGAGTCCGAACCGGGTCCAGCCCGCCTCGCCTTGTTCCCAATACAGCGGCGCGACGATGCCTTCGGCCTTTACCCACGCCCAACCATCCGCCAGCCAATGCCGCGCCTCGGTATAGCCGCCGTCAGCGATGAACGCGGCCCATTCACCGTTCGTTACGGTCCGGTCGGCGATCGCATGCGGTGCGAGCAACGCGGCGTGACGCGGTCCTTCGCAATCAAACGCGAATCCATCGCCATAATGCCCGACTTCGACAATCCCGCCCTCATGCGAAACCCAGCCGATTGGCGCTGGCATTTCGACCGGCACCTTCCGTGCTGCAGGCCACATCGCGGGTTCCAGCGGGTTTTCCGAAAACATGTGGAGAATGTCGGTCACCAACAATTCCTGGTGCTGCTCCTCGTGATGGCAACCGAGCGCTACGAGCGTCTGCGCATCCTTCGACAAGCCCGGCAGCGCATCGAGCATCGCCGCGTCGACATGCGCGCGGTACGCCCGCACCTCGTCCAACGAAGGCCGGGTCACCATGCCGCGCCGGTCACGTGCGTGGCGCCGCCCCTCGGCCTCGTAATAGCTGTTGAACAGGAACGGGAACCGCTCGTCGTGCAGCGCATAGCCTGCGACATGATCGCGCAGGACGAACGTCTCGAAGAACCACGTCGTGTGCGCCATGTGCCATTTGGTCGGCGATGCGTCGGCCATCGACTGCACCGTCGCATCGGCATCCGATAGCGGCGCGGCAAGTGCGAGCGTCAAATCGCGAACCGCGGCAAACCGCTCGGCTAGATGGGAGGTCTCCGGCGCCGTGGCGCGATCGGGACGGACGGGACTCGGCATCGATCTCTCCTCAGTTCTACGTCGACCGATGCGACGTTGGAACGCGAGCGACGATACGCGCCTAGTCGCGCGTAGCCCCCGGTCGCCATAGAACGTCGCCGGCCCCGTTTTGGTTCACCGCCCGCGACGCCACGAACAGGAAATCCGATAACCGGTTAACATACGCTAATGCGGCCGGATTAAGCCGCTGCGTCTCGCTCGCGCCGACTGCGGATCGCTCCGCCCGCCGGCTGATCGCGCGCGCCAGATGCAGCGCGGCGGCTTCGGCGGAACCACCCGGCAGGATGAAACTCCGCAACGGGGCGAGGTGCGCATTCATCGCGTCGATCTCGCGCTCCAGCCGCTCGACCTGCGATGGCACGATCCGCAACACCATCTCCGACGGCGTGAAATCGTCCGCGCCGGCTTCGTCCGCGCCCGCGGGTGTGGCCAGGTCCGCGCCGAGATCGAACAGGTCGTTCTGGATCCGGGTCAGCGCCGCCGCCAGCGGCTGATCGCCAAGCGCGATCACCGCAAGCCCGATCGCCGAGTTCGCCTCGTCGACATCGCCGATCGCCTGCATCAGCGCGCTCGACTTCGACACGCGCGATCCATCGACCAGGCCGGTCGTTCCGTCGTCGCCGGTCCGCGTATAAATCTTGTTCAGCTTGACCATGAATGTTCCAGGTTGAAGCGCAGTAAAGCCCCCTCGCCGTGCCAATAAACCCCCGCCCCAGCGACCAAATCCCGTCACCCCAGCGAAAGCTGGGGTATCCCTCGTGGCTCGCGACATCCGCCAACCGGTGAGATCCCAGCGTCCGCTGGAACGACGCAAGTTGCGAGCGAAATAGCCCCAACTACAAACCCGCTTACGTCCGCCCCGCCGCGAACAGGATGACGACGACCATCAGGATCGCCAGCGCCTGGAAGAAGATACGCTGCTGCATCATCCGATTCGATTTCAGCGACGCGGCACTCGGCCCGTTCCCATCGCGCACCTGCGCGCTGCCCTCCTGCAGGAACGACACGACGCCCCGCACCAGAGCCACGACGGTCGCGATCATCGCCGCGATCAGGAGGATGACGAGGAATGTGTTCATGACCCGAATGTAAGCGCGCACCGGCGGGGTAGCAATGGCGTACCCGAAGCCGAAAATGACCCATGTTGCCGATAAGCAATGTTGCGGACTGCCGCGCCTCGTCAAAGGCAAAATCACCGCCACCCAAGAGAAACACCACCCAGGACAAACACCGCGCGGGACGAACACCACCCCGGCGGAGGCCGGGGCCCAATTGGGAAAGCCGAGGTAACGAAGCGATGCGTCACGCCAGCATCGTCCCCCAATTGGGCCCCGGCCTCCGCCGGGGTGGTGGCATTTTAAGGGCGTCACACCTCCCTCGTTGTTTCCCCGCGAAGGCGGGGACCCAGTCTGGGCTCCCGCCTTCTCGGGAGAACAAGCAAGTGCAGATTGCGAGCCGTTAAGGCCACCGTGGCCGGAGGATATTCGCACCACCTTAGCTCAGGTCCTCACCTGGAAATCGCGAGCCGATCCCCCGCCGCAACCGGGCCGCCAGTGTCGCCCCATCCTCTCCACCCGCCCGCATCTCCGCCAGCGACAACGCCCCATCGCGCTTCGCCAACCGCCGCCCCGCCGCATCCACCACCAATGGATGATGATGATACGAAGGCACCGGCAACTCCAGCAAAGCCTGCAACACCCGGTGCACATCCGTCGCCGCGAACAGATCCACCCCCCGCACGACATCGGTTACCCCCTGTGCGGCATCGTCCAGCGTCACTGCCAGATGATAGCTCGCCGGCGCATCCTTCCGCGCCAGCACCACATCCCCCTGCGCCAGAGGATCGGCCACGATCCACCCCGCCGCCGCATCATGCCACGTCAGCGCACCGGTTTCCGCAAGAGCCTTGGGCATATCCAGCCGCCAGCAGCACGCCCCGGTCCGCGACGCAATCTCCGCCGCCGACAGCCCTCGACACGTCCCCGGATACGCCGGCCCGACGTCCCCTTGGGGCGCAGACGCACTCGCCGCGATCTCCGCCCGCGTACAGAAACACGGATAGACCAGCCCGCGCGCTTTCAACCGATCGAGCGCCGCTTCATATGTTGCCAGCCGCTCCGACTGAAACGCCAGCGCGTCCCACCGCAACCCGAGCCACGCCAGATCCTCGAGGATTCCCGCGACGAACTCGGGCCGGCTCCTCGTCCCGTCGATATCCTCGATCCGCAGCACGAACCGTCCGCCCCGCTCACGCGCAAAGTCATGCGCGCGGATCGCCGATACCGCATGCCCGAGATGCAACCGCCCGGTCGGGCTCGGCGCGAACCGTGTAACAACCGTCTCGCCGCTCACCGCGCTTGACCTGACGATACGCGCCGTGCTGTCATGTCGTTGTCATCGCTGTCGTCCATAGCGCGGCCAGCGAAGCCTGAGTGGGAGGAGCCGTGTTTCACCCCGACCTGATACGCCACCCGGATGGTTGTCCGGCGCTTCGTGCTGAATGCCGATTATACGCCGCTTTCTTACTATCCGCTCAGCGTCTGGCCGTGGCAAACCGCGGTCAAGGCTGTGTTCCTCGATCGTGTCGACATCGTCGCCACCTATGAGCGCGAAGTCCGCAGCGCCAATTTCGCGCTGAAACTGCCCTCGGTGATCGCGCTGAAGCAGTTCGTCCGACCCTCGCAATTTCCCGCCTTCACCCGTTTCAACCTGTTCCTGCGCGACCGCTTCACCTGCCAATATTGCGGCAAGCTGCGCGATCTCACCTTCGACCATGTCGTCCCCCGCGCGCAAGGCGGTCGTACCACATGGGAGAACGTCGTTACCGCCTGCTCGCCCTGCAACCTCAAGAAAGGCGGACGCACACCGAAACAGGCAGCGATGCCGCTCCACCTAGAGCCGATCCGCCCGACCAATTGGCATCTCCAGGAACACGGCCGCAGCTTCCCGCCCAACTACCTGCACGACACATGGCACGACTGGCTCTATTGGGATGTCGAGCTCGAGGCCTGACGGCGTCGAAACGACGGGAGATTTTATGCAGGTAAAGCTGGTAGCGGCACTGGCCGTGTCGGGAATTCTAGTGTCCGCATGCGGTAACAAGGACGAGCAGCGCGCGCAGGCTGACGCCAACGCAGTCGGTTTCGTCCCGCCCTCGGTGACGTCGCGGCTGGATTTCGGCGCCAGCATGGAACGCCGTTTCCGTACACTAGATCGCAACGCCGACGACCGCGTTACGAAGGACGAGCTCCCTGCGCCCAACGCCCGGATCAAGGCGTTCGACCGCAACAAGGACGGCGTCATCACCGCGATCGAATGGAGCGAGGGCACGCTTGCCTGGTTCGACAGGATGGACCTCAACCGCGACGGTACCGTCACATCGGAAGAGCGTGCTGAGTCGCGGAAGCGCCAATAAGCGAAATTATGTTTCGCACGGCGTCTCCCCCGCATGACAAATCCACCGTACGAGGTTGACCTGATCCCTGCCGCAGCGCAGCAGGGAATTATGGCTAGCCTCCCCGCAATCGCGAACAATTCCGACATCCGTTTCCTGGGCAAACTGCTCGGCGACGTCATCCGCGCCTACGGCGGCGAGCGTCTGTTCGAAGCCACCGAGACGATCCGCAAGGCATCCGTCGAGCGCCACCGCGACGCCTCCGAAGGCAAAGCCGGCGACGATCGCGCCGTCGATCTCAGCCTCGAAAAGCTCAGCCTCGACGAGACGCTCGATTTCGTCCGCGGCTTCATGCTGTTCTCGATGCTCGCCAATCTCGCCGAGGACCGCCAGGGCATCGCTGCGGAAGATGGCGCCGACCTCGCCTCCGCAATCGTCCAGCTCGAATCCGAAGGCGTCGACCGTCCCCAAATTCGCGCGCTGCTCGACCACGCGCTGATCGCCCCGGTTCTCACCGCGCACCCGACCGAAGTGCGGCGCAAGAGCATGATCGACCACCGCAACCGGATCGCCGAGTTGATGGCGTTGCGCGATCTCGGCCGCGACACCACGCCCGACGGCGACGATGTCGACGACGCGATCCTCCGCCAGATCGCGCTGCTCTGGCAAACCCGCGTCCTCCGCCGCGACCGTCTCTACGTCACCGACGAGGTCGACAACGCGCTCAGCTACCTCCGCGACGTGTTCCTCCCCGCATTGCCCGCACTCTACCAGCGCTGGGACCGCGCCCTCGGCGAACGCACGCCCAGCTTCCTCCGCCCCGGCAGCTGGATCGGCGGCGACCGCGACGGCAACCCCTACGTCACCGCCGACTCGCTCAATACCGCGCTGTCGAAGGCAAGCGAGGCCGTCCTCGGCTATTATTGCGACGCGGTGCACGCGCTCGGCGCCGAGCTCTCGATCTCGACCGAACACGCACCAGCGGAAGCGGCAGTCCAAGCGCTAGCCGACGCCAGCGGCGACGACGCCGCCAGCCGCAGCGACGAGCCCTATCGCCGCGCGCTCTCCGGCATCTACGCGCGCCTGTCCGCGACACACGACGCGCTCACCGGCAAGCACGCCCCCCTCCCCGGTCGCCTCACCGGCGAACCCTATGCGAGCCCCAGCGACTTCCGCGCCGACCTCGTCACGCTCGCGCACGGCCTCGGCTCGGCCCTGAAGACGGGAGGCGCGCTCGGCCGGCTGATCCGCGCGGTCGAGACGTTCGGCTTCCACCTCGCTACCTTGGATCTTCGCCAGAACAGCGCCGTCCACGAACGCGTCGTCGCCGAACTGCTCAAGGTCGCGGGCGTAGAAGACGATTACCTCGCGCTCGACGAAGACGCGCGCGTCGCGCTCCTTAGACGTGAACTGGCAAACGCCCGTCCGCTCACCTCGCGCTTCGCCGCCTACACCGAAGAAACCGCCGGCGAACTCGCGATCGTCCAGGCCGCCGCCGATGCGCATGCCGCCTATGGCCCAGCGTGCATCACCAACTACATCGTCTCGATGGCGCAGTCGGTCAGCGACCTGCTCGAAGTGAACCTGCTTCTGAAGGAAGTCGGCCTCTATCGCCCCGGCGACACGCCCACGGCGGCGATCATGGCCGTCCCCCTGTTCGAGACGATCGGCGATCTAGAAGCCGCCCCCGGCGTCATGTCCGCGTGGCTCGCGCTCCCTGAAATCGTGACGATCGCCAAGACGCGCGGTCACCAGGAAGTGATGATCGGCTATTCTGACAGCAACAAGGACGGTGGCTATCTCACCTCCACCTGGCAGCTCTCGAAGGCCTCGACCGCACTGAAGCCGGTCTTCGCAAAGGCTGGCGTCGGCATGCAGCTCTTCCACGGCCGAGGCGGCGCGGTCGGGCGCGGCGGCGGCTCGGCCTTCCGCGCGATCCGCGCACAGCCGCCCGGCACCGTCCAGGGCCGCATCCGCATCACCGAACAGGGCGAAGTCATCGCCGCCAAATACGGCACGCGCGACGCCGCGATGACCAACCTCGAGGCGATCGCGTCGGCCACGTTGCTCGCAAGCCTCGAACCCGAACGCCTGTCCAACGCGGATAACGCGAGCTTCTCCGCCGCAATGGACACGCTCAGCGACACCGCGTTCCACAGCTACCGCGACCTCGTCTACGGCACCGAAGGCTTCCGCACCTTCTTCCGCCAGATGACCCCGATCGCCGAGATCGCCGGCCTCAAGATCGGCAGCCGCCCCGCCAGCCGCACCAAGTCCGACCGGATCGAAGACCTCCGCGCGATCCCCTGGGTGTTCAGCTGGGCACAGGCGCGCGTCATGCTCCCCGGCTGGTACGGGGTGGGCCGTGCGATCGCCGATTTCGAGGACAAGGCGCTGCTGAAGGACATGGCGCAAGGCTGGCCGCTATTCGCCTCCGCGCTCGCCAACCTCGAAATGGTCCTTGCCAAGTCCGACATCGGCATCGCCGAACGCTATGCCGGACTCGTCGAGGACGATAAGCTCCGCGAGATCTTCACGACGATCCGCGACGGCTGGCACCAGACGCACGACGGGCTTTTGCAGGTAACAGGCCAGTCCCGCCTCCTGGAAAAGCACCCCACCCTGGACGCCTCGATCCGCCTCCGCCTCCCCTATATCGAGCCGCTCAACCTCCTCCAGATCGAACTGATCAAACGCCGCCGTGCAGGCGAAGACGACTCGAGGATCGGCGAAGGCATCCTCCTGTCGATCAACGCCATCGCCACCGCCCTGCGAAACAGCGGCTGACAAAACTCCCCTCCCGCCTGCGGGAGAGGTCGGGGGAGGGGCGTGCCCCACCAACCGGACGCCAGTACGTACGTCGCGCCCTCCCCTAACCCCTCCCGCAAGCGGGAGGGGAATTACGAATAAAATGGCGCCGCGACATCCTCGCGCACCCGCATCAACCGCCCCGTCCCGCGGTCGAGCAAAGCCCAGGTCGTCACCGCCTCCAGCTTAACCTTCCCATCATCGCCAACAAACCGAACATGCCGATCGAACCGAGCCCCCTTCGGCGCCCCCTCGACCCAGGTCTCGCCGACGACGGTCTCCCCGGCGAACACACTTCCGCGGTAATCGATCTCATGCCGCGTCACGACCCACACATACGCCAGCTTGTGCTCCACCGGCGCCACAGCCTCCCAATGCGCGGTGGCGATCCGCTGGATCCACTGCACCCAGACCGCATTGTTCACATGCCCAAGCTCGTCGATATCCGCGTCCTGCGCAGTGATCGAGAGCGTGAACCGGCTCACCCCGCCACGCCTAATTGCCACAGCACGAACGCATGCTCCTCCGCACTCTCACGCAACGATTCGAACCGCCCCGACTTGCCGCCATGCCCCGCGCCCATATTGGTCTTGAGCAGCAGCACGTTGTCGTCGGTCTTCATCAACCGCAGCTTCGCCGCCCACTTCGCCGGCTCCCAATAGGTCACGCGCGGATCGTTCAGCCCGCCAGAAATGAACATCGGCGGATAAGCCTGCGCCTTGACGTTATCGTACGGCGAATAGGACCGGATCAGCTCGAACGCCGCCTTGTCCTCGATCGGATTGCCCCATTCGGGCCACTCACCCGGCGTCAGCGGCAGGCTTTCGTCGAGCATCGTATTCAGCACGTCGACGAACGGCACGTCCGCAATCACCGCCCCCCAAAGCTCAGGATCGGAATTCACAACCGCGCCCATCAGCTCGCCACCAGCAGACCGCCCCGCGATCGCGATCTTCCCCGCCGACGTCCACTGCGCGTCAACCAGCGCCTTCGCCACATCGACGAAATCGTTGAACGTGTTCGCGCGCTTCTCCAGCTTGCCGTCCAGATACCATTGCTGGCCAAGATCATCGCCGCCCCGGATATGCGCAATCGCGTACGCAAACCCGCGATCGAGCAAACTCATCCGCCCGGTCGAGAACCCTGGCGGGATCGCATAGCCATACGCCCCATACGCATAGAGGAACAAAGGCGCCGACCCGTCGCGCACGAACCCGGCTGGATACACGATCGACACCGGGATCTCGGTTCCATCCCGCGCCGTGATCTTCAGCCGCTCGGTCGCATACTTCGCCGGATCATAGCCGCTCGGGATCTCCTGCACCTTGAGCATCGTCCGCTCGCCGGTATCCACGTCGTAATCATACACCGTCCCCGGCGTGACCATCGACTCATACCCGAGCCGCAGCACGGTCATGTCGTATTCGGGATTGTCGCCCAGCCCCGCGACATAGCTCGCCTCGGGAAAGTCGATCCGCTTGCCCTCGGTCGGCGTCTCGTACCGATGGATAGCAATCTGATCCAAGCCGTCCTCGCGCCCGTCGACCACGAAGAAGTCCTGATAGCACTCCACCCCGGTCATGTAGAAATGTGGGCTCGCCGGGATCAGTTCGCTCCAAGCATCCGGCTCCTCGACCAGCGCGGTGCAAAGCCTAAAATTCGGATCGACATCGTTGGTGTGGATGAACAGCGTCCCGTCATGCTCGTCCACATCATATTCGCGGCCCACCTTCCGCGCCGAAACGAGGATCGGCACCGCCAGCGGTTCGTGCGCAGGCAGCAGATACAGTTCGCTCGTCACATGGTCGCTCGTCGCAATCACGATCCACTTGCGCGAACTCGTCTCGCCCACGCCGACGCGGAAACCCTCGTCCTCCTCATGGAAAAGCACGACGTCCTCGGAGATCGGCGTCCCCAACCGGTGGAACCGCGCATTGTCCGTCCGCCACTGCTCGTTCGCCAGCCCGTACAGGAAGCCCGCATCGTCCGCGGTCCAGACGATCTCGCTCAGCATCCCCGGAATCACATCGGGCAGATGCTTGCCGGTGTTCAGATCCTTGACCCGAACCTCGAACCGCTCGCTCCCATTATCGTCGATCGCGTAGGCCAGATACCGCCCATCATTGCTGATCGAGAACGCGCCAAGCCGGAAATACTCATGCCCCTCCGCCAGCGCCGGCTCGTCGAGCAACAGCTCGTCGTCACCGCCCGCAACAGGTTTCCGCCACCATTTCTTGTACTGCCCGCCGGTCTCGTACGCGGTCCAGTACAGCCAATCACCATCCTTCTGCGGCACCGAGGATTCATCCTCCTTGATGCGCGCCTTCATCTCTTCGTAGATCGTGTCGACCAGCGCGGTATGCGGCGCCATCTGCTCCTCGAAATACGCGTTTTCGCCTTCGAGATACGCAAGCACGTCGGCGTCATCGACCTCCGGATAGTTCGGATCCTTCAGCCACGCATAGGGATCCTCGATCGTCACGCCATGCGTGGTGAAGCTGTGCGGGCGCTGTTCGGCAATGGGGGGCGTGGTCATGCAGCGGTGTTAGCGGGGCCGCGGGTGGAAGCCAAACGCTGTGGCATTGGGGAGGCCGCTGAAGAAGGGTGCGCGCCGCGCGCAAGCCCCCACGCGCAAGCCACCACCCGCAATGCCACCACCCGCAATGCCACCACCCCGGCGAAGGCCGGGGTCCAGTTGGGAAGGTCGATGTAACGACGCGCTGCGCTTAGTTAGCGACGTCCCCCAAACTAGGCCCCGGCCCCCGCCGGGGAGGTGAGGAAAGTTCGCCGTCGACACAGCAACGGTGTCGAGTCCCGCTCCAGCCCGCTGTCCTACACATCCCCTTTCTGCCACAACGCCCGGCATGGCCCGTCCCCGCTCGATCCGCCCCCGCGCCTCCGCCGCAGCACCCGCTACCGCGGGCATATCGAGCGTCGATAGAACCCGCGCCAGCGTCTATACTTTCTATACTTCACTTTCGACGAGAGACTGAACCGATGACCCCGACCGTCCGCTTAGCCGCCCTCCGTGCCCAGCTAACCACCGATAATCTCGACGGTTTCGTCATCCCCCTCACCGATGAGCACATGAGCGAATATGTCGGCGGCTACGCCCAGCGCCTCGGCTGGCTTACCGGCTTCGGCGGCTCGGCCGGCACCGCCGTCGTCCTCGCCGATCGCGCCGCGATCTTCACCGACGGCCGCTACACGATCCAGGTCCGCGAACAGGTCGACGGCACCCAATGGGCGTACGAACCCGTGCCACAGACCAGTCCCGCCGCCTGGCTCGCTAAGCACGCCCCCGAAAGCGGCCGGATCGGCTACGACGCATGGCTCCACACCGGAACCTGGGTCGCCGACGCCACCACCGCCCTCGCCGAGCGCGGTGCCACGCTGATCCCAGTCGAAACCAACCCCATCGACGCGATCTGGACCGACCGACCGCTGCCCTCGCCCGCAAAGCTCACCGTCCAGCCCGACCAATTCACCGGCGCCTCCTCAGCCGAGAAGCGCGCGAAAATCGCCGACTGGCTGTCCGAGCACAACGCCGACGCGGTCGTCCTCACCGCGCTCGATTCGATCGCCTGGGCGCTCAACATCCGCGGCGGCGACGTCGACCACACGCCCGTCGCGCTCTCCTATGCGATCGTCGGCGCCGACGGCACCACCGACCTGTTCGTCGCCCCCGACAAGCTCGACGACACCGTCCGCCAGCATCTCGGCAACGCCGTCCGCCTGCACGACCGCACCGCCTTCGCCCCTGCTCTCGCCGCCTACGCCGGCAAGCGCGTCGCCGCCGATCCCGAACGCGCCGTCGCCGCAATCACGCAAGCCCTACAAGCCGGCGGCGCCAAGATCCTCCCCCTCCGCGACCCCGTCGTCCTCGCCAAAGCCATCAAGAACCCCGTCGAGATCGCCGGCCACCGCGCCGCCTCCGCCCGCGACGGCGCCGCGCTCGCGCGCTTCCTCCGCTGGGTCGAAACCGAATGCGTGAAGGGCGGCCAGACCGAACTCAGCGCCGCCGCCAAGCTGCTCGCCTTCCGCGAACAGACCGGCGTCCTCAAGGACACGTCGTTCGACACGATCTCGGCCACCGGCCCCCACGGCGCGATCCCGCACTACCACGTCACCGAGGAATCGAGCGCCCCGATCGAGCCCGGCCAGCTCTACCTGATCGACTCCGGCGGCCAATATTCGGACGGTACCACCGACGTGACCCGCGTGATGCCGATTGGCGAACCCACTGCGGAGATGCGCGACCGCTTCACCCGCGTCCTGAAGGGCCATATCGGCATCGCCACGGCGGTCTTCCCCGACGGCACGATGGGCGGCCAGATCGACGCCTTCGCCCGCCGCCCGCTATGGGAAGCAGGCTTGGATTTCGGCCACGGCACCGGCCACGGCATCGGCGCCTACCTCGCGGTCCACGAGGGTCCGCAACGCATCGCCGCACCCAACTACCCTGGTGGCGCAGCGATGGAGCCCCTGCGCGCCGGCATGATGCTCTCCAACGAGCCCGGCTATTACAAGGCCGGCGAATACGGCATCCGCATCGAAAATTTGATCCTGATCGAGCCGCGCACCATTCCCGGCGCCGACCGCGAGATGCTCGGCTTCGAGACGCTCACCTTCTGCCCGATCGAACGCACGCTGATCGAGCCGGCGCTACTGACGACCGAAGAGCGCCACTGGGTCGACGACTATCATGCCAAGGTATTGGCGGTCCTCACCCCGGAAATGACCGACGCAGAGGATCGCACATGGCTCGCGGCCCAATGCGCGCCTCTCAGCTAGAAGGCTCGTCCCCAGGCGCAGGCGCAGCCCCGACGGCCCGCGCCTGCGCCTTCCGGCGGCGCAGATTCTCGCGCAGCGCGGCGGCCATGCGCTCGGCCTTCTCCGCCGCCTTTCGATCCCGATCGTCCATAAATACGCCCTACATCTTGGCGGGACCGCTTGACAATCGCCCCGCCCTCGTCTCTTAGCCCCACTCCGCCGGCAGCGATGCCAGCGAGTGCTGCCGTAGCTCAGTGGTAGAGCGCATCCTTGGTAAGGCTGAGGTCGTGAGTTCAATCCTCACCGGCAGCACCATTTTTTCCTGATATTAGCGACACTTAGATCATTCCCCTCGGGGTCCCAAACGCGTGCGGGGGGTCCCGGGAACCCGGCGGGGAACTTCAAGAATTTCCGGAAGAATAATTTTCGAACCGCCGGTCGGTGGTGGACCGCACGAAAGAGCGGAGTAGGTTGCCCGCCAATAAATGGGGTGCGGCAATGAATGAAGGCTTCCAGCCACCGCTTGGGCGGCTCTCGGATATTTTTGCTCTGATTGAGCATCGGTATCTCCCGACGGAAAAATTCGCGGCGTTCTCGCGATTTGGCCGTCAAAGCGGGACGCCGCTGGGTACGGCGATAGCGATCGAACAACTCACTGCGATGCCGGCACAGGCGGCTGACGCCCATGTCATCACGGTGACCCTAGATAAGGCAATCAAGCGGAATAGAACTCAGGCGGAGATCCGTTTCGTGTTTGTCACGGAAACGGATCACCCGGCCGCAGCGCTCCATTTCGATAGCATTTACTGCATTCTGCTCGACACCAGCGGACCGAACGCCAACAGCCGCCGCCCAGCGCCGGGATAACGATGTAGATGCGTAGCGTGGCGCGCCCGCGGACGTGCGCCGGCTGCGCCTCAGCCCACACGTCGTCCCCGGGGCCGTCGTCGTAGATGTCGAACGAGTAGACGCCGTGAGGCGCGATGGCGACGAGCTCCCGCTCATTGTCCGGTTGGTACGCTCGGTTAAGTTCCAGTCGGCCGAGCGGCGTTGTGATGAACCACGACAGCACGAGGCCGCGGAAAGACAGTGACAGGTCCGACCGGTTCGCGATGGTGATCGTGTGCCATGACCGCCGCTGGTCATTGGTCTGCGTGACCCCTACGATCAGCCGAAGGCGACGGCGCGCGAAGACGGCTAAGCCCGAGACGATCCCGACGGAGCCGCCGACCGCACCGATGATGCTCGGTCCGTGGGCGATTATGTTGGCGAGGGTGAGTGGCATAAGCCAATTGTGGCCGAAACGTCGGTCGGGACCAAGAGGCAGCTCGGGCTCGGCCCCTAACGTCGTCTCAGTCCTTCCAGCTGGCCGTCGCGTCGATAATCGCACGTAGCGCGACCGACTGTTCCTCGGTCGGCGCAGTGGTCTGTAGGTAAGTCGCCAGCCAACCGACGTGATGTAGGATGCCCGCGACCATCTCCTCGGCCGCTCGGCCCTCATCGGCTATGACCGCAATGTTCAGTCCGGCGCTCGCCGCGGCGAAGCCCCCTAGCTGCTCGCCCTCGTCTTCCCGGTGTCCCCGGGCGAGCTCCCGCATGATATGGATCGCGGCCGGCCGGGTGACGTTCCAGTCTTCAAAGCGCCCCAGCGGGGCAGTCGGGTCTATCGGTTCATGTGCTTTGCTCCTTCGTCGGCCCGGCGGATCGTCGGGTCGGTGAAAGAGCGTTGGCAGGGCGTGGCCTCGGTGCCGATGCGGTTAGTGAAGGGGCGGGCTTACGCACCTTTGCTAGTTCCCCGGCAGTTCCCCGACGCCGGGGCCGAACTGCAAAACGCCCGGAACTGATGGGCGCGTCTGGTAGCGGACCTCGCCTATCATAGGCTCAGCTCCGGTCCGGATGTCGCGCGCCCGCGCGCGAAGGCACACCGGTTTGGACGGTTGACGCCGTTCGCCCAAGAGGGGCGGTCGGGGTGCCGGTCGGGGCGAAAGCCCACCAAATCCAAGGGCGGTCGGGGCGGTCGGGGTCGCCGTCCTATTGTGCCCGCGTCCCTCCTTCCGCTTGCCCCCTTCCTTCTTCCTTCCTTGGGCTTTCTAAGAAAGTCGAGAACGACCCCGACCGCCCCGACCGGGCCAGCTTTCCTGTGGGCTTCGACCCCGACCGGGACCCCGACCGCGCCCAGCCCCGACCCCGACCGCGGGCTAGTACGGCTCGAACAGGTCGCTGGCTGGTGCCCTCTCGGCCTCATCGCCCTCGACCAAGGCGATGCCGATATAGACGTTCACCCGTCCGGCTCCGTCGCGGAGCCTTGACCCCTTCACGGTTTGGCTGGTCGCAGCGCGCAGATTGCTGGCGAAATGGCTCTCTCCGGCGGTGCGCTCGCCCTTAATCTCGCACCATTGCCGCCAAGCTGCGAACAGCCGATCCTTCTCGACGCCGAGCGTCGGTCCGAGAACACAACAATCGCTGATGAAGCGCGCCGTCGGCGATCCCAGCTCCATTATCTCCGTCACGGCCTTGATCGAGACCGCGGGAAGCTTGAAATGCCCTCGCTCGCGCAGGGATCGCCAGCCCGCCAGGGACCAACTCAGGACGCCCGGCAGTTCCGCTATCAGTCGGTCGGCAAGACCGTGGTCCTCGCGACCGAGGTGACTCTGTTCGAGGATCAGGGGCACGAAGCGATTGGCAAGAGCGGGACTGTTGTCGCTCAGGCTCGGCAGCTCATTCGTCGAGATGACGAAGCGCACGGCAAGATGCCCAGTCCACTGATCTTTGTGCTTGCGATCGGCAGTGACGGGGTCGCGTCCGGTTATGCGAAGCAGCGTCTCGGTGATCGCCGCACGGTCGGAGCTGCTGCCAAGACGGATGTCCGACAAGAAAGCCACCTGCTTGCCGATCATCGGCTGGAGCCCAAAGTCGCCGCCGAGGCTCTTGATTGACGGCGCACATATGTTTGAGCGACCGACGAGCTCCGTCAGCACCTTCTGGATTGTGCCTTTGCCGGATCGGGGCGGGCCGACCATGAGCAGCATCTTCTCTTGCGACATGTCCGGCAGCAGGAGGTAGCCGAACCACTCCTGCAACAGCGTCGCAGCGTCGGCGTCCGGGAAGGCCTGCCGCACGAAGGCGAGCCACTCTCTAGGCTCCGGCGCGGCGGGATCGAAGTCTATGTCGAGCGCATTGCGGGTGAAAAAACGTGGTGTCGGTGGTAACAACTCGCCGGTCGGGACGTGCAGCAGGCCATTCCGACAGGAGATTATCTCACCCGGCGGCGGGCCGTCGCCGTCGAGCCATACCGGCGGCGCCATTTTGTCCGCTGGTTGATGGGCCACCGCCTCAAGCGCGTCGAGCACGCCGCTCACCTGCCCGGGTCCCGGCTTGAACGGGGCAAACGCGACCACGTCCTCCTTCACCTTCCGAACGGTCGCCGCGTCCAGCGCTTCCCACATTGCGCGGCGCATCGTGGCGTCCTCGGAGCCGCGGTACGCGCCGCGGTCGTATTCGAGCCAGTCATCGTTTGTGTGGATAGCCGTTGAGAAAAGCTCGCCGTGCAGGCGCTTTGCGATCGCGAAGGGCGCCGCCGGATCAAGAACGCGCTTACGGTTGGGGTCCAATGCGGCATTCGCCACCTCCTCCCGCGCCCGCTCAATCTGGCGCGCAACATACTCGACGCCGCCCTTCTGTCAGAGTGGGTGATCGGAAACTCCGTAGTCGGGATCGAGGAGGACCGCCGCAATTTGATCGTCGGTGCAGTTCGCACGCACCATCTCGCACGCGACCGCCCACATCACTTCGCTCTTCGAGCCGTACTTCGTCGGGTCGTCGGGGTCATCGCCCTGGACGATGAGCATCCGGGTCCGCTGGGTCACCGCCTCGGGGAGCTCGTCGAGGTCCTTCAGCCGGGGAAGGTTGCCGCTGATCTGGACCTTCACGCCCGAGCCGCCCGACGACGACTGGACCTCGGCGGCCGGCGTGAAGTCAGCGAACACGTAGGCGGAGTCATCAAGCCAGACGATCGCCGTCGGTCGATCGACGCGCCCCCGGGCGCGCTTCTTCTCGTCGGGCAGATTAACAAGATTAGGCAAACGCAGGATGCGCGACACGTCGTGCGTGCTGTCGCCTTTCAGGTCGATCGCAATTTGGCGATTGAATGACTCCAATCTCGCCCAGTCGCCAGCCCCTGTCATTGGCTCTGGATCCCGCAAGCGCCACAGCGCCTGAAAGCCGTTGCCGCTGTCGATCACCGCCGAGGGTCGAGGGGTATAGCATTGCAGCGACGCGAGGATGCGCTCGCGCGCCGTCTGCCAATCCTCATCTTTGCCGGGGTCTATGTCGACGTGCAGGAAGGCGAGCGCCGAGACCTCTGGCTTCGCGGCCTTCTTGCTCAGCACGCCGAGCGGCGGATTGACCATGTAATAACAGTTCTGGCGTCCGGCGAAGGCTGCAATCCAGCCGGCACCACTCCGCGCGTCGAAGTGCGTTGCCGTGGTGGTTCGGCCGCCGCCGACCGGGATTGCGGTCAGCGCAATCCCGGGAAAAGCGCTCCCGGGTGGCCGGAGCCAATCGAGAAACGGGGCAACACTCGGGTCAGTTTCGAGCTTATCGCTCATATTTAAATACTCACTCTGGCCCGGGAGCCGGAGCGGTCCGATCAGGACTGCGGCAATTCGATCAATGGAAGGGCCTCGGCCCAGCCACGCCGGGCGGCTATCCTACGCCCGGCCCCATTGATTGGTCTCTGTGGTGCCGCCAGTCGGAACTCGGTCCCGCCCCATCGTCTCCCGGGGTGGGACCACTTTCAGGCTGCTTCACGGCTCGCGGCGCGCTCTTCCAGCCAGCTCTGGACCTCGGCGCGACGCCAAACGACCCAGTTCGGTCCGCTGCGGACTTGCCGCGGGAAGATGCCGTCACGGACGTAGGTGTAGATGGTGGGCTTGCTGAGCGTGGTCAGGGCCACGACCTCCGGCAGGGTCAGTACCGTCTTATCATCGTTGCGCATGTTCGTCTCCACTAGCCGCGTCTTGGCGGGGTCGAGGAGGTCTTCGTGGACTACCGCACGAGCGGGTATATCGTCGGCGAAGGGGGCAATCCCTCACCCTTCGCTAGGGCTTGGAAAGGCGGCGTCTCCCCGCGATCGGGCGATCACGGCCCTTAGCCCTGTTCCGACCGGCGATGACCGTCTGGAAGCGCTTCTCAGCATCGGCCTCAGTGAGGCCGAAGCGATCAGCTAACAGCGGACCAACCGCCCGTCGCGCGTCGGCATCATTGGGCACGTCGCGGCTCAGAGGCACCTCGACGCCGTGGCGCTCAGCGACCCAGAGGCTCCATAGGTACTCGGCCGCCTTGCCGAAGCCGGGGTAATCTTCTTCCGCGTGGGCATCCGGACGCTGCATCGCCTGCTCCAGTAGATCAGCGACCTGCCCGACATCGGGAAGCGAGCGGTCGTCGTCGTACTCGTCCCACATCCTGAGGAGATGCGCGATGACGTCCTCCTTCGTCTGGGGCCGGAGGCGATCCCAGGCCTTGCCCAACGCCACCAGAGCGGCCCGTCCTGTTTCCGGCGCTCCTTCGCCTCGTCACCGCGGTCCGCGGGATCACGCCCGTCGCGCTCGTAAGGCCGGGCGTGACGCGCATGGATCGCGTCGAGCTCGGCGCGCTGATCGGCAGTCAGGATCAAGCCCATAGCTTCCCCCACATCTCAAGCGCGGTGCGCTTCTCGTCGAGGTAGCTGTAGCGGTTGTAGGTTCCAGCGACGCCCTGCACGACGTGGCCGAGGACGCGTTCGATGTGCTCCTGCGGGACGCCGAGCCGCGCCATCTGGGTAGCGACCGAGCGGCGAATGTCGTGGACCGTCCAGTCCGCCAGCGGCGGTAGGCCCTTCACCGCGCCGAGTTCGGTGATCTTCGCATCCAGCAGCCTTCGCCTTGGAGAATCCGCTGACCGGGCGGGCGCCGCTGGTCGTCGTGAACATGCACTCGCCGACGTTCCATTTGGGCAGGGACTGGATAAATGCCCAAGCCGACGCGGACAGGGGGTAAACATGCGGCTGCTTCGTCTTGTAGCGCGACGCCGGTATCTCGACCGCGCGGTGTTGAGCATCGACCCAACCCCGCTCAAGCTCGGCAATCTCGGACCGCCGCTGTCCCGTCAGTATGAGCAGGCGGTACATGGGGCCGAACGGGTAGCCAAGCTCGCCCGCGGCGTCCCAGACCCGCCTCAGCTCTTCCATCGACAGGTCACGCTCCCGGGGAACGTAGCCCAATTCGGGTCGCCGCATACCCGCGAGCGGGCTGGCGGCTATGTGCCCTCGCTCGTCGGCCCAATTGAATGCTTTCGTGAGGTGCTTCCGCAATTCACGCGCGAGGGCCTCGCCCTTGGCCGATACGATGTCGTCGAGCAGGTCGTGGACCTCCGCGCGGGTGATCGTCTCGATCAGCCGGCCGCGCCAAACCGGCAGAGCGTGGTCGGCGATGATGCGCTCGGCGGCGACGCGTCCGATCTTGCCGGTGGGCCCCTTGGGGGGCACCGCCGCCTTGCCCGCCCGGGCGGCCTCGATGGCAGTCGCGCGTTCCCTGGCGAAGCGACCCTCCTTCGCGTTCTGTTTCACGTGCAGGTCCACGAAGCGCTCGAAGATGACTTCGAAGGTCCGGGTCTGCCGCGCCTCAAGCTCGGCAACCCGCTGGACCGCGGCGTCGACACCCTTCGCGGCGGCTTCGAGTGCATCGCGAGCCTTCTGCCGCGCTTTCTCAAGGCCCACCAGCGGATAGCCGCCGAGGGTCATCCGCTGCATCTTGCCGCGCTTTCGGCCGTCCCCGGCGCCCGCGACGTGGTAGGCTACAGACCATCCCTTCGCGCCCTTGTCGCTGACGCGGAGGTACATGGCGGTCACGATCTCGTCGCGGTACGTCGCCCGGGTGCTGGGCGGGGTCGAGACCTTCTCGACCCACTTGTCCGTCATTCGCACTTTTCGGGTTGGCAGCTCCGCGATCTTGCGCGAGCCGCCTCCAGCGTCGGGCACCGCCTCGACCTCCCTCAACACCGTCGCCATCGAGCCGTCTCGTCAAACCGGGGAACCGCCGGGGAACCGATCAAGCCGCGCTGCGGCCAGACCAAGGGATACCCGGCTAGACGCCTTATCGAGCCAAACTCCCGGAAAAGCTAGCGTTTCGGGGCCCTATCAATACTCCGCCATACTGCGCGAGATGAGGTCGTTGGGTCTTGGTAAGGCTGAGGTCGTGAGTTCAATCCTCACCGGCAGCACCATTTTCTTCGACATTCGTGATTGTGACACGCATCCCCTGCGGGGACCCCAAGGGGCCGCGTCAGATCGCAATGATAGCCTTCATCAGGCTTCGGCGATCAGGGAACCCATGATCGAGGCGCGGAATCTACCTCTGCGCGATTTCGTTGCGGCTGATCCGGGCCGTCGAGCGACAAGCCCCTGTAATTGCGGCGCCATGTAGTACGCACATCCTTCCTATCGACCGCGTTTTACCACATGGTGGCCGCATGCCGACGATACCCGCCGTCTCGACGATCGCCCAGACGATCCAGCTTTCGCTAGCGCCCGTATTCATGCTGGCGGGCATCGGCCAGTTGCTGAACGTGCTTGCCGGCCGCTTGTCGCGGGTGATTGACCGCGCGCGGAAACTCGAACATCTCCACGCGAGCAGCACCGGACCCGAGCATGTCCGCTTCGTCTGGGAACTGCGCCTGCTCGACCGCCGGATGACGATCATCAACGCTGCGCTGTTCCTCGCGGTCTCCAGTGCGATCATGACGTGTATCCTGATCGCGCTGCTGTTCATCGCCGAACTCGCGAAGCTGCATTTCGGGACCTACGTCGCGGTATGCTTCATCCTGGCGATGATCCTGCTGATCGCGGCGCTGATCTCGTTTATCTTCGAGGTGCGGATTTCGCTCCGCGCATTTCGTATCCGCCCCGAATTGCTGAGGCCCCTGCCATGAGCGGCTCGATCGAGAAGCGCCTGTTGCAGGCCGTGATTGCGGTGGCGTGCCTGTTGCCGCTGATCGTCGGCGGCCAGGGTATCCTGCACGGCCCTGCGCCGTTCGGGCATCTGGCCGACGTGCCGAGGGATCTCGACAGTCATTTCCGGTATATCTCGGGGATATTCTTCGCGACTGGTCTCGGGTTCGTGAGTTGCATCCCGCATATCGAGCGTAAGGGACCGCGGTTCCGGCTGCTCGGCGGGCTGATCTTCGTCGGGGGCGTGTCGCGGCTGATATCGTTGATTGCTGTCGGCGTGCCGTCACGGGGCCATGTGCTCGGCCTGGGCATGGAGACGATCGTCGTGCCGTTGCTGATGCTGTGGCAATGGAATTTTGGGTGGCGGAATTTCGCGCGGCGGACCGCGTTGCGCGGTTGATCTGAACGATGATCGCCAGCGTGCGTTAGGGCGACATCCAATCCCATGCAGACAGGAACGCCGTGACGAGACTATTGAAGATCGTCGGCGGTGCGATCCTGTTGCTGGTCGTGATCGGTGCGTTGATCGTGACGATCGTGCCGCAATTCCTCGACCGGATCTATTATCACGGGTTCGCATCGAGCCATTTCGACGGTGCGCGGTTCTTCAATCCCGACGGCGACGCGGATACGAAACAGATACAGCCCAAGGGCAGTGGCGGTGGCCGGGCGAGCTTCTTCTGGAAGTATTTCACCGGCAGCGATGGTCGATCTGCATGGCCGAAGTCGGTTGCGGTCGAACGGATCGCACCGCCCGCCCGCGTCGAGGGCGAGCGGATGGTCGTGACGTGGGTCGGTCATGCCAGCGTACTGATCCAGACGCAGGGGCTCAACATCCTCACCGATCCGGTCTGGGCGGAGAAGGCCGGGCCGCTGGGCACGGGGCCGCGCCGTGTCGCCGCGCCGGGGATCGCGTTCGATGCGTTGCCGAAGATCGACCTCGTGCTGGTCAGCCACAATCACTACGATCATCTCGACAAGGCGACGCTGAAGCGGCTGTGGCAGCGCGATCGGCCGCGGATCATTACCAGTCTGGGCAACGACAGCGTCATCGGCCAGACCGGCGCGCAGGCGACCGCGCTCGATTGGGGGCAGCGGGTGGCGATCAAGCCCGGCGTCGCGATCACCGTGACCCGCAACCATCACTGGGGCAGCCGCTGGTTCACCGACCGTAACCGCGCGCTGTGGTCGAGCTTCGTCGTGACGCTGCCGGGCGGGAACGTGTTCTTTGCGGGTGATACCGGCATGGGCGACGGCAAGTGGCCGGATGAGGCGGCGGCGCTGGGGCCAATCCGGCTGGCGCTGATCCCGATCGGTGCGTTCCGGTTCGTCGACGGGCAGATGGAGTCGGGGAGCCATATCGGGCCGGTCGATGCGGTTGAGGTGTATCGGCGGTTGGGCGCCGCGCACGCGATCCCGATCCACTGGGGGACGTTCCGGCTGTCGTTCGAGGGGTATGATACGCCGCCGAAGCTGCTGGCGGCGGCGATGCGCTGTACGGGGCAAAATGGGTTTGCGCCGGTCGCGATCGGGCGGCCAATGGAGATTGCTGGGTATGTGAAGCCGGCGGCGGTTACGCCGATGGCTCGGGCAGCTTTGTTGAAGTGTCTCGATACGCCGACGGTTCAGGCTTTGCGCTAAATTCTCCGTCACCCCTGAGCTGTTCGGCGGGTATTCTCTTCGAACAAGTAAGCCAGTTTCCCCGCGAAGGCGGGGACCCAGACTGGGCTCCCGGCTTCGCAGGAGAACAACGAGAGAGAAGCGTAACGCCGCCCCCCATCCTACCACCCCGGCGAAGGCCGGGGCCCAGTTGGAAAGGTCGCAGTAATGGAAGACCGCGTTAAGTTAGCGACGTTACCCAACTGGGCCCCGGCCTTCGCCGGGGAGGTGTACCCGCTCGGACGCGATAGGCGCCGAACACAGCTCGCACCTCACCCCATCTTGAACACGCAGAGCTTGTTGCCGTCGGGATCGCGGAAATACGCGCCGTAGAAGGCCATTTCCTCGGGTCCACGCGTGCCAGCAGCGCCTTCGTCCGCGCCGCCGAGTTCGATCGCCTTGGCATAGACCTGATCGACCTGCTCGCGCGAGTCCGCTGCCAGCGCGACCATCGTGCCGTTGCCCGCGGTCGCAGCCGCGCCGTCATAGGGCTTGCCGATTACGAGCATCGGCTTGTCGGGGCCCGCGCCGTAGAAGGTCAACTGGCGGGCGTCGGGCATCTGCATGAGGCGCTTGCCGCCGACCGTCGCGAACAGCGCGTCGTAGAAGGTGAGCGCGGTATCGATATCGTTGGTGCCGAGCGTCGCGTAACCGATCATGGGGCTCTCCTCTTATAATTGAAGAGCGATATCGGCGGGTTACGCGGAGGACGCAACTGGCCGTTCCCCCGCGAAGGCGAGGGTCCAGGCCCGAACCCTCTCGACATGCGACGGTGATGTAATCCCTGGGCCCCCGCGTTCGCGGGGGAACCCAAAGCTTAGGCCGTCAGCCGACGAACGCGCGCTCGATCACGAACGTACCGGGCTTCGAATTCGCGCCCTCCTCGAAGCCCTGCGCCTCGAGCATCACCGCGAATTCCTTGATCATCTCGGTCGAGCCACACAGCATCGCGCGGTCGGTTTCGGGGTTAAGCTTCTGCTCGCCGCGGACCGGGTGGCCGAACAGCGATGCGTCCTCGATCAGCGCACCGATCCGCCGCGTGGTGCGGAACGGCTCGCGCGTCACGGTCGGGATGTAGTGGAACTGCGTCTGCGCTTCGTCGGCGATCAGCGGATCCTCCGCCAGCAGCCGGACCATCTCGTCATGATAGGCGAGATCGCTCACGCGGCGCACGCTGTGCACGACGATCACCTGCTCATACGCAGCATAGACGTCGGGATCGCGCATCAGGCTGAGGAACGGCGCGAGGCCGGTGCCGGTCGAGAACATGAACAGGCGCTTCCCCGGCAGCAACGCGTCGAGCACCAGCGTGCCCGTCGGCTTCTTGCCGAGATACACTTCGTCGCCCGGCTGGATCAGCTGGAGCTTCGAGGTCAGCGGGCCATCCTCGACCTTGATCGACAGGAACTCGAGCTCTTCCGAATAATGCGGGGATGCGATCGAATAGGCGCGCATGATCGGCTTGCCGCCTTCCTGCGGCAAGCCGATCATCACGAACTCGCCCGAGCGGAAGCGGAAAGTCGAGGGCCGCTCGATCGCGAAGCTGAACAGATGTTCGTTCCAGTGGCGCACCCACAGCACCTTGGCGTTCAGGAACGCAGGGGTCTCGGGGATCAGCGCGGGCGCGCGCGTTGCTTCGACGGTCGGGGCGGTCATGCGTCTATTCCTTGGCCTACGCGCGAGCGCGGGCGGATCGATGGCTTGCGAAACGGTCGCATTATTGGGGTCAGGGGAATGGGTCAACAACAGCTAATCTTGGCCTCGCCCAAACCCGGCCCTTCTTAATGCGGTTCTCCTGCGAACGCAGGAGCCTAGGGTTGCGAACGGCGTCCCTCTGCAATCATGGACTCCTGCGTTCGCAGGAGAACGGGATGGCCATCGCCACGATGACTGGCCGTTGCCGACTCACCGCATGTTCCCCATATTTCCCCTCGATGGCCATTCAGATCCGCACCAGCCTCGCCGAGCCCGAAACCGGCGACACCTTCGTCCCGCACCGCCCGACCGCGCGCCCCGACAAGGTCGAGGGCGGCAAGCGGTTCAATCTCGTCAGCGAGTATGAACCCGCGGGCGACCAACCGACTGCGATCGCCGAACTCGTCTCTGCGATTGGCGACGGCGAGAAGGACCAGGTGCTGCTCGGCGTCACCGGCTCGGGCAAGACGTTTACGATGGCGAGCGTCATCAACCGCGTCCAGCGCCCCGCGCTGATCCTTGCACCGAACAAGATCCTGGCGGCGCAGTTGTACGGCGAGATGAAGTCGTTCTTCCCCGACAACGCGGTCGAATATTTCGTCAGCTATTACGATTATTACCAGCCCGAAGCGTATGTCGCGCGGTCGGACACCTACATCGAGAAGGAATCCTCGACCAACGAATCGATCGACCGGATGCGGCATTCCGCCACCCGCGCGCTGCTCGAACGCGACGACGTCATCATCGTCGCGTCGGTGTCGTGCCTGTATGGCATCGGCTCGGTCGAAACCTATTCGGCGATGATCTTCGACCTCAAGAAGGGCACGACGGTCGATCAGCGCGAGATCGTACGGAAGCTCGTCGCGCTCCAGTACAAGCGCAACGACGCGGCGTTCCAGCGCGGCAATTTCCGCGTGAAGGGCGACACGCTCGAAATCTTCCCGTCGCATTACGAGGACAGCGCGTGGCGCATCTCGTTCTTCGGCGACGATATCGAGGAGATCACCGAATTCGATCCGCTGACCGGCAAGAAGGTCGCGTCGCTCAACTCGGTGCGGGTGTACGCGAACTCGCATTACGTCACCCCCGGCCCGACGCTGAAACAGGCGGGCGAGGCGATCAAGCATGAACTGGCCGAGCGGCTGAAAGAGCTGGTGCTAGAGGGCAAGTTGCTGGAGGCGCAGCGGCTGGAGCAGCGCACCAACTTCGACCTGGAGATGATCGCCGCGACCGGCTCCTGCGCGGGGATCGAGAATTACAGCCGCTTCCTCACCGGCCGCATGCCGGGCGAGCCGCCACCCACGCTGTTCGAATATCTCCCTGACAACGCGCTTCTGTTCGTCGACGAGAGCCACGTCACCATCGGCCAGATCAACGGCATGTCGCGCGGCGATCACCGTCGCAAACTGACGCTCGCCGAATACGGCTTCCGCCTGCCGAGTGCGATCGACAACCGCCCGCTGCGCTTCAACGAATGGGACGCGATGCGCCCGCCGACGACGTATGTCTCGGCGACCCCGGGCAGCTGGGAAATGGAGCAAACCGACGGCGTGTTCGCCGAGCAGGTCATTCGTCCGACCGGGCTGATCGATCCGCCCGTCGAGATCAAGCCGGTCGAGGAGCAGGTTCAGGACCTGATCGTCGAAGTCGGCAAAACGACGGCGTTAGGGTATCGCACGCTCGTCACCACACTCACCAAGCGGATGGCCGAAGATCTGACCGAATACATGCACGAGGCGGGGATCAAGGTCCGCTACATGCACAGCGACGTCGAGACGCTCGAACGCATCGAGCTGATCCGCGACCTGCGGCTCGGCGTGTACGACGTGCTGATCGGCATCAACCTGTTGCGCGAGGGGTTGGACATCCCCGAATGCGGGCTGGTAGCGATCCTCGATGCGGACAAGGAGGGCTTCCTGCGCTCCGAGACGTCGCTGATCCAGACGATCGGCCGCGCGGCGCGCAACGTCGACGGCCGCGTGATCCTGTACGCCGACCGCGTCACCGGATCGATGGAGCGCGCGATGAACGAAACCGCGCGCCGCCGCGAGAAGCAGGTCGCGTACAACACCGAGCACGGCATCACCCCGACGACGATCCGCCGCAACATCGGCGACATCATCGCACACGTCGCGAGCCAGGATCAGGTGACGATCCCAATCGACGAGGATCGCCCGCACATGGTCGGCCACAACCTGCGCGCGTATATCGAGGATCTGGAAAAGCAGATGCGCAAAGCGGCGAGCGATCTGGAGTTCGAGACTGCCGGGCGACTGCGCGACGAGATCCGGCAGTTGGAGAACGAGGAACTGGGGCTGCCGGTCGACCAACAGAAGGCGCCGGTCATGGGACGGTCGAATGAGGGCAAGCCGGGCACGCGGAAGACGCGCTACGGGAAGAGCCAGAAGATGCGGATGGGCGGTTCGCGGTCGCGGTGACCGATCGAGGCGATGCGGGTTATACCCTGCATCGCCTCGTATGGGTCAGCCGACGACGAGGTCTTCGCTGCTAGACCCGTAATAGCTAGCGACGCGGTCGGCATAAGCCTGGTCGAAGACGGGGGCGTTGTTCGACCAGCTCGGACCGCCTTCGAGGACGCGCTTGTCGATCGTGACGACGTAGAGGTCGCGGACCGCGTCGAATTGGAGCAGCGCGAACGGCAGCGGGTAGAAGCTCTTGCCCATGCCGAGGAAGCCACCGAGGCTGAGCACGGCGTGCGTGACGCGGCCGGTGCCCTTGTGGACCATGAACGCGTGGACCGAGCCGACAGCGTCGCCATCGCGGCTCTCGACTTTCATCGTGCCCGAGATGTTCGACTGGACGAGCAACTGGGTCGGGGTCTGGGCGGCGGTATCGGACATGAGCGTTCTCCTGATTTCTTTCGTCGCTGAACCGGTACCACCGTGCGGCGGTTCCCGCCTAGAGCGCTTCGTCGTACTTGAGCGACCGCCGGGCGTGCCGCATAGCGATGCGATGCGCACTCGGTCTCCTTATCTCGTCGGCTTGCGATCGCTTGCCAGCCCCCTCGCCCTGGCGCGCCTTGCCGGCCTGGCGACGCTCGCGTCGATTGCCGGCTGCGTTCCGCCACCGCGTGCCGAAGCGCCGCCGCCGCCGCGCACGGTGGCGCCGCCTCCTGCTCCGGCCCCGCGCCCGGTACCGATCGCCGCGGACTGGCGCGACTGGCCGTATTCGCCGGGCACCTGGGTCTATCGCCGCGACGCCCGCGGCTCGATCGCGCTGTTCGGTCCGGCGAATGCCGACGCGTCGCTGACGCTGCGCTGCGATACCTCGGCGCGCCAGGTCTATCTGTCGCGTGCGGGCACAACGGCGACCCCGCTGACGATCCGCACGTCGAGCGTGACGCGCGCCGTGTCCGTACAGCCGACCGGGGGCACACCGCCTTATGTCGCGGCCGCACTGATGCCGAACGATTCCTTGCTGGAGGCGATGGGGTTCAGTCGGGGGCGGTTCGTCGTCCAGCAGGCCGGAATGCCACCGCTCGTGGTGCCATCCTGGGCCGAGATCGAGCGCGTGACCGAGGATTGTCGTAGCTCATATCGGCCAAGCGACAGTCCGGGTAGGATCGGCCGAAAATTTCCATAAAACAAGACTTGTATCGCATGCGCGGTCGGCACACATTGCGGGTGCGGTCGGGCTTGGCCGCGTTGTTTCAACAAGCGAAAGGAGGTGATCCGATGTCTCATGGTTCAGCAGTGAGTTCGGTTCGGTTCGTTCGGGGGACGCACCGCTAACGTCGCCGGTCCGCGTGGGGAGTATCCTCTCCCAGTCAACATGTGGTCCACAGGCTAAGCGGTACGCATGGTCCTCCGGGCTGGAGCTCTCCGGCCGCTGACCATGTTAGGAGGTTGTCGGGTCGTCGGGAGACGATCCGGCAGCCTCTTTTCATTTGTGACGTGTTTGGTTGCCGTGATGGTTATTCGAACGCTGTCCGAAAAGACATTGCTTGCGACGACGTGTGCTGTCGTCGAGGCTGTCCCGGCTGAGGATATTGGCAGGCGCAGGCTAATTGGACGATTAGTTTCCGCGCCACGCCTTCATTTCAAGTGAGCCTCTTTAAGCAGAGGACCTGAAAATCGAGTGTGCATTTAGGCAAACGCTGAAGCAGTCGGGGGGGGGGCAAATGAACGCCCCCCGGCCTACCGTCACCCTGACGAAAGTCATGATCCAGGATCGCGCAGGACAGTACCGGGTTACTCTGGATCCTGACTTTCGTCAGGATGACGTGAAATAGACTGCGCGAGGTGACATGCTGATGCATTAGCCCGACCTGCGGCGAGTGTCGCACTGAAGCTATCGGTATCCCGCGATTGCCCCTTTTACAGGAACGCCTTCGCCCGATTGAGCACGACGCTGCACATCCGCGTTTTCACCTGCCCGCCCAGATCGTCGAGCGAGAACGCCTGCCCGTTCGGCGCCTGCACCTCGCCTTCTTGGCCCGCCGCGTAGCCCGGCGACGTTCGTATGCCCTGCCGCCCGGTCAGACGCTGGAGGATTGACTGCGCGCCGGTAGCCGGCGCATTCGTCGAGCCGCCTGCTCGTGCCGCGCCATTTCGTCCACCCGTCAGTGCGCCGAGCGCCCCACCCTGCCCGAGCAAATTGTTCTTCAGGCAATAGCCTAGCAGTCCAGCAGCATTGCCGGCGCCGATCCATCCGACGCTCGGCAGCGCACCACCGAGCAAGCCACCAAGTCCGCCGAGACCATTTTGCGTCGACGCCGATTGCGGTGCGCTGGACTGGGCCGATGCGGAGGTCGCGAGGGCCAAGGCGGCCACGAGGGCGATTGCGGTCTTGGGCATGATAGGGTGCTCCGATAGGGTTGTGGCACCAACGGGACTGGCCGAGGTGCGTTCCGAAAAGTTTCGTTCAGCGACCGGCGAACAACGCGTCGACCGATCCGCCATTGGCTCGCAATGACGCCTCGACCCTCCGACGAGCGTCGTAATATACGAGGGACGATGCGCCCGGGCCGGTCGTGCGAAGACTTTCAGCATCCGCGTCCGTCAGGCTGCTCTCGCGCGCAACATGATCCGCATATCCCTCGGACTGCCAGGTCGGCAGCATCGCGCTGCGCAGTTCGCCGACGTGGTTGGCGATCATGATATGCGTCGTCTCGTGCGCGATCACGCCGGACAGCGTGCGGCTGCCGCCGATCGCGCGACCGTTCGTCACGCGGTCGGCACCGATGTCGCTGCGATTGAACACGATCGCCAAGCTGAACGGCCGACGGAACGCGAAGGCGCCGGGCGACTGGATCGCAAGGAGCCGCCAGCGCCAGCCGCCGTCCGTGAGGAACAGCGATCGATCGAGCGGACCGGTGTAGATCGGACTGGCGCGCAGCAATCCCTCCGCACGCGCCAGTTCGCTGCCGATCCGCGGATCGATCGGGCGCTCCGCATAGACGGTGACGGTGCCGATCCGCTGCTCGTACGGAAACGCCAGCAACTGCGGTGCGTAAACGACCGCAACGGCAAGCAAAAGGAGGACGGAGGCTATCCATCGGACGGGCCCCTGCCCCCTTCTGCGAACCCGCGTCGTCATGCGGGCGTCAGCAACCCTTCGCGCGCGATCTTCTCACGCCAGACCAGCGGAGCGAGCTGGTGGACGTTCTCGCCGGCGGAATCGACTGCGACGGTGACGGGGAAGTCGCTGACTTCGAACTCGTAGATCGCCTCCATGCCGAGATCCTCGAACCCGACGACCTTCGAACCCTTGATCGCGCGCGCGACGAGATACGCCGCGCCCCCGACCGCCATCAGATACGCCGACTTGGCCTCGGCGATCGCCTTGGTCGCGTCGGCGCCGCGCTCGGCCTTGCCGACCATCGCGAGCAGGCCCTGGTCGAGCATCATGCGGGTGAACTTGTCCATGCGGGTCGCGGTCGTCGGGCCGGCGGGGCCGACCACCTCGTCGCCGACCGGATCGACCGGGCCGACATAATAGATGACGCGCCCTGCGAAATCGACGGGGAGCGGTTCGCCCTTGGCGAGCATGTCGGCGATCCGCTTGTGCGCCGCATCGCGCCCGGTGAGCATCTTGCCGTTGAGCAGCAAGCGGTCGCCATGCTTCCACGTCTGCACGACTTCGGGCGTCAGCGTGTCGAGATCGACGCGGATCGCGGCCTTGTCGGGCGTCCAGTTGACGTCGGGCCACTCCTCCAGCTTCGGCGCTTCCAGATAGACCGGGCCCGAACCGTCGAGCACGAAATGCGCGTGGCGGGTGGCGGCGCAGTTCGGGATCATCGCCACCGGCTTCGACGCGGCGTGCGTCGGCCAGTCGAAAATCTTCACGTCGAGGATGGTCGAAAGTCCGCCCAGCCCCTGCGCGCCGATGCCGAGCGCGTTGACCTTGTCGTAGATCTCGATCCGCAGCGCCTCGATGTCGTTCTTCGGCCCGCGCGCCTTCAGCTGCGCCATGTCGATCGCGCCCATCAGGCTTTCCTTTGCGAGGATCATCGACTTCTCGGCAGTACCACCGATGCCGATCCCGAGCATCCCCGGCGGGCACCAGCCCGCGCCCATCTGCGGGATCATCTCGAGCACCCAGTCGACGATCGAATCCGACGGGTTCATCATCTTGAACTTCGACTTGTTCTCGCTGCCACCACCCTTCGCCGCGACGTCGATCGAGACGGTGTTGCCGGGCACCATCTCGACATGCATGACGCTGGGCGTGTTGTCCTTGGTGTTGCGACGGGTGAAGGCGGGATCCGCGAGGATCGACGCGCGCAACTTGTTCTCGGGGTTGAGATAGGCCTTTCGCACACCCTCATCGACGACTTCCTGCAAGGAGCGGGTCGAATCGAGTCGGCAGTCCTGGCCCCATTTGACGAAGATCGTGACGATCCCGGTATCCTGGCAGATCGGGCGATGGCCCTCGGCGCACATCCGGCTGTTGGTCAGGATCTGCGCGATCGCGTCCTTGGCGGCGGGGCTCTGCTCGGCCTCGTACGCGACGCCGAGCGCGCGGATGTAATCCATCGGGTGGTAGTAGCTGATGAACTGGAGCGCGTCGGCGACGCTTTCGATCAGGTCGGCTTCGGTGATGACGGTCATGCAGCGCCTTTGCGGATGCGGGGATGCGCGCGTCTTAGCCGCGTTCGGGCGATTTATGAAGACCGAGGGGGCGTCGGCACGCCATCAGTACGGGCCCGGCTGCAAAAGAAGGTTAGGGTGGGTTAGGCCAACGCGCGCTCTTTCGTGGAGCTGGCAAAGAGCCGCGCGGTGTGCAAAGCATGACCGACTTTGCACCAGGGCTGTGATCGACGATTTGAAAGAGCCGAGGACCGAGCGTGACACCAAGGCCCCGTGTAGGACATCGAAAACTGGCGGGCCTTGGCGACGGTGTTTTTGGTGGGTTTACGCCCACTTGCGGACGTTGGCAGCAGCAGTATCGGCACTGCCACGGGATCTTGCCGAGGTCCTGATCCTGCGGCAATAGGCGGGCCGATCGGCGGCCCTTGTTCGGGGTTGCAGCGACGATCAGGGGCGGTGCCGTATCGCCTACAGCGTCGACGATCCGTGAGTATGATCCGTGCAACGACGACTTTTATCGGCCTCGTTCGGCGCAATCTTCGCGATCCTCCCCGCAGAAGGCGCGCAGGCGCAGACGGTGCAGGAATTGCAGGCGCAGATCGATGAACTGAAGGCGACGATCGCCGAGATGAAAGCCGCGCAAAAGGGTAAGGCGTCGCCCGGCCCCGCGCCGACGCCGCCCGCGAGTGTGGCCGTCGCAGCGGCGCCGACGACCGCGCCGGCCGCACCGACCGCGCCGGCCGCACCGCGTGCGGAACAACCGACGGTCGCGATTGCTGCCGTCGAGAAACCCGCCAAACAGCAATGGTACGACCGCATCGCCATTCGCGGCTATACGCAATTGCGCTTCAACGAGATCATCAGCGGCGACCGCCGCGCGCCGGACGGAATCTCGCGGTTGCGCTCGGTCGGGGACGGCGGGATCGGCGACGATACCAACTTAACCTTCCGCCGAATTCGCCTGATCCTGCAGGGCGATCTGAGCGACCGCGTCTCCTTCTACTTCCAGCCTGACTTCGCAAACAGCGTCGCCAATCAGTCGGGCGGTGAACGCCGGGAAGGGTTTGTCCAGCTCCGCGACGCGTACGTCGATACCTTCCTCGACCGCGACAAGCGGTTCCGGCTGCGCTTCGGTCAGTCGAAGGTGCCGTTCGGGTGGGAGAACATGCAATCCTCGTCCAACCGCCTGACGCTCGATCGCAGCGACGGCATCAATAGTGCGGTGCCGGGGGAGCGTGATATCGGCGTGATCGCCTATTACACCCCACGCCAGGTCGAACGCATCTGGCAGAGGCTGGAGGAGGACGGGCAGAAGCTGTTCGGCAATTACGGCGCGTTCGGCGTTGGCGTCTTCAACGGGCAAGGCATCAACCGGACCGAAACCAACGACGGCGTGATGACGGTCGCGATGGCTACCTGGCCGTTCGCGCTCGACGGGCTGGGCGGGGCGTTCGACGGGCAGGTGCTCGAACTGGGCGGTGCCCTGTTGCGCAATGGCGTACAGCCTGAAATCCGCAGCGGCGGGACGAGCGACACCGTCTACCGCGAGGAACGCGGCGGGATCCATGCGGTGCTCTACCCGCAACCGTTGGGCTTCCAGGCGGAATGGAACTGGGG
Source organism: Sphingomonas faeni (assembly GCF_030817315.1). Lineage (NCBI taxonomy): Bacteria > Pseudomonadati > Pseudomonadota > Alphaproteobacteria > Sphingomonadales > Sphingomonadaceae > Sphingomonas > Sphingomonas faeni. The sequence goes on along the minus strand of NZ_JAUSZF010000001.1, from coordinate 3,539,015 downwards.
GCGTGGTCCCGAATTTGACGTGTCCCGCCAGGCGATCCGCTCTCTTCCGCTGAACGGCGGCTACGTCCAGACGATGGCACGAGTGCGGCGCTCGCCGGTCGGGCCGTTCATGCCCTATGCGCGCTGGCAATATTACCGCGGCGGCTGGAAGGCACTGACCAACGCGCCCCGGCTCGAGACCGACGAGATCGAATTGGGGATTGAGTTCCAGCCGAACCCCGCGCTCGAGCTGACGCTTGCCTATGCCCATATGCAGCGGCGCGAAGGCGACGAACGGCTGGCGGGGCGTGCCGAAGGCGACGTGATCCGTACGCAATTGCAGTGGAATTACTGAGCCGGGGAGGCGCCGTGCGCCGCACCTGGAGCGGGGTGGTTACCTTCCGTTCACTTGACCGCGCGCAACGGCATTCGACACGGTCTATCGCAGGCTGCGGCCCACTTGAGCCAAGGTTAGACGGCGTGACGCCATTGAGTTTGAGCATCTTTTTCTCACTTGCTGCTTGAAAGCGGGCCGGCCGCTATCAACCCGAAGCGGTCCTTTGGCCCCTGCCCGCGACCTGAACGAACTGCTGTTTACGGTGATCGCTACTCGAAAGCGGACCGGCCGCTTTCCTCTCCCAACCCGGTCATTCCGCTCACCGCTTATTCCTCGTGCGAAGTCCACAGCGTGGCGGCACCCGCGAGCAGCAGCGCCAGCGCGACTGCGATCCACAGCGCCTTCAGATCCAGGATGGGGAACACTGCGGCGCCCGCGGTCGCTCCCGCGATCAACCCCAGCCACAGGAGGAGATAGGGCACCCAGGCAAAGCGGGGACCGCCGGCGAGAGCGGCCGTGAGGTGCTGGCCGATCTTGACGAGCGTGCCGGTCATGTAGGTGACCCCCACGCTGACCTCGCCGTCGCGCTGGAACACCGCGTTCGCCGCTCCCATCGCCACCGCCATCAGCAGCGGCGCCAGGACGAGGTCGCCATCGTGCGTCGCCGTCGCAGAGGCGATCGCCAGCGCGACCAGTACGAACGCCAGTACCGCCTGCTTCCGCCGTCGTCCCGCGAGCCGCCCGACGGTTTCGCCTGCGATGACCCCGCCGACGAACGCCGCGATCAGGGCACCCGCGAACAGGCTGCCCGGCACGACGCCGGTGAGCCCCGCCGCGAGACGCGTCGAATTGCCGCTCATGAACGATACGAACAGGCCGCCGAGCTTCAGAAACCCCAGCGCATCGACGAATCCCGCCAGCGCGGCGAGCCCGATTGCCAGCAGACGCTGGCGTTTTTCATAACGGCGCATGGCCCATCATAGGCTTGGCGGACTGAAATGGGAGGTGGCGTTTCGTCGGTGTATTGGGCGACGGGTTCCGACTGCATTGCGCGCCCTTCCGGACTGCAAGAACGCGGTTTATCCTGTGGCGATGCAGGACATCAGAAACATCGTCGTTCTTACCGGGGCCGGGATTTCGGCGGAGAGCGGGATTGCGACGTTTCGGGGGCCGGGCGGTCTTTGGGAGGGGCACCGGGTCGAGGATGTCTGCACGCCCGAGGCACTCGCGGCGGATCCTGCGTTGGTGCACCGGTTTTACGATCTGCGGCGGGCGGCTTTGGCGGGGGTGGAGCCCAATCCGGCGCACCGGGCGCTGGCGCGGCTGGATGCGGCCTGGGAGGGCGAGTTGCTGATCGTTACCCAGAATGTCGACGACCTGCATGAGCGCGCGGGGGCGATGCGGATGCTGCATATGCATGGGGAGTTGTTGTCAGCGCTGTGTGCTGTTTGTGGAGCGCACGAGGCTTGGACGGGGGCTTTGCCCGAGGGTTCGGCGTGTGGCGCTTGCGGTGCGGCGACGCTTCGGCCCGACATCGTGTTTTTTGGGGAGATGCCGTACCAGATGGAGCGGATCGAGGCGGCGTTGGCGAAGGCCGATCTGTTCGTGTCGATCGGGACTTCGGGCGCGGTGTATCCGGCGGCGGGGTTCGTGCAGACCGCGGCGTATCATGGCGCGCGGACGCTGGAGTTGAATCTGGAGCCTTCGATGGGGAGCGTGTTCTTTGGGGAGACGCGGATCGGGGCGGCTGGGGTGCTGGTGCCGGTTTGGGTGGAAGAGGTTTTGTCTTCCACCCCGGCGGAGCCCGGGGGCCAAGTGGGACGGCCTGAGTAACGGAGCGCAGTCCGCTATTAAAACCGTTCCCCAATTGGGCCCCGGCCTTCGCCGGGGTGGTGGTGCGTGAGGTGAGCGTGGGTTGCGGTTTACTGCGGACAGCAAGCTTGTTCCCCCGCGAAGGCGGGAGCCCAGGCTGGGCCCCCGCCTTCGCGGGGGAACAAGTTGTTACGGGAAATGGATTGTGGGTCAATCGACCCAGTCGAGGCCGAGGTCGCGGTAGATTTCGCGGTCTTCGTCCCAGCCGGGTTTTACCTTTACGTGCAGGTACAGGTGGACGGGCTTGCCGGTGATCGAGGCGAGTTCGATGCGGGCTCGCGCGCCGATTTCCTTGATCCGGACGCCGCCCTTGCCCAGCACGATCGCGCGCTGCGTCGGCCGCTCGACGAGGATCTGCTGGTGGATCTCGAGGCTACCGTCCTGGCGCTCGATATACTGCTCGGTCTCGATCGTGCTCGCATACGGAAGTTCGGCGTGGAGCTGGAGATAGAGCTGCTCGCGCGTGACCTCGGACGCCAGTGCGCGCTCGGTCGAGTCGGAGACTTGGTCCTCGGGGTAGTGCCACGGGCCTTTGGGCATCGCCTTGGCGAGCTGCGTCTTGAAGTGCGCGAGGCCGTCGCCGGTGCCGGCGCTGATGAAGAACGTCTCGGCGAAGGGGAGCAGCGCGTTCAGTTTCTCGGCGTGGATCAGCAGCTTGGTCTTGTCGGCGAGGTCGACCTTGTTGAGGATCAGCCAGATCGGCTCGGTGCGACCGACCAGCGATTCGACGATCGTGGTGACCTTGCCGCCGATGCCGCCCTTGGCGTCGACCACCAGCGCGATGATGTCGGAGCCCTCCGCGCCACCCCAGGCGGCGGCGACCATCGCGCGGTCGAAGCGGCGCTTGGGCTCGAAGATGCCGGGGGTGTCGACGAGCAGAATCTGCGTGTCGCCTTCGATCGCGACGCCCATCAGCTTGGCGCGGGTGGTCTGCGCCTTGGGGCTGACGATCGCGACCTTCTGGCCGACGAGCGCGTTGACGAGCGTCGACTTGCCCGCGTTGGGGGCGCCGACGATCGCGACTAGGCCGCAATGCTTGGTATCGGGCTTGGTATTCGTTTCAGTCACATATGCTCTTTTCGAACTGGTGTTGCTTGCGGCTGTATAGAAAAAACGGCCGGCCGTCATCGTCGCGAGAAGGCAGTTTGGTTTACGCGAAGGCGCAAAGGCGCGAAGATGGGGTTCGGAAGGGCCTTAATCATGCGCCGCCGAATATCTCGGAGCCGTTTGGGGCGAAACCTGATTACCTGAGCGCAACAGCTTCGCGCCTTTGCGCCTTTGCGTGAACAAAACTTCTTTCTAGCCTAGCTTCTCCAGCAACGCCTTAGCCGCTGCGGTTTCGGCTTCCTGTTTGCTGGAGCCTGTCGCGGTGGCTTCGGCGAGTTTCCCGACTGACACCAGCATCGTGAATTTTGGGGCGTGGCCGGGGCCGGTGCGTTCGACGATGGTGTATTCGGGGGGCTTGCGGTTGTGGGCGGCGGCCCATTCCTGGAGGGCGGATTTGGGGTGTTGTGGGGCTTTTGCGCCGGCTTGGACGCGGTAGCCCCATGCGCCGCGGACGAAGGTGCGGGCGGCGTCGAGGCCGGCTTCCTGGTACCACGCGCCGATCAGTGCCTCCATCACGTCGCCGAGGACGTTGTCGCTGTCGCTGGCGCCGTCGTCGCGGGCTTGCTTACCGAGTTTGAGATGCGGGCGGACGCCGAGTTCGCGGGCGACGTCGGCGCAGACCGGGCCGGTGACCAGCGCGTTGAGGCGTTTCGACAGCGAGCCCTCGGGGTCTGTGGCGAACAGTTCGTACAGCCACTCGGCGATGATCAGGCCGAGGACGCGGTCGCCGAGAAACTCGAGCCGCTCGTAGTTCGCTGCAGCCTGGCTGCCGTGCGTCAGCGCGCGCTCATAGGGGGCGAGGTTGGTGGGTACGCGGCCGAAGAGCGTCTTCAGCCAGCCGGCGAGGTCGCTCAAAAGCCTTCCCCGATGCGGCTCCACCGCGCGGCACTGACCCAGGTCCAGGGCTTCAACCATTCGGCGTTGCCGTCGGTCGAGAAGAAGTTGACGACCGCCTTGCCCTCGACGTTCTCCAGCGGGACGTAGCCCATGCCGTTCGGTGCGGGGAACCGGCTGTCGCCGCTGTCGTCGCGGTTGTCGCCCATCACGAAGATGTGGCCGGCAGGAATCGTGTAGAGCCCGGTGTCGTCGCGGTCGGGGAGTTGAGCCTGATCTAGGACCTCGTAGCTGCGGCCATTGGGCAGCGCTTCGCGGAAGCGGGGGTAGCGACAGATTTGCACGTTCGCGATGACGTCGACGAACGGCGCGCCGCATTTCTCGGCGTTGAAATTAGCGGTGAGCGGGATCGTGAAGTCGGCGATGCGCTGCTTCGGGATCGCCTTGCCGTTGAGGTAGACGGTGCCCTGGCGCATCTGGATCGTCTCGCCGGGGAGGCCGATCACGCGCTTGATGACGTCGTGGTCCAGCACTTCGGGCGCGCGGAAGACGACGACGTCGCCGCGCGTCGGCGTGCTGCCGAAGATGCGGCCGGGGATCAGCGGTATGCCGGCGGGGAGCGACCAGCGGGAGTAGCCGTAGTTCCACTTCGAGACGAACAGATAGTCGCCGATCAGCAGCCGCGGGAGCATCGATTCGGACGGGATGCTGAACGGCGCGAAGATGAAGCTGCGCAGGATCAGCACGACCAGCGCGAGCTTCAGCAGGAAGCGGAAGGTCTCGCTGGTTTCCGAACGTACGGGTTTGGTCTTCACGTCATTTGCCATGCTCGCGGGTTTGCGCAGACCGCGCGTGTCGTCAAGCGTATGCGGGATACCTGTCACCGAAAGAGCGTTGTCGCGGTCTCGCGCTTGCAGCATGACCGGCGCGCACGTCTATTCGGAGAAGTAGCATGACCGCCGACTGGTCCAAGATCGAAGCCCTGCCCGCCACCAAGCTGACCGACCTGTTCGCGCAGGATTCGGAGCGCCTCTCGAAGCTGAGCCTCGACGTTGCTGGCATCCATTTCGACTGGTCGAAGACGCACCTGACGACGGATGCGATCGCGGCGTTCGAGGAGATGGCGCAGGCGCAGGATCTCGCGGGCAAGCGCCAGGCGATGTTCAGCGGCGAGATCGTCAACGTCACCGAGGGTCGCGCGGTCGAGCACACCGCCGAGCGCGGCGAGGGCAAGCCCGAGAGCGTCGCGATCGCGCAGGCGAGCCACGCGCGGATGCGAACGCTGATCGACGCGATCGAGGCGGACGCGCTGGGTCCGGTCCGGCATATCCTGCATGTCGGGATCGGCGGGTCGGCGCTGGGGCCGCAATTGCTGGTCGACGCGCTGGGGCGTGACGACAAGCGCTACGACGTCGGGATCGTCGCCAATGTCGACGGCGTCGCCCTGGAGGACATGTTCGCGAAGTTCGATCCGGCAGCCACGTTGCTGGTGGTCGCGTCGAAGACGTTCACCACGACCGAGACGCTGATGAACGCCGAAAGCGTGCTGCAGTGGATGACCGAGCATAATGTCGAGGATCCGTATGGCCGCGTGATCGCGCTGACCGCGGCGCCGGAGAAGGCGATGGAATGGGGCGTCGACGAGACGCGCATCCTGCCGTTCGCGGAGAGCGTCGGCGGGCGGTATTCGCTATGGTCGACGATCGGATTCCCGGCGGCGATCGGGCTGGGCTGGGACAAGTTCGAGGAGCTGCTGGAGGGTGCCGCGGAGATGGACCGCCATTTCCGGCTTTCGGCGCTGCACGAGAACGCGCCGGCGCTCGCCGCGTTCGCCGACCTGTATTATACGCAGGTCCGCGGGGCAGAGACGCGCGCGACGTTCGCCTATGACGAGCGGTTGCGGTTGCTGCCGAGCTATCTCCAGCAGCTGGAGATGGAGTCGAACGGCAAGTCGGTGACCGCGGACGGCGAGCCGCTCGGGCGGCCGTCCGCGGCGATCACCTGGGGCGGGGTCGGCACCGAGGCGCAGCATGCGGTGTTCCAGTTGCTCCATCAGGGCACGCATCTGGTGCCGGTCGAGTTCGTCGCGGCGATCGAGCCGGGCGACACGCTGCCCGACGAGCATCACCGCGCGCTGTTGCTCAACGCGTTCGCTCAGGGGGCGGCGTTGATGGCGGGCAAGCAGGTCGAGGATCCGGCGCGGAGCTATTCAGGCGACCGGCCGTCTTCGACGTTGCTGCTGGATGATCTGGATGCGCGGACTTTGGGGGCGCTGATCGCGTTTTATGAGCACCGGGTGTTCGTGAATGGCGTGCTGCTGGGAATCAATTCGTTCGACCAGTTCGGGGTCGAGCTGGGGAAGGAAATGGCGAAGGCTGCGGAGAAGGGCGGGCAGACGTTCGATCCTTCGACGGACGATCTGATCAAGCGCGCGTTTGGGTGAGAGTTGGGAGGCTGCCCTCCCCTCACCACCTAAATCTTGCTCCCCCGCGGAGGCGGGGGCCCAGGATACCATCCACAGCGATTGTGATCCTGGGCTCCCGCCTTCGCGGGAGAACAAGCGAAGGTGGCGCGTTCAATCGTGATGACCGTCCTTCTTGCCGTCGCACTCGCCGCTTCCCCTACCCTCGCGCAGATGAAATGGGAGCGGCGCGTGCTGATTGTAGCCGCCGTCTCCGGCGAAAACGTGGCGCTTGCCGAGCAGCGCCGCATCCTCGCCAAATGGAAGGCAAACAGCGACGACCGCGACCTCACCGTTGTCGAAGTGATCGGCGACCGGGTCCAAGGCGCCGGTGACACCGCTGCAACGATCCGCCGTAAATACCGTCTCCCCGTCACGTTCACCGCGATCCTGATCGGCAAGGACGGTGGCGAGAAATTGCGGAGCAGCAAGCCCTTCCCCGCCGCCGTGCTGGAGCAGACGATCGACGCGATGCCGATGCGCAGGGCCGGCCAGCGATAGACCCGGCCGATCAGCGTGATCGCCGCGCCGGGGTTGTGGCGTCGCGCGCCCTGCCCCAGATGGCATGCAAAGCCGCTCCCAAGCGGCGCGTGACCTGCAAGGACTGCCTGTGACCGATACCCAATTCGACTATGACCTCTTCGTCATCGGCGCAGGCTCGGGCGGGACGCGAGCGTCGCGCGTCGCCGCGGCTCATGGCGCGCGCGTCGCAGTGGCCGAGGAATACCGGGTCGGGGGCACCTGCGTCATCCGCGGCTGCGTGCCGAAGAAACTGCTGATCTACGGCGCGCATTTCGCCGAGGATCTGAAGGACGCCAAGCGCTTCGGCTGGCAGGTGCCCGACGACTGCGCGTTCAGCTGGCCGACGTTGCGCGACAACGTCATGGAGGAGGTCGACCGGATCAACGGCGCCTACACCACCACGCTCCAGAACAATCACGTCGACATCATCCACCAGCGCGCGGTCGTCTCCGGTCCCAACGAAGTCACGCTCGCCGACGGCAGCGTGAAGACGGCCGCGAAGATCCTGATCGCGGTCGGCGCGCATCCGCTGACCCCCGAGTTCCCCGGCTCGGAACACGGCATCACTTCGAACGAGGTCTTCCATCTCGACGACGTGCCGAAGCGCGTGCTGATTGCGGGCGCGGGCTATATCGCCAACGAGTTCGCCGGGATCTTCCACCAGTTCGGGGCGCACGTCACGCTGGTCAACCGGACCGACGTTATCCTGCGCGGCTACGACGAGTCGATCCGCGACCGCCTGCTCCAGATCTCGATGAGCAAGGGCATCGACTTCCGCTTCAACGCCGCGTTCGAGAGCATCGAGAAGGATTCGAACGGGTGTCTCACCGTCCGCATGAGCGGGCACGAGCCGATCACCGTCGACCTCGTGATGTTCGCGACCGGGCGCCTGCCGAACACCAAGGGCCTCGGGCTCGAAACCGCGGGCGTCGAAATGGACGCGGCGGGCGCGGTGATCGTCGATGAGGACAACAAGTCGAGCTGCGACTCGATCTTCGCAGTCGGCGACGTCACCAACCGGATCCAGCTGACCCCGGTCGCGATCCGCGAGGGGCAGGCGTTCGCCGACACGTTCTTCGGCGGCAAGTCGACGCGCGTCGATTACGCCAACGTCCCCGCCGCCGTGTTCAGCCACCCACCGATGGCCGGTGTCGGCATGACCGAGTCGCAGGCCAAGCAGGCGCTGGGATCGGTGAAGGTGTACACGTCCGACTTCCGGCCGATGAAGAACGTGCTGGCGGGGCGCAACGAACGCTCGCTGTACAAGATGATCTGCGACGGCGAGACCGACCGGGTCGTCGGCATCCACATGATCGGGCCCGACTGCCCCGAGATCTTGCAATCCGCCGCGGTGGCCGTGAAAGCCGGGCTGACCAAGGCCGACTTCGACGCGACCGTCGCACTGCACCCGACGATGGCGGAAGAGCTTGTCTTGATGAAGTAAGGCGGTGTTTTCGCCTGAAACAACGATCCTTCCTGACAATAATACTGCCGAAATGACGTCAGCGCCGCCGCGAACACATCCCGTTCGTAAGGGCCGGAACCGAAATACTGCCGACGCCATTCTGCATCGCGTCGGCAGTCGTTCAGGCCGTTGCTGTCGAATGAGACACGGGAAACATGGATTGTGGCGATAATGACACGGACTGTCGCCGAATCGGTCACTTGCTTGGACAAGCCATTGGCAGGCGTCGGAAACCGGGCGTAGAGCCTCCCTCCCGGCAGCCATGCAAACATGCGTGCTGCCCAACCGACTCCATCAGGAGCGGTTAATGGAGAGGTCCAGGGCATGGGGTCGCGACCGTCGCGAGCATTACGATCGGGCGCTGCCATGGCTTTGGGCAGAACCGCCACGATCGTGCCCAAGCCATTTGCCGATCCCGCGATCAAACGCAGGGGACTATTCGACATGAAGACCATGATGGTCGCGGCGCTGCGCGCTGCGCTGGTGACGACGACGATCCTCGGATCGGCTGCGGCTCTCACGACGGCCGCGACCGCCCAGACGACGATCGCCTCGATCCGCGGGCAGGTCCGCGATGCGGCGGGCGCGGCAGTGGCAGGCGCGACCGTGGTGGCGGTGAACGGGGGGACCAACCAGAGCTTCCGCACGGTGACGGCAGCGAACGGGAGTTACATCCTCAACGGGCTGCGGCCGGCGCAGTACACGATCACCGTCACGGGCACGAACGGGGACGTCTCGGTACAGCGCATCATCGTCTCGATCGGCCAGTCCGCGACGCTCGATGCGACGCTTGCTCCCGCGGCTGCGGCGCCGGCCCCCAACGGCGACGCGACCGCCCCCACAACTGGCGCCGTGACAGGTGATGCGACACCGGCCACCGGCGATGGCCAGGAGATCGTCGTCACCGGCGGGCGACTGGTCGAGACCAGGACCAGCGAAGTCGCGACCAACGTCAGCCAGCAGCAGATCCGTAACCTGCCGCAGACCGATCGGAATTTCCTGTCGTTCGCAGCGCTGGCGCCGGGCGTGAAGTATAACGACAGCGAAACCAACAAGGGGTTCCAGTCGGGTGCATCGACCGCCAGCCAGGTGAACGTGTTCATCGACGGCGTCAGCCTGAAGAACAAGCTGCGCGAGGGCGGTGTCGCGGGCCAGCAGAACAGCCGCGGCAATCCGTTCGGCCAGCTCGCAGTACAGGAGTTCCGCGTCCTGACGCAGAACTACAAGGCCGAGTACGAGCAGGCCGGCGCCGCGATCATTACCGCCGTCACCAAGTCGGGCACCAACGAATTCCACGGCGAGGTCTTTGGCCAATATACGGACAAGAGTCTCAGCGCGAAATCGTACCTCGACAAGGTCAACAACCGCGCCGAACCCGCCTTCGAGCGCAAGCAATACGGCGTGTCGCTCGGCGGCCCGATCATCAAGGACAAGCTGTTCTTCTTCGCGACGTACGAGGGCAACGACCAGGACCGTGCGTTCAACGTCGACAGTACCGGATCGACCGCGGCGGTCGCCGATTTCGAAGCCAATTCGGGGCGCCGCCTGAGCGACTTCGAGGGTGCGTTCGTCAGCCCGTTCCGCGGCGATTTCTACTTCGGCAAGCTGACCCTCACGCCCGACAGCAACCAGGTGATGGACCTGTCGTTCAGCCGCCGCCAGGAAACGGACATCCAGAATTTCGGCGGCAACGTCTCGTACGAAAACGCCGAGAACAAGATCAACGTGGTCGACACGTATCTGTACAAATGGACCTATACCGGCAGCAACTTCATCAACGAGTTCAACGCCAATTATCTGAGCTACACGTTCAATCCAACGTCGCTCAACCCCGACCTGCCGACCTACGACTATGACGGCGTGATCATCTTCGGCGGCAAGGATTCGACCCGTCGCGAGGTCCAGCAGGGCTACACGTTGCGCGACGACGTCACCTACACCGGCCTTCAGAATCATTCGTTCAAGGCGGGCGCCCGCGTCGAGATCACCGATATCGAGTTCGACAACCAGTCGTTCATCCAGCCGCGCTACACCTACCGCCGCGAGCCGCAGAACGGGCTGACCTTCGCGTCGCCGGCCGAAGCACGACTGGGACTCGGCAGCGGCAAGATCCTCGCCTCGAACACCCAGGTCGGCCTTTATCTGCAGGACGACTGGGACGTGACGAGCAAGCTCCAGCTCAACGTCGGCGTACGCTGGGATTACGAGACGAACGGCTTCAACAACGAATATCGCACGCCGGCCAACGCCGCGGCCGCGCTGCGCGCGCTGCCCCGGACGGCCTATTTCGACCCTGAGAACTACATCACCGACGGGAGCAATCGCAGCCCGTTCGCCGGCGCGATCGCGCCCCGGTTCGGCTTCTCGTATGACGTGAAAGACGACCAGTCGACGGTCATCTTCGGCGGGATCGGGCGCTATTACGATCGCAATAATTTTAACAACACGGTCGACGAACTCAGTCGCACGATCAATCCGATCGGCGTGTTCCGCTTTTCGCCGACCGGTACGCCGCGTGAGGGCCTGCCGACCGTCCAGTGGGATCCCGCTTATCTGACGCGCGACGGTCTGCTGCAGCTCGCCGCGACCTCGACGCAAGGGCTGCCGGAGCTGTTCGCCGTGAAGAACGACGCCCGCCCACCGGTCAACGACCAGGCGAGCATCGGCATCCGCCAGAAGGTCGGCATCTTCCAGGCCGCGTTGACCGCCTCCTACATCCGCGGGCGCAACGGCTATACCAACATCTTCGCGACGCGGACCCTGAACGGGCTCGGCGGCTGCTGCGACACCGCGCCGCTGCAACCGTTCGGTTATGCGAACGCGATCGTCGGCCTCGACGGACTCGATACGCGGTACAAGGCGATCTATTTCACGCTCGACAAGAATTACACCAAGTCGTCGGGCTGGGGCCTGAACGTCGCCTATACCTTCTCGAAGGGTGAGCAGAACGGCGGCGACCTGTTCAGCCTCGATGCGATCACGCCGGACGATTATGGCTGGCGCCCGCGAACCGGCGACGAACGTCACCGGGTTGTGATCTCGGGCATGGTCGACCTGCCGCTCGGCTTCCAGTTCTCGATGCTCAACACGCTGGGTAGCGGCCAGGCGTTCCAGGTCACCGATGCGACCAACGGCGCGGATTCGGGCTTCAATCGGTTCACCGCGCGTTACCCCAGGAAGAACTGCATCAAGGGCGTGTTCGCCTATTGCGAGGTCAATCTGACGCTCGCCAAGCGCTTCAGCGTGCTCGGCAAGGAAGATCAGTTCGAGGCTGCGGTCGACCTGCTCAACGCGTTCAACAACAAGAACTTCGAGGGATTCGACGCGTCGTTCAACGACACGATCGACCCCGCCACTGGCCAGGCAACCGATCCGCTCGAGCCTGCCCGGATCGGCACGAGCACGCTAACCCTCCCGCGTCGCATCCAGTTCAGGGTGGGTTATAGGTTCTGATGCATTTATGGGGGCGGCCGTTCTGGCCGCCCCGCCAGCCTTCCATGGTCAATGGCGGTGACCCTCGACCAGGAGTTCGGATGCTCGATCGACGGCAGTTTCTCGGCACCGGGGCGATCTCGCTCGGGGGACTTACCGCGGGATGCACATCGGTCGGGCGGCCGCTGATGGAGGCGATCGAAAGCGTTACCCGCACGCCGCCGCCCGAACCGCCGCCATCCGCCAACCCGCTGATCGACAATCTGCAGGAGCGTGCGTTCCTGTACTTCTGGGACACGACCGACCCGGTCACTGGGCTCGCCCTCGATCGGTGGCCGACGCCGTCCTTCTCTTCGATCGCCGCGGTCGGGTTCGCGCTGACCGCGTATCCGATTGGCGTCGTCAACGGCTGGGTCACACGCGAGCAGGCGCGCAAGCGGACTCTGGCAACGCTGGAGTTCTTCGCGATCGCACCGATGGGCCCCGAGCCGACCGGCAAAAGCGGATACAAGGGATTCTTCTACCACTTCCTCGGCATCACCAAGGGCCAGCGGTTCGCGCGCGCGGAACTGTCGACGATCGATACCGCGCTGCTGCTCGGCGGGATGCTGTTCGCGCAGAGCTGGTTCGATGGCGACCATCCTGAGGAACAACGGATCCGTGCCCTGGCGGACCAGATATACGGCGCGGTGGACTGGACGTGGATCACGCCGCGTGCGCCGTTCCTGTCGATGGGCTGGCATCCCGAAAGCGGCTTCATCCCAAGCGACTGGAATATCTACAACGAGGGGATGCTGATGTATCTGCTTGCGCTGGGGTCGCCCACACATCCGCTGCCGCCGTCGACCTGGGGTGCGCTAACTGAAAAGTTCGAGCCGTCGTGGCGCGGCGATCATCTCCATTACCCACCGATGTTCGTGCATCAATACAGTCATGTCTGGGTCGATTTCCGTGGCATTCGCGACGCCTATATCGCGACCAAAGACATGGATTATTTCGAGAACAGCAAGCGGGCGACGATCGCTCAGCGCGACTATGCGATCGCGAACGCAAGTGGATTCGCCGGCTATGGCCCCGACGTCTGGGGCCTGACCGCGTGCGACGGGCCGGGCGATTTCAAGGCGGCGATCGGCGGGCGGCCGCGCGAGTTCTTCAGCTACTCCGAACGGGGCCCCGGCGCGCGCGACGACGGGACGCTGGCGCCGACCGCCGCGGTCGGATCGATCGTGTTCGCGCCGGATCTCGTCGTCCCCGCGATCACTGCGATGCACGATCGTTATGGCAAGGGGATTTATGGCAAATACGGCTTCTTCGATGCGTTCAACCCGACGCTGACCGAGGTGCGCGAGCCGCTGAAGCATGGCCGGATCGTACCCGGTGTTGGCTGGGTCGACGTCGATTATCTCGGCATCGACCAGGGACCGATCGTCGCGATGATCGAGAATTGGCGGACCGGCATGGTGTGGAACACGATGCGGCGAAACCCGCATATCCGCCGTGGGCTGGACCGCGCGGGATTTACCGGTGGCTGGCTGGCGCGGGTGCCCTAAGGCCTTTCCCCGACGCTGTGGACCGTATAGATCTCACGCATACCCGATCCTCGAAAGGTTCCAGCATGCGTGAAGCCGCCATCGTCTCGACTGCCCGTACCGCCATCGGCAAAGCATATCGAGGCGCGTTCAATGCGACCGAGGCGCCGGTGCTGGCGGGCCACGTGATGAACGCGGTGGTCGAGCGTGCGGGGATCGACCCGGCGCGGATCGACGAGGTGTTCTGGGGCGTCGGCAACCAATGGGGCACGCAAGGGGGGAACGCGGGGCGGATGGCGATCTTCGCCGGCGGGCTGCCGGAGTCGGTGCCGGCATTCACGCTCGATCGGAAATGCGGATCGGGGCTGACCGCGGTGGCGCTCGCGGCGCGTACGATCATCTGCGACGAGGCCGACGTGGCGCTGGCGGGCGGGATGGAGTCGATCAGCTACACCGTGACCAAGGACGCACCGCGCTTCGTCAATGCGAGCGTCGTGGCGAAGGAGCCGACGGCGTATATCCCGATGATCGAGACCGCGGAGATCGTCGCGGAGAAATACGGCATCAGCCGCGAAGCGCAGGACGAATATGCCGCGATGAGCCAGCAGCGTGCTGCCGCTGGCCTCGCAAGCGGGGCGTTTGCCGAGGAGATCGTGCCGATCACCGTCGAGAAGGCGTTGTTCGACAAGCAGGGCGCACACGCGGGGATCGCGAGTGTCACTTTGTCGCAGGACGAGGGTATCCGGGCGGGCACCACGCTGGAGGGTTTGTGCGGGCTGACGACGGTATGGCCGGGCGGTGAATTCTCCGGGCCCGGGTCTAGCGTGACGGCGGGCAATGCGAGCCAGTTGTCGGACGGGGCTTCGGCGCAGTTGCTGATGGACCGCCGGACTGCGGAGGCCGAGGGGAAGGACATTCTCGGCATCTATCGCGGGTTCCAGGCGGCAGGGTGCGGCCCGGCGGAGATGGGGATCGGGCCGGTGTTCGCGATCCCGAAGCTGTTGGAACGCGTTGGGTTGTCGGTGGGCGATATCGGGCTTTGGGAGCTGAACGAGGCGTTCGCGTCGCAGTGTTTGTATTGCCGGGATTTCCTCGGGATCGATCCGGAAAAGTATAACGTCAACGGCGGCGCGATCGCGGTCGGGCACCCGTTCGGGATGACTGGGTCGAGGCTGGTTGGGCATGCGTTGATTGAGGGGCGCAAGCGCGGCGTGCGCTATGTTGTCGTGTCGATGTGCACGGCTGGGGGCATGGGTGCGGCGGGGCTGTTCGAGATCGTTTGATGTTGAACCCGACGCAGGCGTGCCCTCACCCTTCCCACAGCCAAGACGCCGTGGGCCCCTTCCCTCTCCCCGACGGGAGAGGGAGATGTTGCCGGGACATTCGTGGCGGCGCAGGTTCGTGGCTTCTCGGATAGGGGTGTGGGGCTATGACAACGGCATTGATCACCGGCGCGTCAGCGGGGTTAGGCGAAGGCTTTGCCAGAGCGCTGGCGGCTCAGGGCAACGCGCTGATCCTGACCGCGCGTCGGGTCGATCGGCTCGAGGCACTGGCGGCCGAACTGCGGGCGGCGCACGGCGTCACGGTGCATGTCTTTGCCGCCGATCTTGCGGATCAGGATGGTCCGGCTGCGCTCGTTGATACCATTGCGACCGCGGCGTTGCCGATCGACGTGCTGATCAACAATGCCGGGTTTGGTGCGCGGGGCGATTTCGCGGAGCTGGATAGCGCACTGCAACTGGGCATGATTGACCTCAATTGTCGGGCGCTGGTGGCGCTGACGCACGCTGTGTTGCCGCAGATGATCGCGCGCGGGTCTGGCGGGATCCTCAACCTCGCTTCGGTCGCGTCGTTCCAGCCGGGGCCGTGGATGGCGGTCTATTATGCGAGCAAGGCGTTCGTGCTGAGCTTTTCCGAGGCGCTGCACGAGGAGGTGAAGGGCAAGGGCGTGCGGGTCGCGGCGCTGTGTCCCGGCCCCACGCGGACCGAGTTCGCGGATGTTGCGGGGCTGGGCGATACCGCGCTGTTCCAGCGATTGGCGAGCGACCCGGCGGCGGTGGTGCGCGACGGGTTGGCGGCGCTGGCGGTGAACCGCGCTGTGAAGGTGTCGGGTGCGCTTAACTTTGCAATGGCCGAGGGCATACGGTTTACCCCGCGGAGTCTTGCGCGGCGGATCGCGGGGTCTTTGCAGAAAACGCGGGGGTGAGGTGGACCTAAACGCTGGTCCCGCTTGCCGCCCCCTCCGTCAGGGTTTGCCTGCCACCTCCCCCTCGCGGGGGAGGATTGTTTGGGCGCTTCACCTCTGAAACGGAGCGCGCTCGACGGCTAGCGGCCTAGCATTCCGGTTACGGTGATGTGGCCGCCGCGATCGATGATATTCCCGTCGACCATGCCACTGATAAGGACGGTCGCGCCCGGCTCGACGATCAGCGTACCGTCGATCATCCCAGCGATCTCGGCGGTGGCGCCGGGCCGGGACGATCGCGGTACCGTTGAGCATCCCCTCAAAACGACCTTCGATCGTCAGGTCGCCGTGGTGAATGCCCTTCATGCTCGTTCAGTCCGCGAAGAGAAGGACGGGCGTTTCGAGGTACTTCTTCAAGCCCTGGACGAAGCTTGCCGCATCCCAGCCGTCGACGACGCGGTGGTCGCAACTGATCGACAGGTTCATCAGCTTGGCGCGGACCACTTCGTCGCCCTTGAAGACCGGGCGTTCGACGATCTTGTTGGGGCCGATGATCGCGACTTCGGGACGGTTTATGACCGGGGTCGTAGCGATGCCGCCGAGCGGGCCGAGCGAGGTTACGGTGATCGTCCCGCCGCCCATTTCGCTTGGGGCGAGCTTGCCGGCGCGGGCGGCTTCGGCGAGGCGCGTGATCTCGGTTGCGAGTTGCCAGACGTTGCGGTCCTGTGCGTCGCGGATCACGGGGACGGTGAGCCCCGCGTCGGTCTGGGCGGCCATGCCGAGGTGGATGGCGCCGTGGCGCGTGACCACGCCGGCTTCATCATCGTAGCGCGCGTTGAGCATCGGGAAGTCGGGGATGGTCTTGCAGATCGCAACGATCATCAGCGGGAGCATCGTCAGCTTGGGACGGCCGCCGCGGTTGGCGTTGAGGTCGGCGCGCATCGCTTCGAGCGCGGTGACGTCGATCTCGTCGACATAGGTGAAGTGCGGGATCGCGCGCTTGGATGCGGCCATGTTCTCGGCGATGCGACGACGCATGCCTACGACCTTGATGGGCTGGTCTTCGCGGGCGCGGCTGGCGCGCGGGGGGTGGTAGCCCTCGCCCGAGCCGTAGCGGAGATAGGCGTCGAGGTCTGCGTGGCGGACTCGGTCTGAGTCGGTTTTGACCGAGGCTAGGTCGATGCCGAGGTCAAGGGCGCGGGCGCGGACTGCGGGGGATGCGAGGGCGTGCGGCTTCTGCTCGGTCTCAGCCGCAGCGAGGGCGTGCGCCTTCTGCTCCCTCTCCCCTGCGGGGAGAGGGCTGGGGTGAGGGGTTGTTCCGGGCGCAGCACTGCTTGGCTGCCCCTCACCCCGACCCTCTCCCCGGAGGGGAGAGGGAGTTGCTTCCATCACCTCTTCGACGCCCGGGTTTTCGGCTTCGTATTGTTCGGCGGTTTCGACCTGGGCCGAGGTCAGCGGCGCGGCGACGACTTCGTCCGCGGCGTCAACCGCATCCGTCTCGATCACCACCAGCGCGGCGCCGATCGACACCTGGTCGCCGACTTCGCCCGCGAGTTCGACGACGACGCCCGTCACCGGCGACTCCATCTCGACGGTGGCCTTGTCGGTCATCATGTCGGCGATCGGCGAATCCTCCTCGACGCGGTCGCCGATGGCGACGTGCCACGCGACGATCTCGGCTTCGGAGATGCCTTCGCCGATGTCCGGCAGCTTGAAGGTGAAGCGGGCCATTATGCGTCCTTCATGATCTTTTTCAGGGCTTCGCCGATGCGGACGGGCCCTGGGAAATACGCCCATTCGAGGCTGTGCGGGTACGGCGTGTCGAACCCGGTCACACGCTCGATCGGCGCCTCGAGATGGTAGAAACAGCGTTCCTGGACGATCGCCGATAGCTCGGCGCCGAAGCCGCTGGTGCGAGTCGCCTCGTGGACGATCATGCAGCGGCCGGTCTTCTTCACCGACGCCTCGATCGTCTCGATGTCGAGCGGGACGAGCGTGCGCAGGTCGACGATCTCGGCGTCGATGCCTGCCTCGGCAACCACGGCCGTGCAGACGTGCACCATCGTGCCGTAGGCGAGGATCGTCAGCGCTTCGCCCGCCCGGACGATCTTCGCCTTGCCGAGCTCGATCTTGTAATAGCCGGTCGGGACTTCGCCGGCGGGGTGCTTCGACCAGTTCTGCGACGGGCGATCCCAATAGCCGTCGAACGGGCCGTTGTAGATGCGCTTGGGTTCGAAGAAGAGCGTCGGATCATTGTCCTCAATCGCGGCGATCAGCAGGCCCTTGGCGTCGTAGGGCGTCGACGGGATGACCGTCTTGATCCCCGACATGTGGGTGAAAAGCCCCTCCGGGCTTTGGCTGTGCGTCTGGCCGCCGAAGATGCCGCCGCCGAACGGCGAGCGCACCGTGATCGGCGAGGTGAACTCGCCAGCGGAGCGGTATCGGAGTCGCGCGGCTTCGGATACGAGCTGGTCGAGCGCGGGGTAGATATAGTCGGCGAACTGGATCTCGGGGACCGGGCGCAGGCCGTACGCGCCCATGCCGACCGCGACGCCGATGATCCCACATTCGGTGATCGGGGTGTCGAACACGCGGGTCTTGCCGTGCTTGGCCTGGAGGCCGGCGGTCGCGCGGAAGACGCCGCCGAAATAGCCGACGTCCTCGCCCATGACGATGACGTCGGGGTCGCGCTCCATCATGATGTCCATGGCGGAATTGATCGCCTGGATCATGTTCATCCGCGCGGTGGGTTCTGCGCCCGCTGCTTCGGACCCGGGTGCCTCGATCATGTCGCTCATGCCTTGATATCCCAGGGGCGGCCGCTCGCGGATTCCTCGTCGAGCATCTGCTGGCGTTGCTCCTTCAGATGCCAGGGCATTTCCTCGAAGACGCCGTCGAACAGCGATTCGAGCGGCTGGTGGAGGCCGTGACCGAGGATGCCGTTCTTCTCAGCTTCCTTCTGCGCGGCCTTCACCTGCTCGGCGAGTTCCTTGTCCTGTGCCGCGTGGCGCTCCTCGTCCCATTCGCCGATCGCGATCAAATGGTCCTTCAGGCGCTTGATCGGATCGCCGAGCGGCCACGCATTGGGCTCGCCTTCGCTGCGATACTGGCCGGGATCGTCGGAGGTAGAATGGCCTTCCGCGCGGTAGGTGAAGTGCTCGATCAGCGTCGGGCCCTGGTTGGTGCGGGCGCGTTCGGCCGCCCACTCCGTTGCGGCGTAGACCGCCAGCGCGTCGTTGCCGTCGACTCGCAAGCCAGCGATGCCGTAGCCTACCGCGCGCGCCGCGAACGTCGTCGCCTCAGCACCCGCGAACCCGGAGAAGCTCGAGATCGCCCACTGGTTGTTGACGATGTTGAAGATCACCGGCGCGCGGTAAACCGTCGCGAAGGTCAGCGCCGAGTGGAAGTCGCCCTCCGCGGTCGAGCCTTCGCCGCACCACGTCGCGGCGATCCGCGTGTCGCCCTTGGCGGCGGACGCCATCGCCCAGCCGACCGCCTGCGGGTACTGCGTCGTGAGGTTGCCCGAGATCGAGAAGAACCCGGCTTCCTTGACCGAATACATGATCGGCAGCTGCTTGCCGCCGAGCCGGTCCGCCGTGTTCGAGTAGATCTGGTTCATCATGTCGACGAGGCTCCAGCCCCGCGCGATCAGCAGGCCCTGCTGGCGGTACGAGGGGAAGCACATGTCCTCGTAATCGAGCGCATAGGCCGCCGCGACCGCGACCGCCTCCTCGCCGAGCGCCTTCATGTAGAAGCTGGTCTTGCCCTGCCGCTGCGCGCGGAACATGCGCTCGTCGAACGCACGGAGCAGCGCCATGCTGCGCAGCATGCGGCGCAGCACGTCGGGCGACAATTTCGGATCCCAAGGGCCGACCGCGTTGCCGTCGTCGTCGAGCACGCGGACCAAGGTGTAGGCGAGATCGATGAAGTCGGACGCCTTGTCCGCGGTATCGGGGCGGCGTGCTTCACCTGCGGGGGGCACGTCGACTTCGGCAAAGTCCACCGCGTCGCCGGGGCGGAACTTTGGCTCGGGGATATGCAGCGTGAGCGGCTGCAAATTGGCGCGCGGATGCTCGCTTGCCATCGTCATTCCATCTCCATGAGGCCGCTGTGATCGCGGAACACTCTTACCGAGGCTTGTTATTAAATTTCAACGGCGATTGCGAGGGGATTTTCGGGCGGGCCGGTTTTCAGCCTAAGTCAGATACCTGCATCAACTGCTCCGCCACATCCTGTTCTCCCGCGAAGGCGGGAACCCAGTCTGGGCCCCGCCTTCGCGAGTGCACCTACTCGACGGTCTGCTCAATTACGCCGAAGATCGGATGGCGCTTGTCGTCCTCGGCCCAGATGCGGACGGTGTCGCCCTTCTTAAGGAACGGCGTGACCGGTTTGCCACCCTGGATGGTCTCGATCGTGCGCACTTCGGCGAGACAGGAATAGCCGACACCGCCCTCGGCGACGGACTTGCCCGGGCCGCCGTCGGGGCCGCGGTTGGAGACGGTGCCCGAGCCGACGATCGTGCCCGCGCCGAGCTTGCGCGTTTTTGCGGCATGCGCGACCAGCGTGCCGAAATCGAACGTCATGTCCTCGCCCGCCTCGGCGCGACCGAGCGGCTGGCCATTGAGATCGACCATCAGCTTGCGGTGCAGTTTGCCGTCCTTCCACCAGTCGCCAAGCGCGTCGGGCGTGACGAAAACCGGCGAGAACGCACTTGCCGGTTTCGACTGGAAGAAGCCGAACCCCTTGCCGAGCTCACCGGGGATCAGGTTGCGGAGCGAGACATCGTTGGTCAGCCCGACCAGCAGGATCGCCGCCAGCGCCTCGTCGCGACTCGCGCCGAGCGGTACGTCGCCGGTCACGACGACTACCTCGCCCTCCATGTCGCACCCCCAGGCCTCGTCGGCGAGCGGGATCGGATCGCGGGGTCCCAGGAACCCGTCCGAACCGCCCTGATACATCAGCGGATCGTGCCAGAAGCTGTCGGGCATTTCCGCTGCCCGCGCCTGCCGCACGAGCGCAACATGATTCACGTACGCAGAGCCGTCCGCCCACTGATACGCACGGGGTAGCGGCGACTCGGCGTCATGCTCGTGGAAGCGCCGCATCGGGATCATCTCGTGCTCGAGATCGGTCGACAGGTTCTTCAGGTCGATCGAAAGCCGGTCCCAGTCGTCGAGCGCGGCCTGAAGAGTCGGCGCGATATGGCTTGCATCGGCATACCAGGCCAGGTCGTTGGAGACGACGACGAGCCTGCCGTCTCGCCCTTGGGTCGCATTGCCACGCGTAGCGTCGGGATGCTTCAGGCTGGCCAGTTTCATGGGCGGATCCTCTCTATGGTTGCTCGCATCCTACGCCCGTGACGGAGTTCAAGTCGAGCATCCACCGTTCGGCAAACCTGATTTTGGTAAGAGCGGAGCCAATGTCGACCTGATAGGTTCGAACTCACGAAGCGATCGAGGAAGGTGAGCATGCCCAGATACTTCTTCGATATCGACAACCATAAACACGTCGACGACGACGAAGGCACGAACCTCACGGATGACGAGGATGCCCGCGTCCAGGCAGTCATCTTCGCGGGCGATTACCTCAGCGATCACCCGGCGATCGCGCGCGGCGGTACACGGTTCAGCGTTGCGGTGCGGGACGAAGGGGGCAGCGTTCTGCTGACGGTCATGGTGACTATCGACGAACCCGGTGACGAACTCAGCTAGCCGGCCCCGTTGTTCGCCGCATTCCGAGGACAGCGTGCATGATTGTCATAACATGGGTTTTGTCGCCTCGGTCAATCCTGGGATAAGGTGCAGATTGTTGCAACGCGCTATCCCAGAGAGGGTGACAGCGAGAAACGAGTGCTCCTGCACTGGATGCGGAGAGTGCACGTGGATATCTCCATCGTGACTGAACAGGTTATACGGAAGTTCGAGTCGCGGACGGCGATGAGTGCGGATAGCCGTGCCCAGATCGCCGCGTTGCCGTTCAAGGTACGGACGATCGATGCGTCGACCTATATGCTGCGCGAAGGTCAACGCCCGACGCGGTGCGCGTTCATTGTCGAAGGGCTTGCCTATCGGCAAAAACTCACGCCGAATGGCGAGCGCGAGATCGTGTCGATCCTGATGCCCGGCGCGTTCGTCGATCTGCAGAACCTGTTCCTCGACGAATCCGATCACGACATCCAGGCGCTGACCCGGCTAACGCTCGCCGAGGTGCCGATCGCGGCTCTTCGTCAGTTCATCGAGGCTTGCCCGGCCGCGGGCCAGGCCCTGTGGGTCGATGCGCTGGTAGAAGCGTCGATCCACCGCGAATGGCTGCTCAATGTCGGGCGGCGCAACGCGCGCAGTCGGCTGGCGCATCTGCTGTGCGAATTCTCGGTCCGGCTGAAGCAATCGACGCCGGGCGACGCGATGGCGTACGAGTTGCCGATGACGCAGGAGCAACTCGGCGATGCACTCGGCTTGACGCCGGTGCACGTCAACCGCGTGCTAAAGTCGCTTGAGACCGACGGGCTGATCGCGCGCAAGAAACGACAGGTCAGCGTCATCGACTGGGCTGGTCTGCGCGATGCCGCCGAGTTCAACGAGCGCTATCTACACCTCGGTCAAACCCGAGCCTGATCTCCGTTCCGGCTTCGCACAGTGCGCGAGGTTGACTTTTCGACGTCGATACACGAGATAGCGGCCATCGAGGTGTCATGCAGCGTGATCGGACCTGAATAAGGTCCAAGCTCCGCCTCGGTCGTTTCCAACGGGCTTCCCTTTTCACGCGGGGTGTCAAAACACCACCGCCCCTCGCGCGTCCTTGTGTGGATTCGCGAGCCCGGCATCTATTGAGAGACTATTCATGTCATTTGCAAACCTCGGCCTTGCCGAGCCGCTCGTCCGTGCGCTCGAAGCCAAGGGCTATACCGAGCCGACGCCGATCCAGGCGCAGTCGATCCCGATCCTGCTCGAGGGCGGCGATCTGCTCGGCATCGCGCAGACCGGCACCGGCAAGACCGCGGCATTCGTGCTGCCGTCGATCCAGCGGCTGACCGAAAACCAGAAGCGCGTCCTGCCGACGCATTGCCGTATGCTGGTGCTCGCGCCGACGCGCGAACTTGCCAGCCAGATCGCCGACAGCGCCCGCGCCTATGGTCAGTTCAGCAAGATGTCGGTGACGACCGTCTTCGGCGGCACCAGCATCAACAAGAACCGCCAGGACATGAGCCGCGGCGTCGACATCCTGGTCGCCACGCCGGGCCGCCTGATCGACCTGATTGAGCAGGGCTTCGTGAACCTGTCGATGATCGAGATCCTCGTGCTCGACGAAGCCGACCAGATGATGGACCTCGGCTTCATCCACGCGCTGAAGAAGATCGTCCGCATGCTGCCGAAGAAGCGCCAGACGCTGTTCTTCTCGGCGACGATGCCGGTCGCGATCCGTGAGCTGGCGTCGCAGTTCCTGCTCGATCCGAAGACGGTGTCGGTAAAGCCCGCTGCGACGACCGCCGAGCGCGTCGACCAGTATGTCACCTTCTGCAACCAGTCGGAGAAGCAGGCGCTGCTGACGATCACGCTGGCCGATCCGGCGATCGACCGCGCGCTCGTGTTCACGCGCACCAAGCATGGCGCCGACCGCGTCGTGAAGCTGCTCGCGGGCAACGGCATCGCCTCGAACGCGATCCACGGCAACAAGAGCCAGGGCCAGCGCGAGCGGGCATTGGGCGAGTTCAAGCAGGGCAAGGTCAAGGTCCTGATCGCGACCGACATCGCCGCGCGCGGCATCGACGTCTCAGGCGTCAGCCACGTCATCAACTTCGAGCTGCCGAACGTCGCCGAGCAGTATGTCCACCGCATCGGCCGTACCGCGCGGGCTGGCGCGAGCGGCATCGCCGTCGCGTTCTGCGCGGATGATGAGAAGGCGTACCTGCGCGACATCGAGCGGATCACCCGCCAGAAGGTCCAAGTCCGCTCGCTGCCGGAAGATTTCGTGAACCTGTCGAACCAGATCAAGCAGACGCGGGTCAAGACAATGGGCGCCGATCCCGAGGTTCGGATCGATCGTCCGCGCGATCCGGCACGTCCGCGTGCGACGCATTCGCCGAGGGCGACCGGGTCGACCGGCCGCAACTATGCGGGCGCCAGCCGTGGTGGCCAGGGTGGCGGCGGCGGCCAAGGTGGCGGCGGTCGTCCGCAGGGCGGTGGTCGTCCCGGTGGGCAAGGCGGCGGTCGTCCGGCTGGCGGCGGCGGCCGGGGTCCTGCGCGTGGCGCGGGTTCGGGCCCGGCACGCTAAACGGAGCATTCGTTCGCCTCGCGGGTTTGGTATAGACCAGTCCCGCGAGGAGAATGCTCATGGACGTTTCCACTACACCTGTTGCCGAACGCGTCGCGCGCGTGTTGGCGGGACAGCGGATCAGCGCGAATGCCGGCGGCGATGCCGAGTCGGCGTCGCGGTTGATCGATGCGGCGTGGGCGGATTATTTGCCCGATGCGCTGGCCGTGCTGAAGACGTTGCGCGAACCTGACAAGGCGATGGCCGCAGCGGGTGATCCGGCGGTTTGGGAGGCTATGATCCTTGCGGGGATCAAGGGTGCGAAGCCGGTTACGGTGGTTCTCTAGTCCCATCATTCTGACGAAAGTCAGGCTGACGGCTTGATAGTCGTTAGCCATTCCGCTTCGTTTGCGCGCTCGGTCCGCAGGGCGTTGGCCGGGGCGGTCTTGTCCTCGTAGCCGATCGCCATACCGCAGAAGAGTGTGCGGTCTTCGGGGATGTCCAGGAAACTCCCGATGGTTTCGGGATACATCGCCCAGCATTCCTGCGGGCAGGTGGCGAGGCCGGCGTCCACCGCAAGCAGCATCAGATTTTGTAGGTACATTCCCAGGTCCGACCATTGCGGCGGGCCCATGCGCTTGTCGACCGTGCAGAAATACGCGGCGGGGGCGCCGAAGAATTCGAAGTTTCGGGCGAACCATTCTCGGCGGGCCGGCTTGTCGTCGCGGGAGATGCCGAGGTGGGCGTACATCGCTTCGCCGACTGCGTAGCGGCGGTCACGGTAGGGGGCGGTCAGGTCTTTCGGGTAGATGTCGTAGGCTGGGGTTTCGGTGGCGCCTGTTGCGATCTTTTCGGCCATTATTGCCTTGAGGCGGGCCAGCGGTTCGCCTTGGACTATGGCTATGTGCCAGGGCTGGAGGTTGCCACCGGTTGCCGCTCGGGATGCTTTTACTGCGAGGTCGTGGAGTAGAGTCGGGTCGACGGGGGTGTCGAGGAAGCCTCGGACGGAGCGGCGAGCGGCTATGGCTTCGGTCACGTCCATGGTTTTCTCCTTGTAGTCCCCACCTACCCCGTTCGCCCTGAGCGAAGTCGAAGGGCCTTTGCCCCATGTGCTTCGACTTCGCTCAGCACGAACGGAAGGTGTAATTACAGCACGAAGCGGCTTAGGTCGGTGTTGCGGGCTATTTCCTTGAGCTGGCTGTCGACGTAGGCGCCGTCGATGACGAGGTTCGAGCCGCCGCGGTCTTCGGCGTTGTAGCTTACCTCTTCGAGCAGCTTTTCCATTACCGTCTGCAGGCGGCGGGCACCGATGTTTTCGATCTCCGAATTCACTTCGGCGGCGATGCGCGCGATCGCGGCGATGCCGTCTTCGGTGAATTCGATGCCGACGCCTTCGGTGGCGATCAGCGCCTTGTATTGCAGCGGCAGCGACGCCTTGGTGTCCGACAGGATCGCGACGAAATCGGCTTCGGTCAGGCCCTTCAGTTCGACGCGGATCGGGAGGCGGCCCTGCAATTCGGGGAGCAGGTCGCTCGGCTTGGCGACGTGGAACGCGCCCGAGGCGATGAAGAGGATGTGGTCGGTCTTCATCGGGCCGTACTTGGTCGCGACGGTCGTGCCCTCGATCAAGGGCAACAGGTCGCGCTGGACGCCTTCGCGGCTGATCGAGCCGCCGCGGCCATCGGAGACCGCGATCTTGTCGATCTCGTCGAGGAAGACGATGCCGTTGGCTTCCGCATCCGCCAGGGCAGCGCGGCTGACCTCGTCCTGGTCGAGGCGCTTGTCGGCCTCTTCCTCGACGAGCTTGTCCCACGCCGCGTGGACGGTCAGCTTGCGTCGCTTGAGCTGCTGACCGCCGCCGAACGACTTCATCATCTCGCCGAGATTGATCATCTGCGGCGCGCCGCCGGGGATGTCGAACGGCATGGCGGGGGCCTGCTCGATCTCGATCTCGACTTCGGCGTTGTTGAGGTGGCCGTCGAGGAAGCGCTGCTTGAAGCTCTCGCGCGTCGCCTCGCTGGCGTTCTTGCCGGTGAGCGCGTCGAGCAGGCGCGACATCGCCGCCTCCTCGGCCTTGTCCTTGACGGCGACGCGGCGGCGTTCCTTTTCGAGGCGGATGGCTTCCTCGACGAGGTCGCGGGCGATCTGCTCGACGTCGCGGCCGACATAGCCGACCTCGGTGAACTTGGTCGCCTCGACTTTCACGAACGGCGCGTCGGCGAGCTTGGCCAGACGGCGGCTGATCTCGGTCTTGCCGCAGCCGGTCGGTCCAATCATCAGGATGTTCTTGGGCGTGACCTCGTCGCGGAGGTCTTCGCTGAGTTGCTGGCGGCGCCAGCGGTTGCGCATCGCGACGGCGACCGCGCGTTTGGCGGCGGCCTGACCGATGATGTGGGCGTCGAGCGCGGCGACGATTGCCTTGGGGGTGAGCTGGTCGTTCATTCTGATCTCGCTCCCCGCCCGCTTGCGGGAGGGGTTGGGGGTGGGCTCGCGCTTCCCTCGAACGGTAGCGCTGGAGGTGAGCAGGCGCCCACCCCCTGCCCCCTCCCGCTTGCGGGAGGGGAAGAAGGGATTACGTGGTCGAATCCATCGTTTCGACCGTGAGGCGGTCGTTGGTGTAGACGCAGAGTTCGGACGCTATGTGCATCGCCTTGCGGCACAGGACCTCCGCGTCGGTCTCGTACTCGACCAGCGCTCGGGCGGCGGCGAGGGCGTAGTTGCCGCCGGAGCCGATCGCGGCGACGCCGTTTTCGGGTTCTAGCACGTCGCCGTTGCCGGTAAGAATCAGCGTCACATCCTTGTCGGCGACGATCATCATCGCCTCGAGATTGCGGAGGAACTTGTCGGTGCGCCAGTCCTTGGCGAGTTCGACCGCGGCGCGCAGGAGCTGACCCTGATGCGCTTCGAGTTTGCGTTCGAGGCGTTCGAACAGCGTGAACGCGTCGGCGGTGGCGCCGGCGAACCCGCCGATGACGCTGCCGTCACCGAGGCGGCGGACTTTGCGGGCGTTGGGTTTCATGACGGTCTGGCCCATCGAGACCTGGCCGTCGCCGATGACGACGACCTTGCCGCCGCGGCGGACCGAGAGGATCGTGGTGCCGTGCCATGTCGGCATGGCGTGGGGGTCGTTGCTCATGCGAGCGATGTAGGGTTTGGTTTTGGAGGTGCAACGGTCGGGGGTCGGAGAGACAACACAGGTATACCACCGCCACTGCCCCAACGCCGTCATCCCCGCGCAGGCGGGGATCCAGACCCTTGGACCTCAGCCCTTCATCGCCGAGTTCAGCCAATATGGGTTCCCGCCTCCGCGGGAATGACGGAATCGGTGAGTCTGCCGGCTCCAACGGTTTGGGTGGTCACCGTCCCTTTCCCCATTCCCGCGCCACCGTGTAGCCGAGGTAGCCGGTGCCGAAGAGGGCGTAGAGGGGTTCGGGGATTGCGTTGAGGTATGCCGCCATTCCTGCCGCGATCGCTTGGGCCATTTGCGGGCGGACGGCGGCGATCAGGCCTGCGGGAATTGCGCCGAGAAGCAGCGTGTACATGACGTAGAGGAAGGTCGGGCGGGCTCTGGTGACCCACAGGTCGGCCGGGGCGGGATTTGGTGCTGGATCAAGGGGTTGCGGGGTCATTGGCTGCCTCCGGCAAAAGTGAAGTATAGGAAGTATAGACGCTGGGAGCGTTTCGTTCCGCGGTCTCAGGTGCGGTTGGCGAGCCAGCCGTAGAGGAAGGCTTCGTTGGCTGGGCGGGTTTCGGCGAGGGCGACGTAGCGTTCGCCCTGGAGCGCCTCGATCGCTTTTAGGAGCACGGTTTCTCCGCCGGGTTTTCGGCGCGCGAGGAAGGCGTCGAGGGCGGTGAGCGTGGCGGGGCCGATGCGGCCGTCCAGGGTCATATCGGGGTAGTCGGTGGCGCCGCGGTTCAGTGCGTTGAGCGCGCGTTGGAGGAAGGTGGCGGCGACCGCGGGGCCCATGTTTACGCCGGTGTCGAAGAGTTCTTCGGCGATTTTGGGGGCTCGGGGGGCGATCTGGTCGAAGCCTGGGCGGGTCCAGTAGAGGCGGCGGTAGATGTCTTCGGCTTGGTGGCGGGGGAAATTGCGCATGTCGCCGGGGTAGCCGTTGGTGCGGGCTACGCTTTCCGTGATGCCGTAGCGGGTGGGGCCGCCTCGGTCTGCGGGGTGGTTGGTGTAGCCGCCTTCGCGGTCGATTACGGCTTCGATTAGGGTGTGGATGGTCATGGTGTGGTCCCCGGCTTTATTGGGGGGGAGCGAACCATATTGGTTCGTTGTAGGACAGGGGTTTTGGTGTTTGCCTCCCGCCTTCCTTGCTCCCCTCCCTGGAGGGGGGGGGTTGGGGGTGGGTTGGCCTGCTTGGGTCGCGACGGGTTTGTATGCGGAAGCCGACCCACCCCCGGCCCCTCCCTTCCAGGGAGGGGTGAAGTCTAGGAGCTTGCCCGACCCTTTCCGCGTCTGCCCCGCCCCGGCGGAGGCCGGGGTCCAATTGGGGGACGGGGCTGGCTGAGGGCGGCGCTTCGTTATTTCCGACGTTCCAATTGGGCCCCGGCCTTCGCCGGGGTGGTGGTAGGGTTGGGGTGACGGTGCGCCTCCCCCCCCCGCCTATCCAAACCGACGCTACGTCCGCGCGGGGTTGGCGGATTGGTGCCCCTAAGGCTATGCGCTCCCTTGAACATTCGATGCCGCGGGTCCTGCCCGTGCGCTCTGGATCCACCCGGTCGCCGCCGCGGCCGACAGGTTAGGAAGACCATGGAAGACGATTTCCGCAAGGCCGCGCTCGATTATCACCGCTATCCGAAGCCGGGGAAGCTCTCGGTCGAGGCGACCAAGCGGATGGCGACGCAGCGCGATCTGGCGCTCGCCTACTCGCCGGGCGTCGCCGCTGCGTGCGAGGAGATCGCCGCGGATCCGGACAAGGCGCGTGATTATACCGCGCGCGGCAATCTGGTCGCGGTCATCACCAACGGCACTGCGGTTCTGGGGCTCGGGGCGATCGGCGCGCTGGCGTCGAAGCCGGTGATGGAGGGCAAGGCGGTGCTCTTCAAAAAATTCGCCGGGATCGACTGTTTCGACATCGAGATCGACCAGCTCGATCCGCAGGCGTTCATCGAGGCGGTCCGCGTGCTGGAGCCGACGTTCGGCGGGATCAATCTCGAGGACATCAAGGCGCCCGAATGCTTCGAGATCGAGACGAAGCTGCGCGAGGTGATGAACATCCCGGTGTTCCACGACGACCAGCACGGCACCGCGATCGTGTGTGCAGCGGCAGTCCGCAACGTGCTCGAACTGCGCGGCAAGCGGCTCGACCAGATGAAGCTCGTGACGTCGGGCGCGGGCGCCGCGGCGCTGGCGACGGTCGATCTGCTGGTGTCGATGGGGCTTAACCCCGAGAACGTGACGCTGACCGATATCGCCGGCGTCGTGCATGCCGATCGCGGCGACGTGATGCCGCCGAACATGGCGCGCTATGCACGCAAGACGAATGCGCGGACCTTGCCGGACGTGCTGGAGGGGGCGGACATCTTCCTCGGGCTGTCCGCGCCGCGCGTGCTGAAGCAGGAATGGCTGCATCTGCTCGCGCCCGATCCGCTGATCCTGGCGCTGGCGAACCCGGAGCCCGAGATCCAGCCGGCGCTGGTGCATGCGACGCGGCCCGATGCGATCATCGCGACCGGGCGTTCGGATTTCCCGAACCAGGTCAACAACGTCCTGTGCTTCCCGTTCATCTTCCGCGGTGCGCTCGATGTCGGCGCAACCGAGATCAACGAGGCGATGAAGGTCGCTGCGGTCGATGCGATCGCTGCACTCGCGCGCGCTACGGCTTCGGACGTGGTCGTCACCGCATACGGCGGCGCGACGCCCGTGTTCGGGCCGACCTACATCATTCCCAAGCCGTTCGATCCGCGGCTGATCCTGCACGTCGCGCCGGCTGTGGCGAAGGCGGCGATGGAGTCGGGCGTGGCGACGCGGCCGATCGAGGATTTCGACGCGTACCTGCGTGACCTCGAAGTGTTCGTGTACCGCTCGGGCCAGCTGATGCGGCCGATCTTCGCGCGTGCCAAGCAGGCGGGGCGCTCGATCGCGTATGGCGAGGGCGAGGACCCGCGGACGCTGCGCGCGGTGCAGACGGTGATCGACGAGGGCATCGGTCGGCCGGTGCTGATCGGGCGGCGCGAGGTGATCGCCGAGAAGATCGAGTCGAGCGGTCTGCGCATGACGATCGGCACCGACGTCGAGGTGCTCGATCCGGCTACCGATCGCGAAGTCTTCGAGCCGCTGCTGGCGGGCTATAGCGCGCTGGTCGGCCGTCGCGGCACGCCGCCCGACAGTGCCGAGCGTGCGCTGCGGACGCGGCCCAGCGTGGCGGCAGCGATGCTGTTGCGCGAGGGGCGCGTCGATGCGGCCTTGTGTGGCGGGATCGGCGACTGGTGGACGCAGATGACCTACGTCATGCCGCTGTTGCCGCGGATGCCGGGCGTGTCGCGGCTGTATGCGATGTCCGCGGTGATCCTGCGCACCGGAAGCCTGTTCTTCTGCGATACGCACGTGACGGTCGATCCGACCGCCGAGCAGATCGCCGAGATGACGATGCTGGCGGCCGAAGCGGTCCGTGCGTTCGCGATCGAGCCGAAGGCGGCACTGTTGTCGCATTCGAGCTTCGGTGCGTCGCGGTCGCCGTCCGCACAGAAGATGCGCGCGGGGCATGCGTTACTGAAGGAGTTCGCGCCGGAGTTCGAGTTCGACGGCGAGATGCACGGCGATGCGGCGCTGTCCGAGGCGCTGCGGCGGCGATTGGTGGGGGATAGCCCGCTGACGGGGTCGGCGAATTTGCTGGTGATGCCGAATATCGACGCGGCGAACATCGCGGTGTCGCTGTTGTCCGCCTCGACCGAATCGGCGCCGATGGGGCCGATGTTGCTGGGGCTCGCCAAGCCGCTGCAGATGCTGGTGCCAAGCGTGACCGCACGCGGGATCGTGAATTTGAGCGCGATCGCGGTGGGTCAGGCGGCGACGGTGAGCGAGACGGCGTAAGTCCTCGTTCCTTCTCTCCTTCTCTCCTTCTTCGCCCCTCCCTGGCAGGGAGGGGTTGGGGGTGGGTCGGTTTCCGCGGGTTCGAACGGGGGTGGCTCAAGCTGGTCTACCCACCCCCAGCCCCTCCCTTTCAGGGAGGGGAGCGCGTTGTGGAAGTGCGAGCGTGGCGCACGATCAAGGGAATGGCCGCCTTGGCAGCGCCGCGTCTTTTTTACCGATGTAAGAAAATGGTCGGAGCGACAGGATTCGAACCTGCGACCCCCACACCCCCAGTGTGGTGCGCTACCAGGCTGCGCTACGCTCCGACCGAACGGGCCGCATAGCAGCCCGAGCCGCGCGCTCTACGCAGGGTCGGCGCGCGATGCAAGTCGCAACGCCGCTTGCCCGCGAGAATTGCCTTACTCGCCCATCAGCGTGCGCCAGAAGCTGCCGTCATAGGCCTTCACGCTGACCTGCTCGATGGTGAACCCGCCGAGCGCGCGGCCGAACGCCTTCTGGTGATCGGCCTGGCCGTGCGCGGCGAGGGCCTCGGGGCTGGCCCAGCGTTCGGATATCCGGATCAGGTCCGGATCGACGAGATCGAGCGCGAGATTGTAGAACTCGCATCCGTCCTCCGCGGCGCAGGCGGCCATGTGCGCGATCAGAATATCGGCGATCTTGGCGCCTTCGCCGGCGGCCAGCTTGATATGTCCCATCACCAGAATCATCGCGTCTCTCCTGTTTCGTAGCGGTTTCGCCCGAACTTCGTCGTGGTCTCTACACGAACCGTCCGCCGCCACCTCAGTTGCACGCGACACCAAGCGATGATAGCGGGCGGACCATTGCGACCGGCCGCGCGGCGCGCGAACCGAGCCACCCTTCACAGATACGGAACTCCATGTTCATCTCACCAGCATACGCCCAGGCCGCAGACGGCGCCGCCACGGCCGGGGGCGGGATCGCCTCGTTCCTGAGCCTCGCGCCGCTCTTCCTCGTGTTCGTCGTGTTCTATTTCCTGATGATCCGCCCGCAGCAAAAGCGCATGAAGGCGCTGCAGGCGTCGGTCGCCGCGGTCAAGAAGAACGACAGCGTCGTCACGTCGGGCGGCATCCTGGGCAAGGTCACCAAGGTCGAGGATAACGTCGTCGAGGTCGAGATCGCGCCGAACGTCCGCGTGCGAGTCGTCAAGGCGACGCTGACCGACATCACCAGCCCGAACACGAAGCCGGCAAACGACTGATGCTGGATTTTCCGCGCTGGAAGGTCGGGTCGATCATCGGGTTGCTGGTGGCATTGTGCCTGCTGGCGGTCCCGAGTTTCCTCCCCGAGAGCACCACGAGCAAATGGGGGTGGATCCCGCATTCCCGCGTCAATCTCGGACTGGATCTCGCCGGCGGCAGCTATCTGCTGCTCGAGGCGGATACCGCCGACCTCGCCGCGACGCGGATCGAGGCGATGCGCGACAGCGTCGCGGGGACGATGCGCAACGGAACGCCGCGGATCGAGATCGGGGATATTTCGACGCGGGGCGGCCAGCTGACCTTCCTGCTTCGTGACCCGAGCCAAGTCGATGCGGCACGCGAGCGCCTACTGGCGATCACCGGCGGTGGCGCGGGCATGAGCGGCCAGCGCGAATGGGACATCAACGTCGTCGACACGAGCCGCTTCGTGCTCAAGCCGACCGAAGCCGGCCTGACCCAGGCGATCGACACGGCGATGAACGATGCGACCGAAGTCGTCCGCCGTCGCATCGACGAACTGGGCACCAAGGAGCCGACGATCGTCCGCCAGGGCGCGACTCGGATCGTCGTCCAGGTGCCGGGGTTGAAGAACCCGCAGGCGCTGAAGGATCTGCTCGGCAAGACCGCCAAGCTGGAATTCAAGCTGGTCGACGAGACCGCGAACCCGGCCGATCTGGTCAAGGGCATCGCGCCGATCGGCAGCCAGGTCCTCCCCTACCCTGGCAATCCGCAGGGCGTGCCGTTCATCGCGGTCAAGCGCTCGGTGATCATCTCGGGCGATCAGCTCGCCGATGCGCGCCAGGAGTTCGAGCCGCAGACCAACGCGCCGCAGGTGGCGATCACGTTCAACGCGGTTGGCGGACGTCGCTTCGCCAAGGTCACGACCGAGAACACCGGCAAGCCGTTCGCGATCATCCTCGACAATTCGGTGATCTCCGCACCGAACATCAACGAGCCGATCCTTGGTGGGCGCGCGTCGATCTCGGGCAACTTCACGGTCGAGTCGGCGAACGCGCTGGCGATCACGCTGCGATCGGGCAAGCTGCCGGTCGCACTGAAGACGATCGCCGAGAGCACCGTCAGCCCCGACCTCGGCAAGGATTCGATCCGTGCGGGCGTGTTGGCGTCGATCGTCGCCGCGCTGCTCGTGATCGTGTTCATGTTCGTGACCTATGGCCGGTTCGGCCTGTATGCGAACCTCGCGGTGGTCATCAACATCCTAGTCATCGTCGCCGTCATGGCGATGCTGAACGCGACGCTGACCTTGCCCGGTATCGCCGGCTTCGTGCTGACGATCGGTACCGCGGTGGATGCCAACGTGCTGATCAACGAGCGGATCCGCGAAGAGCGGCGACGCGGGCGTAGCGTCGTCCAGTCGGTCGAGCTCGGCTACAAGGAAGCGAGCCGGACGATCTTCGAGGCGAACGTGACGCACGCCATCACCGGCGTGATCATGCTGCTGCTCGGCTCGGGTCCGGTGAAGGGCTTCGCGGTCGTGCTGTTGATCGGGATCTGCACCTCGGTGTTCACCGCCGTCACGTTCACCCGGATGATGGTCGCGCTGTGGCTGCGGAAGAACCGCCCCACCACGATCAATATTTGAGGCGGGAGATTACCATGCGCCTGCTGAAACTCGTACCCGACAACACGAACCTGAAGTTCGTTTCACTCCGCAAATGGGCGTTCGGGCTGACCCTGCTGCTGTCGTTGCTGGCGGCCGGACTCGTCGTCACCAAGGGCCTCAACATGGGCGTCGACTTCGTCGGCGGCGTGCTGATCGAAGAGAAGTTCGCAACCGCGCCGTCGATCGACGCGGTCCGTACCGAAGTCGACCGGCTCGGCGTCGGCGAAGCCTCGATCCAGTCGTTCAGCGATCCCAAGACGCTGTCGATCCGCCTGCCCGTCCCCGCCGGTGACGAAGGCGCGACCAACCGCCTCGTCAAGAAGGTGTCGGACGACCTCGCCGTGAAGTTCCCCGGCGCGACGTTCTCGAAGTACGACACGATCTCGGGCAAGGTTTCGGACGAGCTGATCAACAAGGGCTTGCTGGCCGTCGGCCTCGCGATCCTCGGCATCGCATTGTTCGCGGTGGTGCGGTTCGAGTGGCAGTTCGGCGTCTCGACCGTCGTCGCGATCGTCCACGATCTGTTGATGACGCTCGGTTTCTTCGCGCTGACTCAGTTCGAGTTCGACCTGAACATCGTCGCGGCGGTGCTGACGATCATCTCCTATTCAATCAACGACAAGATCGTGATCGACGACCGTATCCGCGAAAACATGCGCCGGTATCGGAAGATGGACATGCGCGAGATCATCGACCTTTCGGTGAACGAGACGCTGCCGCGGACCGTGATGACCTCGGTGACGATCCTGCTCGCGCTGTTCGCGATGCTGATCCTCGGGGGCCACGTGCTGCGCGGGTTCACCGCGGCGATGATCCTGGGCATCGTCGTCGGGACGTACTCGTCGATCTACGTGTCGTCGTCGCTGCTGATCACGCTGGGTCTGCGCGCCGACCCTGCCCCGCGCAAAGGCGGCGTCCAAGACGGGGCGGAGCGCGTGGGTCCAAAGGTCGAGCGTTGATTTCCACGCCCCTGTCATTCCGCGCAGGCGGGAACCCATAGTGGCTGCCGTCTCGATCGAGTCGCTGGCGGTTGCCAATCTGAGTCCCCGCCTCCGCGGGGATGACGGACGTTATTTGACCAAAACGGTGGCGTTATGAGGATGGACCGCGAGAAGACCGATGGGCCGATAATCTCGGCGATCGGTCCGGCTGGGTTCAAGGTCGACGACGGCTATTACACCGCGTTGTCGATCAGTCCCGAGCGCGCGGACGGCTGGGAGCCACCGGCGTTCGAGGCGCTCGGCGAGGCGGATGTTGCGGCGTTGCTGGCGCTGGATCCGGCGCCGGAATTTCTCTTGCTGGGGACCGGTTCCGCGCTGCGTCAGCCGCCGCTTGCTTTCAAGCGGGCGGTCGAGGCGCGAGGGTTCGGGATCGAGGCTATGGACAGCCGTGCTGCCGCTCGGGCTTGGGCGGTGTTGCGTGGCGAAGGGCGTTGGATCGTGGCGGCGCTGTACCCGCTCGA
The DNA here is from genome assembly GCF_030817315.1 of Sphingomonas faeni. Classification (NCBI taxonomy): domain Bacteria; kingdom Pseudomonadati; phylum Pseudomonadota; class Alphaproteobacteria; order Sphingomonadales; family Sphingomonadaceae; genus Sphingomonas; species Sphingomonas faeni. The sequence goes on along the minus strand of NZ_JAUSZF010000001.1, from coordinate 3,503,697 downwards.
GGGCTGATCTGAGACTGTTGATCCCCCCCCGCGGGGGAGGGTTGTTTAGAAGCGTCTCGCGGCTAGCGTCGCGAGGTGTTCGTAGAGTGCGGCGGTGTTGGTTTCCCAGGTGAAACTGGCGACCGTGGCGCGGGTCGCCTGGGGCGATGGTGGGTCGGCCAAGAGCGTGCCGATCGCGGCGGCGAACGCTAGCGGGTCGGCGATCGTTACGCGGCCTGCTTCGGCTGATGTCACCATGTGGTGCGCGCCGCCGACGTCGGTGATGACGATCGGGGTGCCGCAGGCGAACGACTCGATCCAGGCGTTGGCGAGGCCCTCCGAACTCGACACTAGCGCGGTGACGTCGGCGGTTGCGATCAGCCTGGGGACTTCGGAGCGGGCCGAAGATGCCGAGTGCTGCCTTGGGCGCTGCGCGGTCGATGGGGTGGAAGCGGTCCTGGTCGACGCCGGTGTTGTGGACGCGGATACGGTCGGCGGGCAGTCCCATCGCGACCATGTAGGCCTTCATCGCGGCGCTGACCGCGAGCATGCCCGCGGCGTCGCCGCCTGCGTCGCGGACCTGGGCGGCGGTGGCGGGCGCGTTGCCCCAATGGTGGATGTCGGATCCGCGCGCCTTGATCGAGACGGGGACGTCGTAGCGCCGGCCGAGCGCGATGGCGGCGGGGCGTCGGGGAAGATGAACCAGACGTCGATGACGTCGAACGCGAAGTCTTCGCGGATTGTGCCGACGATGGGGATGAGGGCGCGCTGCAATGCTGCGGCGTGGTGGCGGCCCTGGAAGAACGGTTGGACGGTGAAGCGGAGGCGGTGCAGTTGGATGCCTTTCCACCGTTCTTGCTTCGGGAGTTTGGCTAGGGCTGCGTAGTGGCCGAGGTGGCGGAGTGGGCCTGGGGAGAGGCCTATGGGTGCCACCGCTTGGAGGGATATTTTCGGGTGGGCGGCCAGGCCTAGCGTCTGGCGTTCGACGAAGATGCCGAAATTTGGGCGGGTGGCGTCGGGGAATAGCGTGGATAGGGTTAGGATGCGGAGCATTGTTTTGGGGTTAGTGGGGGTGGGTTAATTCGGGGTGAGTTTGGGGGGCTTGGTTTTGAGGTGCGAGCTCGATGGTAACTGCCGCCCCGGCGGAGGCCGGGGCCCAGTTGGGGGACGTAGCTAACGGAGCGTGGCGCTTCGTTATTGCCACCTTTCCACCTGGGCCCCGGCCTTCGCCGGGGTGGTGGTAACTTGAGGGAGCGTCATCGCTCGATCACTATGTTTCCCCGCGGAGGCGGGGACCCAGGCTGGGCTCCCGCCTTCGCGGGAGAACGAGGAAGTGCAGTGGAACGGGCGTTGGAGCGTCGTGCCCTCAGATCCGCTTTGCTAGCGGATAGGCGAACAGCACGTCGGCGTCGGGGCTTGTCGAGACCGTTTCGCTGCCGGTCATCGTGGCGCATTCGCCGGCCTTGAACGCGACGCCCGCTACGTCGCCCGAGCCGGTGATCGGGATCACCCAGCCGGTCGTGCCTTCGGGCAGGTTGACGACGTGGTCGCCGCCCTTCCAGCGCTCGAGTACGAACTTGGGGCCCTCGACCATGATCGTACGGCCCGTCTCGATCTCGATCGGCGGCGCGACGGGGACGTAGGGCGTGGGGTCGGCGACGTCGACGCCGTCGTCCAGGTGAAGCTCGCGGTCGCTGCCGTAATCGAAGAGGCGGTAGGTCGTCTCGGAGTTCTGCTGGACCTCGATGACCGTCAGGCCGCCGCCGATCGCGTGGATCGTGTCGGACGCGCAATACATGAAGTCGCCGGGCTGGACCGGCTTCCAGTCGAGCTTGTCCTCGATCGTGCCGTCGATCGCCGACGCCCGCAGGTCATCCTTCGACATGGGCTGCTTCGTGCCTACCGCGATCGTCGAGGTCGGCTCGGCGGCGAGGATCGTCCAGCACTCGTCCTTGCCGCGCGGAAGGCCGCGTTCATGTGCCTGTTCGTCGTTGGGATGGACTTGGACCGACAGCTTCTCGCTGGTGAACAGGTATTTGATCAGCAGGTCGGGCGTGGTGTTGCCGGGTTCCTGGAACCAGACTTCGCCGATCGGGGGCGAGCCGGCGGCGGGATCCTCGAAACCGGGCCAGAGCGTGTCGCGACCCCAGGGCTTCTCGACGCGGTGGGTGTGCAGCAGGGTGGCGGGCATGGAAAATCCTCGACTGGAATGACGTGTCGGCAACGCACGACTATTGCCGTGCGATCCGGTCCACGGAAAGCCCCCATGGACGGCGGCCACATCGCGGGCTTCCAGGGCCCGGGCGGGGTCGGCGAAAGGGATTGTTCGTGAAGCCCCGCATACGCTAAGGACAACGCCGATGCGTATCCCCCAGTCCCTTCCGAGCGTGCCGCGTGCCCTTGCCGTCACGCTCATCGCCGCGCTTGCGCTCCCCATGGCCGGTTGCGCGGGTCGTTCCGCCAAGGGCGACCTGCCCTATGTCGCGCGCGACGTGGGGACGCTGTACTCGACCGCCAAGGCGCGGCTCGACCAGGGGCGGTACAAGGAAGCCGCTCAGTTGTTCGACGAGGTCGAGCGCCAGCATCCGTATTCGATCTGGGCGCGCCGTGCGCAGATCATGTCGGCGTTCAGCTATTACCTCGCCAAGGATTACACCGCGTCGATCAGCTCGGCGCAGCGCTTCCTCGCGGTCCATCCGGGTAACCGCGATGCGCCCTACGCCTATTATCTGATCGCGCTCGGCTATTACGAGCAGATCACCGACGTTACGCGTGACCAGAAGATCACGCGGCAGGCGCTCGATTCGCTCGGCGAGCTGATGCGTCGCTATCCGAACACGCGCTATGCATCGGATGCGCGGCTGAAGATCGATCTGGTCAACGACCATCTCGCCGGCAAGGAGATGGAGATCGGGCGGTTCTACGAGACGCGCGGTCAGTGGCTCGCGGCGAACGGCCGGTTCCGCACTGTGGTCGACAAGTTCCAGCAGACCACGCACACCCCGGAAGCGCTGATGCGGCTGACCGAGACGTATCTGCAGCTCGGCGTGCCGATCGAGGCCGAGAAGGCCGCCGCGGTGCTCGGCCGCAACTATCCGGGCACCGACTGGTACGATCATGCCTACACGCTGATGCAGGAGCATCCGGTAAAGCCGATCGCGCCGCTGGCGCCGGGCGAGGTCGCCGTGCCGACCGGGACCGCGGGCGCGCCGGCGACCGGGCCGATCGATATCCCCAAGGTGAAGGACGGCTCCGGTGGTACCGGCTCGGGCAGCGTCTCGACGCCGGCGCCGGTCGGTCCGGGCAGCGCGACGCGGACGACTCCGGGGACCTGAGTCCACGAATACGAGAACAATTGGGGATCAACATCCCATGCGAATGGTTTAGGACGCGCGTGATGTTGACAGACCTTTCCATTCGCGACGTGGTGCTGATCGAGGCGCTGGATCTGGGATTCGGCGAGGGGTTGGGCGTGCTCACCGGCGAGACCGGGGCGGGCAAGTCGATCCTGCTTGACGCACTGGGGCTGGCGCTTGGTGGGCGCGGCGATAGCGGGCTGGTGCGGCATGGCGCGGCGCAGGCGGTGGTTACCGCGACGTTCGATGCCCCTGCCCCCGAGTCGCCGCTTGCCTTGTTATTCGACGAGAACGGGCTGGAGATCGAGCGCGGCGAGCCGCTGATCGTGCGGCGCATCGTCAAGGCGGATGGCGGCAGTCGCGGGTTCGTCAACGATCAGCCGGCCTCGGCGGGTTTGCTGCGCGAGATGGCGCCTCATTTGGTCGAAATCCACGGGCAGCATGACGAGCGCGGGTTGTTGAATGCGCGGGGGCATCGGGCGTTGCTCGACATTTTCGGGCGGACCGAACCTGGGGCTACGGGCAAGGCTTATGCGGCGTTTCGCGCGGCCGAGGCGGAACTGGCGGCGGCGCGCGCGGATATCGAGACGGCGGCGCGGGATCGCGAGTGGTTGGAGCATACGGTTGCCGAGCTGACCGCGTTGGCGCCCGTCGCGGGCGAGGAAGAGACGCTGGCGGATACGCGGCGCTCGATGCAGCGCGCCGAGAAGATCGCGGACGACCTCGCGGCGATCGACGACTTCCTCGAGGGCAAGGACGGCGGGATGGCGAAGCTGCGCCAGGCCGCGCGGGTGCTCGAGCGGATCGCGGAGGATCACGTGGCGCTGGGCAATGCGCTGGCGGCGGTCGATCGCGCGGTGATCGAGGCGTCGGTGGCAGAGGAGAGCCTGCGCGATGCTCGGGCGGACATGGCGTATGATCCGCGGGCGCTGGAGGATGACGAGGCGCGGTTGTTCGAGCTTCGGGCGATGGCGCGGAAGCACCGCGTGCAGCCGGACGACCTGGCGGCGCTGGCGGACGAGATGCGCGCGCGGCTGGAGCGGCTCGATGCGGGCGAAGGTGGGATTGCGGTGATCGAGGCTCGGGTGGCGGCGGCGCGGAAGGCCTTCGATACGGCGTCGGATGCGTTGACGAAGCGGCGGCTGGCGGCGGCCAAGCGGCTCGATGTGGCGGTGGCGGGGGAACTCGCGCCGTTGAAGTTGGATGCGGCTCGGTTCCAGACGGTGGTGGCGCCGCTTGGTGAGGACGGCTGGTCGGCGGCGGGCAAGGACCGGGTGGAGTTCGAGATCTCGACCAATCCGGGGGCGCCGTTTGCTGCGCTGACCAAGATCGCGTCGGGCGGCGAATTGTCGCGCTTCATCCTGGCGCTGAAGGTGGCGCTGGCGGAAGAGGGCGGCGCGTCGACTATGGTGTTCGACGAGATCGACCGCGGGGTCGGCGGCGCGGTGGCGAGTGCGATCGGCGAACGACTCGCGCGTCTGGCCTTGAGTACGCAGTTGCTGGTGGTGACGCATAGCCCGCAGGTTGCGGCGCGGGGGGCGAAGCATCTGCTGATCGCCAAGAGCAGCGACGGGACGGTCACGCGGACGGGCGTGCGGGCATTGTCTGAGGACGAGCGGCGGGAAGAGATCGCTCGGATGTTGTCGGGGGCGCAGATTACGGACGAGGCGCGGGCTCAGGCGGAGCGGTTGTTAGAGCGGGCTTGAGTTTTGGGGGTATCGCCGCGACCTCCCGAATCCTTCTCCCCCCCCTGGAAGGGAGGGGCCGGGGGTGGGTCGGTTTCCGAATTATGGAACGTCGGCGGCACAAGCCGACCTACCCACCCCCAGCCCCTCCCTTTCAGGGAGGGGAGCCGACATTTCCCGGGGATAGGTCAGCTGAAGTTGGCCAGCTTGCCTACGGGCATCCGATTGGTCAGGGCATTGCCTGCCGCGGATGACCCAGGTGGATCTTCAGCACCGGCACGACGATGTAGTCGCCGCCGACTTTCCGCAGGCCGTGGAGGGCTCGGCTACCGAACGCGCCATCTTCGTGGATCGCGGCGTGGATCGGAGCCTGCTCGGTGTGGATCATGTCGTCGAGGCCGGCGGCACTGGCGTCGGAGCGGGGCCATAAAGATTGCTGGACTCGGTCGTCAGACGAGGAACCGTCGTTCCAGTCGTAGCCGATCGCTGGGGCTGGTGCGGGGGAGACGTGGGTTTGCTGGCCGGTGGCGGGGGCGGCGAGGCATAGGGCGGCCGAAACGAACGAAATCGTTTTCATCACACACTCTTCCTCATGCCACCTTGGCGAAGGCCGGGGCCCAATTGGGAGACGTCACTTGGTGAACGTAGTACCTCGTTACACCGGCCTTGCCAATTGGGCCCCGGCCTTCGCCGGGGCGGAGTGAGGTACCGGGGGGGGAGTGCGGTGCCGGGGTGGAATGACGCGGCGGCATCCCAGCGTTACAGCACCCCGCTGCCACCCGTGGCCGCGAAGGCGCTGCCACTGGTGAAGCTCGTTCCCGTCTCCGCCAGCGTCACGAACAGCGACGCCAGTTCCGCCGGCTGACCCGCACGGCCGAGCGGGGTGTCCTGGCCGAACTCGCCCATCTTGCCGGGAAGCTGCCCGCCCGCGACCTGGAGCGGCGTCCAGACCGGGCCCGGCGCGACCATGTTGACGCGGATACCCTTCTTGCCGAGCTGTTTCGCCAGCCCCTTGGTGAAGATCAGGATCGCGCCCTTAGTGGTGGCGTAATCCAGCAGTTCCTCGCCCGGATCGACCGAGTTGACCGACCCCGTGTTGATGATCGACGCGCCCAGCTTCATCAGCGGGATCGCCGCCTTGCAGAGGTGGAACATCGCATAGACGTTGGTCTTCATCGTGCGGTCGAACTGCTCGAAGCTGATCTCGGCGATCGATGCCTTCGACTGCTGGTACGCCGCGTTATTGACTAGGATGTCGAGCCCGCCGAGCTCGCGGTTCGCGCGCGCGATCAGGTCGTTGCAGAACTTCGCGTCGGTCAGGTCGCCGGGGATCAGCACGACCTTTCGCCCCTCGGCACGGAGCAGCTTAGCGACGTCCTGCGCATCGGGTTCTTCGGTCGGGTAATAGTTGATCGCGACGTCGGCGCCTTCGCGCGAGAATGCGATGACCGCAGCGCGACCGATGCCCGAGTCGCCGCCGGTCACCAGCGCCTTGCGGCCCTGGAGACGTCCGGAACCGCGATAGCTAGTCTCGCCGCAATCGGGGACGGGACGCATGTCGCGCTGGAGTGCCGGCCATTTCTGGCGCTGTTCGGGGAAGGGCGTCGAGGTGAACCGCGTCTGCGGATCGGCGAGTTGCGCCTGGCCCGCCCCCTGCCCTTGCGCGAAGGCCGGCGCGGCGGCTGCGGCGAGCCCGGTGACGGCGGCGCCCTTGAACAGGTCTCGGCGGCTGGTGTCGGTCATGATTGCGTGTCCTGCAAAAAATGTCTTGCGATGTCAGCGCGCAAGTCGGGCGAATGTTCACGCGATGTTGATCCAGGTCTTGTCGAAAGGTGGCGCCCTCCCCTAACCCGGCGCGATGCCCGACCTTCCCGCGACCGAGACCGAAGCCGCCGCCGAGCTGGAGACGCTCGCCGCGCAGATCGCGTATCATAATGCGCGCTATCATACCGACGACGCGCCCGAGATCAGCGATGCCGAGTATGACGCGCTGGTGCGGCGCAACACGGCGATCGAGGCGGCGTTTCCGGGCGCGGTGCGGAGCGATTCGCCGAGCCGGACTGTGGGTGCGGCACCCGCCGGGCATCTGGCAAAGGTCGCGCATGCCAAGGCGATGATGAGCCTCGACAACGCGTTCGCGGACGAGGAGGTCGAGGAGTTCGTAGCGCGCGTGCGCCGGTTCCTGAAGCTGGCGGAGGATGCACCGGTGGCGCTGACCGCGGAGCCGAAGATCGACGGGTTGTCGTGTTCGCTGCGGTATGAGGACGGGCGGCTGGTTCAGGCGCTGACGCGGGGCGATGGGCAGGTCGGCGAAGATGTCACCGCCAATGTGCGGACCATTGGCGATATTCCTCAACAGCTGAACGGCGAAGCACCCGCGATCTTTGAGGTTCGCGGCGAGGTTTATATGGCGAAGGACGACTTCGCCGCCTTGAACGCGCGCCTGCTCGCCGAGGCCGAAGAGACCGGCAAGGACGCGCGGCAGTTCGCCAATCCGCGCAACGCCGCCGCGGGGTCGTTGCGCCAGAAGGATGCGACGGTGACCGCGAGCCGGACGCTGCGATTCCTCGCACATGGCTGGGGCGAGGCGAGCGTCGTGCCGGGCGAGACCCAGGCCGAGGTCGTCGACACCTTGCGCGGTTGGGGCTTTCCGATCGCCGATGCGTTCGCGCGGGTCGAAGGAACGGCGGCGGCGCTCGACGTGTATCGGCGGATCGAAGCCGAGCGCGCGGACCTGCCGTTCGACATCGACGGCGTGGTCTACAAGGTCGATCGGCTCGACTGGCAGGCGCGGCTCGGCCAGGTTGCCAAGGCGCCGCGCTGGGCGATCGCGCACAAATTCCCCGCCGAGCGCGCACAGACGTTGCTCGAACGGATCGATATCCAGGTCGGGCGGACCGGCGCGATGACCCCGGTTGCGAGGCTGTCGCCCGTGACCGTCGGGGGTGTCGTCGTGACCAACGCGACGCTGCACAACGCCGACGAAATCGAGCGACTCGGCGTGCGGCCGGGCGACCGCGTGCTCGTCCAGCGCGCCGGCGACGTGATTCCGCAAATCGTCGAGAATTTGACGCCGGACGCCGAACGCGAGGCGTATGTCTTCCCGCACACCTGCCCCGAATGCGGGTCCGCCGCCGAGCGCGAAGAGGGCGAGGTCGTCTATCGCTGCACCGGGGGGCTGATCTGTCCGGCGCAGCGAGTCGAACGGCTGATCCACTTCGCCTCGCGCCACGCGTTCGACATCGGCGGGCTCGGCCAGACGCTGATCGAGGCATTCTTCCGCGACGGGCTGATCGAGTCGCCCGCGGATATCTTCCGCCTGACCGAGGAGCAGCTCGCCGCGCGGAAGAAGGACGGGCGCGTGTGGGCCGCCAAGGTCATCGCGGCGATCGAGCAGAAGCGGACGATCCCGCTCGATCGGTTCCTGTTCTCGCTCGGCATCCGCCACGTCGGCGAGATTACCGCGCGTGACCTCGCGCGACGGTATGTGTCGGCGCGCGCGCTCGGCTCGGTGTTGCGCCACGCGGTATTCCTGCGCGGCCAGATCGAGCCCGTGATGGGCGAACCAGAGCGCAAGTTCGTTCTCCGCCGCGACAAGCTCCTGGTCGGCGCGATCGAGACCGCGGGGATCGGCCCCGAAGTGGCGAGTGCGCTGGTCGGATTCTGCGCCGAACCGCACAACCGCCGAGTCGTGTTCGACCTGTTGCGCGAAGTGAAGCCCGCAGATGTCATCCACGAAACCCGCGAGTCGCCGGTGACGGGCGAGATCCTGGTCTTCACGGGCAGCCTCGAAACGCTGAGCCGCGACGAGGCCAAGGCGCAGGCCGAAGCGCTCGGCGCGCGGGTGGCGGCTTCGGTGTCGAGCAAGACGGGGTTGGTGATCGCGGGCCCCGGTGCAGGGTCGAAGCTGAAAAAAGCCACGGATCTCGGCATTCGCGTCATTACAGAAGCTGAATGGGCTGAGATCGTTACTGCAAGCTAAAGCCGAACACGCCTCTGCGCGAAGTCGGTTCCAGAGCCGCGGACTTGGTTCAACTGCGTGGCTTTTTTGCAACGCACCATCACCGAGTGCGTATGTGACGCTTCGCGACTCGCCAATGTCACAGAACCGAAATATCCCGCGTGCAGGGGCACGGATGTCCGGTGGGAAGCCGACATTCAGAGCCAAGGGCTCTAAGGGGACATTATTCAGATGCGTACCATGCTTGCTTGCGGCGTTGCATTCGCCGCGCTCATGATTCCAGCCGCGGCCTTCGCACAGTCGACCGGTTCACAGTCGTTTGACGAGTCGTCCGAGATCGTCGTCAGCGGTCGCAAGGAAAAGGCCGTAGGCGGCGTCGAGATTCCCGACTCGCCCAAGGCGAAGGTCCTGATCACCAGCGAGCTGATCCAGCGCCAGCGTGTTGGCCAGTCGATCAACGAAGTCCTCAACCTCGTCCCCGGTGTCAGCTTCACCAACAACGATCCCTGGGGTTCGTCGGGCGGCTCGTTTACGATCCGCGGCTTTAACTCGGACCGCATCTCGCAGACGTTCGACGGCGTGCCGCTCAACGATTCTGGCAACTATGCAGTCTATACGAACCAGCAACTCGACAGTGAGCTGATCGAGAACGTCAACGTCAACCTCGGTTCGACCGACGTCGACAGCCCGACTGCTTCGGCTGTCGGCGGCACCGTCAATATCAACTCGCTCAGGCCGAGCGACACGATGGGCGGACTGGTAACCGGATCGTACGGCAACATCATTGCACCCGGTTCGGGCGACCGTCCCTACACGCGCGTCTTTGGCATGATCCAGACCGGCGACTTTACCGGCCACGGCACGAAGGCTTGGTTTGCTGCATCCAACCTGCACAACGAGCCGGCGTTCGCAAACTATGGCGGAGTCCAAAAGTCGCAGTTCAATGCCAAACTCTGGCAGGACATCGGCAGCAACGGCGACTTCGTCTCGATTGCCGGTCACTACAACGTCAACCGTAACAACTTCGGCGGCTCGCCGCTGACGGCAGCTGGTTTCGTCGACGCGAACGGTAACATCAACGTCGACAAGAGCCGTCGTTTTTACAACATCGGTTATGGCACCGGTGCGGCAGCGGCCACCGGTGGCGCCCCCTGCAACACGGCAGCAGCGCGCCCCGGACTGGCCGATCTGCCGAACGCATGCGGCACTTCATTCGAGCGTCGCTACAACCCATCGAACACGGGCAACGCACGGTTCAACTCGCGCTTCACGCTCGCCGAAGGCCTGATCTTCTCAGCCGATGCTGCCTACCAGACGAGTAAAGCGAATGGCGGCGGCGTGACGACGAGCGTCAATGGGACGACGGGCGCCATTACCGGCAACGCTCGTGAGGGCGCATATGTACTGAATGGCCAATCGCTCTACGGTTTCTACGGCGGCGGCTATTATTTCGGTCGCGACCTGAATGGCGATGGCGACATCCTCGATCGCGTCACTCTGCTCAACCCTAGCCAGACGAAGACGAACCGCTACACCGCGGTCGCCAACCTGAGCTACGAACTGAACGACCAGAACCGTGTCCGCCTGTCGTACACGTTCGATCGTGCCAACCATCGTCAGACGGGCGAACTGGACTTCATCGATGCCGGTGGCGAGCCGTTCGATGTGTTCCCGGTCAACGAGCCGATCTTCGACGTGAACGGAAACGTGGTGCAAAAGCGCGACCGCAAGTCCTTCGCGACGCTGAACCAGGTTTCCGGCGAGTATCGCGGCCAGTTCCTCGAAGAGAAGCTGACTGTGCTGCTGGGTGTCCGAGCGCCGTTCTTCAAGCGCGAACTGAACCAGAACTGCTTCACCACGGGATCGAACGGCAACGTTGACTGCCCGTCGAGTGGGGCTTTGGCAGCGTATCAGGCGGCAAACCCGTATCTGGTCAATGCTACGACTGGTGTCATCACCGGCGCCGCTGCACCGCAGCAGCGCAACTACAAGTACGACAAGCTGCTGCCGAACATCGGTGCGACCTTCCACCTGACGCCGACGACGAGCGTTGCCGCCAATTATGCTAAGAACATCTCGGTTCCGAGCACCGATACACTGTACAATGCAGTGTATGTGCCCCTGAGCAGTGATGCATCGCAGCCGGCGGCGGAAACGTCGGACAGCTACGACCTGAGTCTGCGTTACCAGCGCAGCATCGTCCAGGCTGGCATCACCGGGTGGTATTCGAAGTACGTCAACCGCATCGTGTCGGCCTTCAACGACGACTGCCAGTGCAGCGTCGATACGAACCTGGGCGCCGTCAAGAAGTACGGCATCGACGGCAGCGTATCTGTCCGTCCGATCCCGCAAGTCTTGGCTTATGTCTTTGGTTCGTACATTCACTCGGAAATCGAGGATAACGTTGCCGGGGTCGGCGGAACGCTGGTCGCTACAGCCGGCAAGCGCGAACGCAATACGCCGAAGTTCATGTACGGTGGCCGCTTGCAGGGTTCGCTCGGTAACCTCGATGTCGGCGGTCAGGTCAAGTACACCGGTTCGCGCTTCTTGAACGACATCAATACACAGAAGTTCGGCGGCTACACGGTCGTCGATCTTGACGTGCGCTATTCGCTGGCATCGTTCGGCATGCCGAAGACGGCGATCCAGCTGAACCTGACGAACCTGTTCGACAAGTTCTACATCGGATCGTTCAGTGGCGGCCTCACCACGGCGAACTCTACCAACGTGAACTTCGGTTCGCCGCGTGCGATCAGCGGCTCGCTCATCGTCGGCTTCTAAGCCTTCGACATAGAGAAGAACGAAGGACGCCGCTCCAGCGATGGAGCGGCGTTTCTCGTTATGGTCCAGGAGAGCGACTGTCACCCTGCGATCAGACCGGGGCCCTCGCACTCGCAGGCATCGTGCGAAGGCGAAGGGTCTGACCGATGTATGCTCGGCTTTTGCCTGGGGTAGCGTCGACGTGTAAGAGCGCAGGCCGATGGCTAATTCTTCCGCCCCGCACCCTGGCTCCTCCGCCTTGAACTCCGCCCGGCGACTGCCCTTCACGGCGCGGCCGTTCTTCGAGAACAAGGCGCGGGCGTTCTGGATTTTGCAGGCGGTCGGGTGGAGCGGGTACCTGCTGTTGCGCGGGGTGGTGTCGATCTCGAACGGCCTGTCACTCGACGGGGTGATCCCGGTGATCGTCGAGGCGATCGTCGGGTATTGCATCACGCTGCTGCTCTCGACGATGTACGGCCAGTATCGGCGGATGAACCGGCTTGTCGGGATCTTCCTGACGATCGCGACGCTGGCCGCCGCGACGTTCCTGTATGCGGTGCTCGACGCGTTCACCTTCTCGTTCATCGCGACCGCGACGCCGGGCGTGACTCTCACGCGGCTGCTCGGGTCGGTGTACGTCACCTTTACCGTGCTGTTCGGGTGGTCGGCGCTGTATTTCGGGATCAATTTCTACCTGATCGTCGAGCAACAGATCGACCAAATGGAGCATCTGGAGAACCAGGCGTCGTCGGCGCAGCTGGCGATGCTGCGCTATCAGCTCAACCCGCATTTCCTGTTCAACACGCTGAACTCGATCTCGACCTTGGTGCTGCTCAAGCAGACCGAGCGGGCGAATGCGATGCTGAGCCGGCTGTCGTCGTTCCTGCGCTATACGCTGGCGAACGAGCCGACCGCGCACGTCACCGTCGCGCAGGAGGTGGACCAGCTGAAGCTGTATCTGGAGATCGAGAAGATGCGCTTCGAGGATCGGATGCGGCCGAAGTTCGACATCGATCCGCGTGCCGAACGCGCCCGGCTGCCGTCGCTGCTGCTCCAACCGCTCGTCGAAAACGCGATCAAATATGCCGTCACGCCGCAGGAGGAAGGCGCCGAAATTTGCGTCGAAGTGCGGCTCGCCGGGGAACGCGTGCAGATCGCCGTATCCGATACCGGTCCGGGCTTGATCGAGGGCCGGATCGGTTCAAGCCATTCGACAGGCGTGGGGCTCGCTAATATTAGAGACAGGTTGGCTCAGGCATATGGGCCCGACCACCGTTTCGAAACGCGCTCCACGCCCGCTGGCGGCTTCTCGGTCGAGATCGAGATTCCGTATCAGCTTGAAGACGTGAACAGAGAGGCCGCATGACCATCCGTACCATTCTCGTCGACGACGAGCCGCTGGCGATCCAGGGGCTGGAACTCCGACTCCAGGCCCATGAAGACGTCGAGATCATCGAAAAATGCTCGAACGGCCGCGAGGCCATCCGCGCGATCAAGACGCACAAGCCCGACTTGGTCTTCCTCGATATCCAGATGCCGGGGTTCGACGGGTTCTCCGTCGTGCAGGGCCTGATGGAGGTCGAGCCGCCTTTGTTCGTGTTCGTGACCGCGTATTCGGACCATGCCTTGCGCGCGTTCGAGGCTCAGGCGGTGGATTATCTGATGAAGCCGGTCGAGGAATCTCGGCTGGCCGATACGATCGAGCGGGTTCGCCAGCGGCTGAGCGAGAAGCGCGGCGTCGAGGAGGTCGATCGATTGCGCGAAGTGCTCGCCGATGTGGCGCCGGATGCGGCAGCAGACATGCCGGACGGGGATGCGGTGTCGGCGAACCGGTTCGAGAAGCTCATCAACATCAAGGATCGCGGGCAGATCTTCCGCGTGGATGTGGATACGATCGAGCGGATCGATGCAGCTGGCGATTACATGTGTATCTATACTGGCGATAATACGCTGATTTTGCGCGAGACTATGAAGGATCTGGAGAAGCGGCTCGATCCGCGGCGTTTCCAGCGGGTGCATCGGTCTACGATCGTGAATTTGGATCTGGTTAAGCAGGTTAAGCCGCATACTAACGGGGAATGCTTCCTGGTGTTGAATTCGGGGGCTAGCGTGAAGGTTTCTCGGTCGTATCGTGATGTGGTGGCGCGGTTCGTTCATTGAGGTGAGGCTGCGGGCGTGACCTTGCCCCCACGTCCCGTCATCCTACCCCCTCCCGTCATCCTGACGAAAGTCAGGATCCAGGTAACGGGCGTCGCCCTCGATGGCTCTGGATCCTGACTTTCGTCAGGATGACGGACGATGGGGGAGGATGTTGGGGGCGCGCTTTCGGGGGCGCCCTTTCCGAGTCCGTCCTTGCCGATCTAGGTCCCAACTTTCGTCGGGATGACGGGGTTGCGTTTCGTTAGCGGACGCTCTCCCCGTTTCCTCGACCCAATTAACCAGTCCCTAAACCCCTCGGCGTAGAGTGGGGGGATGAAGACGTCGGGTTACGGCCTTTATCCCCATGCCTCGATCAGTTTGCCCGCGTTTGGTGATGGCGACGTCGTGCGTGCCGGCGGATCGCCTCGCTGCGGTCGCGCAGGTTCAGCCCGAGCGTAATTTTCGCGCGCTGGAGCGGATGGCGCTGCATGTGCCGGATGACATCTCGGCGAAGATCGCAGCGGCCACGCCTGAGGCGGCCTTTGCGGCGGTTGTGCCTGCGGTTGCGCCCCCCTTTGTAACTTCGAACTCCGTTGACGACGCGAGTCGTGCGGCGGAGGTGCAGCGGGCGGTGGCGCAGGTGGTGTTGAACCGGGTGCGCGACCGGGCTTTTCCGAACAGCGTGTGCGGGGTCGTGTATCAGGGGGCCGAGCGGCGGACCGGGTGTCAGTTCAGCTATACGTGCGATGGTTCGATGAACCGTGCGCGGGAGTTGGGGGCTTGGGATCGCGCGCGCGGTTGCGGCGGCGGCGCTTGGTGGGAGCGTCTTTGCGCCGGTCGGGGCGGCGAGTTCGTTTCATACGACGAGCATTTTGCCGTGGTGGGCGTCGAGTCTGGCGCGGATCACTAAGGTCGGGACGCATGTGTTCTATCGGTGGCAGGGGACGCTGGAGCGGGCGCTGACGTTTCGGCAGGCTTATGCCGGGGTTCGGGGGTGCGGGTTCATGTTGGTGGGCGGGCTGCTGGAATACTTGGCGGTGGCGAGGGTTCGGATGATCGTTTCGGACGAGAGCTGATAATCTCCCTCCCCTTTAGGGGAGGGTTGGGGCGCCGCGGCGTGCGAGACGTTTTTGGCAATGCCCCACCCCTACCCTCCCCTGACGGGGAGGAAGTTTGGTTCGTTTGCCGTTCCGATAGCTGCACCACCCCGGCGGAGGCCGGGGCCCAGTTGGGTGACGTCGCCAACTGCGGACCGCGCCTCATCATCACGGCCTTTCCACTTGGACCCCGGCCTTCGCCGGGGTGGCGGTAGGAGGGAAACCTGCCCTTGCTGTTGCTCCCGCGCGACCCTCCGGCTGCCCCGTTCAAGCTACGTCCAGCCGGATGACGCACCGGTGTTGGCTGGAATGTCTTCTCCCCTCCCTGAAAGGGAGGGGTCGGGGGTGGGTCGGGTTCCGCGCGGTCCTTCGGTCGTGGCTCGAACCGGCCTACCACCCCCTGCCCCTCCCTTTCAGGGAGGGGGGCGCGGCTCGACCTTGGGGGGCTTGAGCCCCCCCTTCCCCTCCCCTCGCAAAACCATGCTGCATCTGCTAACGGCAGCCCCATGCTGAATCTGAACAATATCACGGTGCGCCTGGGCGGACGCGTTATCCTCGATGGCGCCACGGCTGCGTTGCCGCCGGGCTCGCGCGTCGGGCTGATCGGGCGCAACGGCGCGGGCAAGTCGACGATGGTGCGCGTGATCGCAGGGCAGCTGGAGCCGGACGACGGTTCCGCCGACATGCCGAAGGGCGCGCGGATCGGGTATCTCGCGCAGGAGGCGCCGCACGGCGTGAAGACGCCGTTCGAGACGGTGCTCGAAGCCGACCTGGAACGCGCCGCGCTGATGATCGAGAGCGAGACGAGCGAGGATCCCGACCGGCTCGGCGACGTGTACGAGCGGCTGATCGCGATCGACGCGTACACCGCGCCCGCGCGCGCCGCGCAGATCCTGCTCGGGCTCGGGTTCGACGAGGATATGCAGGCGCGCACGCTCGACAGCTTCTCGGGTGGCTGGAAGATGCGCGTGGCGCTCGCCGCCCTGCTGTTCTCGCAGCCGGACCTGCTGCTGCTCGACGAGCCTTCGAACCATCTCGATCTCGAAGCAGTGATGTGGCTCGAGGACTTCCTCAAGGGCTACAAGGCGACGATCGTGGTGGTCAGCCACGAGCGCGATTTCCTCAACAACGTGGTCGATCACATCCTGCATCTGCAGGGCGGCAAGATCACGCTGTATCCGGGCGGCTACGATGCGTTCGAGCGGCAGCGGGCCGAGCGGCTCGCGCAGATCGAGGCGGCCCGCGCCAACCAGGCGGTGCAGCGCGAGAAGCTGCAGGAATATATCGCGAAAAATAGCGCCCGCGCTTCCACGGCGAAGCAGGCGCAGTCGCGGCAGAAGATGCTGTCGAAGATGCAGCCGATCGCCGAGAGCTATAACGATCCGACGCTGTCATTCGGCTTCCCCAACCCGACCGAGTTGCGTCCACCTTTGATCACGCTCGACATGGCGACCGTGGGTTACGCCGACGTGCCGATACTGAAGCGGCTCAACATGCGGCTCGATCCCGACGACCGGGTCGCGCTGCTCGGGCGCAACGGCAACGGCAAGACCACGCTCGCGCGGCTGCTGGCGGCGCAGTTGACGCCGATGGACGGCGAGATGTCGTCGTCGGGCAAGATGAAGGTCGGGTATTTCACCCAGTATCAGGTTGAGGAACTCGATCCGACCGATTCGCCGATCGAGCATATGTCGCATCTGATGAAGGGGGCGACGCCGGCGGCCGTCCGCGCGCAGTTGGGGCGGTTCGGGTTCTCGGGTGACAAGGCGACGACGCGGGTCGGCAAGTTGTCGGGTGGCGAGCGCGCGCGTCTGGCGCTGGCGCTGATCACGCGGGATGCGCCGCATCTGCTAATCCTCGATGAGCCTACCAACCATCTGGACGTTGATGCGCGCGAGGCTCTGGTGCAGGCGCTCAATGCGTATACCGGCGCGGTGGTGCTGGTCAGCCATGACCGGCATATGCTGGAGCTTACCGCGGACCGGCTGGTGCTGGTCGACGACGGCACGGCGAAGGAGTTCGACGGCAGCCTCGACGACTATATCGCGTTCGTCCTGAAGGGCGACGGCGGCAAGGGCGACGCGGCGTCGAAGGCCGACAAGAAGGCGGGCAAGAAGGCCGCGGCGGATGCGAAGAGCAACGATGCGGCGTTGCGGAAGGCTCTGCGCGAGATCGAGGAGCAGACCGCGAAGTTCACCAAGGAGCGGAATGCTCTGGATCGTGCGATGGTCGACCCGGCGAGTGCTGAGCCGCGGTTCTCGCGGATGTCCATGGGGGACCTGAGCAAGCGTCGTGCCGAGGTGCATGCAAAGCTGGAGGCTAGCGAGGCTAAGTGGCTGGAAGCTAGCGAGGCGCTGGAGGGGGTGGCGGCTTAAGCGGCTTCTGCGCCTCCCCTGGGGGAGCCGCCTAGTCCGTTCTTGCCCCCCTCCCTGGAAGGGAGGGGTTGGGGGTGGGTCGGGTTCCGCGTGTTCAGGCGGTTGCGGCACAAGCTGGCCTACCCACCCCCGGCCCCTCCCTTTCAGGGAGGGGGGAAGATCGGGTCAGCCTTCGTCTGTATCTGACGTGGCAGGGCGCTCGAACCAGGCCTCTACCGGGCCGACGAGCTTCAGCGTCAGGGGATTGCCGTTGCGGTCCACCTTCTTGCCGAGTGCGACTCGGATCCAGCCTTCCGAGATGCAATATTCCTCGACGTCGTGGCGGACCTTGTCCTTGAAGCGGATGCCGATGCCGCGTTCGAGCAGGTCCTGCTGGAAGAACGGGCTGCGCTGGTTGATCGAGAGGCGATCGGGGGGCGTGTCGCCGGTTGCGGCCGGGGTGGCGGCGGCTTCGGTCTCGGGCGTGTTGGGCGTGTCGGTCATGGTCGCGCGTCTAGCGGCAAGCGCCTGCCCCGCGCCAGAAAAAAGCACGTGACGCGAAAGGGGCGCCGGGATTGCTCCCGACGCCTCCTTGCTGTCGTTCGATCGGGTCAGCTGCAGACCTGTACCGATACCCGGTCGCCGTAATAGGGATCGACCCGCCACTCGTTCCAGCACCGCGGACGATAGTCCTCGCGGTAATAGGTGCGGACCGGTGGGTTGTAATAGGCCACCGGCGGCGGGGCGTAATAACCGCCATTGTAATAGCCGCGGTCGTAATAGCGATTGCGGTTGTTGCTGCTCGCGATCGCTGCGCCGACGCCCAGGCCTAGGATACCGCCGAGCACGGCTGCACCGGCTGCGTTGCCGCCGCCGCGATGACCGTGCCAGCCGCGACCATAGCCGCCGCGGCCCCAGCGCTGTGCATCGGCCGGTACCGCGGCTGTCAGCGCGGTCGCTGCGAGGGCTACCCCCAAACCTGCCTTCTTCAAAAATCCGTTCATCATCCGAACTCCGTTACTAGTTACGCCCGGTCCGCCTGGGACAAACGCATAAGTGTCCGGCCGTGTTTCAGGCTGTAGGTGATTCGGTCTGAACTGCGGCGGAACGGGCTGTTAACCCACGGTATATCTGTGTGGGCGTGTCCCGTGCGGGGACGCGGGAGCAGGCGAACGATTGGGCGTTGGTGATCGGCGGGCTGGCGCTTTCCGGGTCGCCGGTGAAGTTGCGGGCGGTCGACGCGCCTGCGCGGACGGCCCAGGTCGTTGCGGAGGTTCCGCCGAGGCCGGTTGCCGTCGCTGCCCAGGAACCGGTCGATGCGTATGTCGTGAAGCGGGTGCTGGATGTGCCCGAACCGCTGCGCAACGGGGCGTATTACTGGGATACGGAGGGCGTGCCCGAGGGGCCGATCGTGATCACCGTCGATCTGGTCGCGCAGACCTTGTCGATCTTTCGCGCAGGGTACGAGATCGGGACGGCTGCGGTGATCTATGGCGCGGACGAGAAGCCGACTCCGCTGGGGGTGTTCACGGTTACGCAGAAGGACGCGCATCATGTGTCGAACCTCTACGGTGCGCCGATGCCGTATATGCTGCGGCTGACCAATGATGGGGTTTCGATCCATGGCAGTGCGCTGATGGATGGGAAGTACGCTACGCATGGATGCGTGGGGGTGCCTACTGCTTTTGCAAAATTGATCTTTGGGCGGGTTGGGGTTGGAGATCGGGTTATTGTTACGAGTGGGGAGATGTTGGAGCGGGGTGGGCGGATTACTGCTGCGTGATTGCGCGTGGTTTCGGCCGTTAGCGCGCCGTGCCCTCACCTTTCGCCGCCTTGGCGTCTTTTCCTCTCCGCGGGGGAGAGGATTTTAGTGCGCGGGTGGTTGCCCGGGGGCGACGTTCCCCCCTCCCTGGAAGGGAGGGGTTGGGGGTGGGTTGGCCGGCTTTGGCCATCGCCGCTCGATAATGCGGAAGCCCACCCACCCCCGGCCCCTCCCTTTCAGGGAGGGGGGAAGGAGTGGGCTGGTCATGTATTCACGCACAAACGAAAAGGGCCGGAGGTTTCCCTCCGGCCCTTCTTCATTTCCTAGCAAGCGCGACACGGCGAAGCCGTGTCGTCGGACCCGCTTTAGCGAGGCCGGCCGAGCGCCTGAGGCTCAGCCGGCTTCGCCGTGCTGGCCTCAGGCGCTCTGCTTAGCCCGGCTCGCGCGCTTACGCTCGTTCGCATCAAGGAAGCGCTTGCGCAGGCGGATCGACTTCGGCGTCACTTCGACCATCTCGTCGTCGTCGATGTACGCGATCGCCTGCTCCAGCGTCGCGCGCTTCGGCGGGGACAGGCGGACCTGGTCGTCCTTGCCGCCCGAGGCGCGGAAGTTGGTCAGCGCCTTGGTCTTCATTGGGTTGACCTCGAGGTCGTCCGGCTTGGCGTTCTCGCCGACGATCATGCCCTCATAGAGAGCCTCGCCATGGCCCACGAACAGGATGCCGCGCTCTTCGAGCGGACCCAGTGCGTAGTTGTTGGCTTCACCCGAACCGTTCGAGATCAGCACGCCGTTCTTGCGACCCTCGATCGGACCCTTGTGCGGGCCGTACTTCTCGAACAGCCGGTTCATGATGCCCGTGCCGCGCGTGTCGGACAGGAACTCGCCATGATAGCCGATCATCCCGCGCGACGGCGCCGAGAAGGTGATGCGGGTCTTGCCGCCGGTCGACGGACGCATGTCGGTCATCTCGGCCTTACGCGTGTTCATCTTCTCGACGACGGTGCCCGAATGCTCCTCGTCGACGTCGATGATGACGGTCTCGTACGGCTCGGTCTTCTTGCCGTTCTCGTCCTCGCCGAACAACACGCGCGGACGCGAGATGCCCAGCTCGAAGCCCTCGCGGCGCATCGTCTCGATCAGCACGCCGAGTTGAAGCTCGCCGCGGCCGGCAACTTCGAAGCTGTCCTTGTCGGCCGCCTCGGTCACCTTCACGGCGACGTTCGACTCGGCTTCGCGGAACAGGCGCTCGCGGATCATGCGCGACGTCACCTTGGTGCCTTCGCGGCCCGCCATCGGCGAATCGTTCACGGCAAAACGCATCGACAGCGTGGGGGGATCGATCGGCTGCGCGTGCAGCGGCTCGGTCACCGTGATGTCGGCGATCGTGTCGGCCACGGTCGCAACCGAAAGCCCTGCGAGCGAGATGATGTCGCCGGCCTTGGCTTCGTCGACCGGCACGCGGTCGAGACCACGGAACGACATGATCTTCGAGGCGCGACCGGTTTCGATGATCTTGCCGTCGTTATCCAGCGCGTGGATCGGCTGGTTGGTCTTCACGGTACCCGAATTGACGCGGCCGGTGAGGACGCGGCCGAGGAACGGATCGCGGTCGAGCAGCGTGACGAGGAAGGTGAACGGCACGCCGGCGACTTCCACGGCGGGCGGCGGCACGTGCTTCACGATCGTCTCGAACATCGGGATCAGCGTGCCTTCGCGCGCGTCCATGTCGGTCGAGGCATAGCCGTTGCGACCCGATGCGTAGAGCACGGGGAAGTCGAGCTGGTCGTCGTTCGCGTCGAGCGACACGAACAGGTCGAACACTTCGTCGAGCACTTCCTGAATGCGCGCGTCGTTACGATCGACCTTGTTGACGACGACGATCGGCTTCAGGCCGAGCGCGAGCGCCTTGCCGGTGACGAACTTGGTCTGCGGCATCGCGCCTTCCGACGAGTCGACCAGCAGGACGACGCCGTCGACCATCGACAGGATGCGCTCGACTTCGCCGCCGAAATCGGCGTGGCCGGGCGTGTCGACGATGTTGATGCGGATGCTCTCGGACTCGCCGGGAGGGGTCCAGTCGACCGAGGTCGGCTTGGCGAGAATGGTGATGCCACGCTCTTTTTCGAGGTCGTTCGAATCCATTGCGCGCTCTTCGACGCGCTGGTTGTCGCGGAAGGTGCCGGACTGGCGGAAGAGCTGGTCGACCAGCGTCGTCTTGCCGTGATCGACGTGCGCAATGATCGCCACGTTGCGGAGGCTCATGAATGTATTCTCTTGAAACGAGGAACGGGGTTGGCGCGCGCCATAGCGTAATTGTTGCGCCGCGGGAAGCCGCAGCGGCATTTCGTCGCCTTTAGAGGGAACCTCCGCGGCGCTTGTATGTTCCGGCGGCGAGAATCGCGCGGGGATCGCGGACCGCCAGCATCGCCCTGAGCGCGGCGTGTTTGTCGGGGGCGGCGGCGTAGTAACGCTGCCAGATCCGCAGGCCCATCCAATAGCCGAGTTCGGGCGGCCAGCCGGCGGGCGGCGTGGAGTAGTTGCCGATCCAGCGGGCGTACGCCTTGGCTTCGGGCGAGCCTTCCTCCGGGTCGACCTTGTCGGTGAGCTTGCGGGTGAGCGCGATGTCGGCCTGCATCTGGCGCCAGAGTTCGGCCTCGCGGGGGGTGGCCCAGGCGGCGCGCGCGGCGTCGGGCTCCTCGCCGGTGACGAGTTGGGCGATGAAGTCCGCCGCGCCCTCGACGAGGATCGCGGTGAGAAGCGGGTCGCGGGCGAGCGTCATCCCGGCGTCCTGCTGGAAGGAATGCACCGTCTCGTGCGCGAAGAAATGGCAGAGCGTCTGGCGAAGTTTCTCGGGTGTGGGGGACATGCGGCACAGCACTTCGAGGCCGAGTACCTGCGCGCCGGGCTTGGCCGTGCCGCCCGAGGTGTTCGCGCCGAAGACTATATAGACTTGGGGCAGCTTCACGTCTGGGAGCGCGCCGTGGAGGCCGAGATAGATCGACCGGAGATCGGCGGTGGCGGCCTTCGCGGCGGGGAGGCACGTCTTGATCGCCTGCGCGTATCGGGTCGGGTTGGCGGCGATCGCGCGCGCGAGATTGTCGGCGTCGACGATCCGGCCGGGGGTGAAGACGCCGATCCCGAAACTGCCCTTGTCGAGATAGTCGCGTTTCAGTTGCGCGGCGCTGGGTTTGCCTTTGGTCTTGGCGAACAGGGTTGCGAAGCGGTCGGCGTCTTCGGTGTGGATCGTGGCGGTTAGTGGGTCGGCTGGCGGGGGACGATTCGTGGCGGCCGCGGGGAGGAGGGCGAGTGCGAGGATCAGCGGGCGGAGCATGGTCCGCAGCGTATCGTGTGGTTTGGTCGCCGCCAGTCTTATTCGGCCGTGAGATGCCCCACATCAGCCCAAAGCCGTTCCCCCGCGTTCGCGGGGGAACGAGAAGAGGGTTTAGGACAGCCCTTCAACGGCACCACCCCGGCGGAGGCCGGGGCCCAATTGGAAAGGTCGCAATGATGGTGTGCTGCCATCCGTTAGCAGTGTCCCCCAATTGGGCCCCGGCCTTCGCCGGGGTGGTGGCCTAGGTTAACGGGACGCGCTGGAAAATCGGAAAGGCTCAGAACCCCTCCAGCACGATCTTACCCTTCGCCGTATGGCTCTCGATCCGCTCATGCGCCCGCCGCAAATTCGCTGCGTCGATGGTCCCGAAATTCTCCGCCAGCGTCGTCCGGATCGTCCCCGCATCGACCAACGCCGCGACCTCGTCGAGCAACCGCCCCTGCTCGCCCATATCCGGCGTCTGGAACAGCGAGCGCGTGTACATCAGCTCCCAGTGGACCGAGATCGACTTCTGCTTCAGCGGCGCGATGTCGAGCGTCTTGGGGTCGTCGATCAGCGCGAGGCGGCCCTGCGGCGCGATCAACGTGGCGATTTCAGCGATGTGCTCGTCGGTATGCGTCGTCGAGAACACATAGGCAGGAGCCCCCAGCCCGAGCGCCTCGACCTGTTCGGCGAGCGGCTTGCGGTGGTCGATCACGTGGTGCGCGCCGAGATCCTCGACCCAGCCTCGCGTCTCGTCGCGCGAGGCGGTGGCAATGATGGTCAGGTCGGTGAGCTTGCGCGCGAGCTGAATCGTGATCGACCCTACCCCGCCCGCGCCGCCGATGATCAGGATCGCGTTCGCCGCACCGGGCACGGGCTTGCGCACGTCAAGCCGGTCGAACAGCGTCTCCCACGCGGTGATCGAGGTCAGCGGCAGCGCCGCCGCCTGCGCCCAATCGAGCGACTGCGGCTTGTGGCCGACGATCCGTTCGTCGACGAGGTGGTATTCGGCATTGGTGCCGGGCCGGTCGATCGCACCGGCGTAGAACACCGCGTCGCCGACCGCGAACCTGGTCACATCGGGGCCGACTGCGACGACGATGCCCGCTGCGTCCCAGCCCAGCACCTGCGGCTTGCCGTCGGGATCGGCGCGGTTCTGGCGGATCTTGGTGTCGACCGGGTTGACCGACACCGCCTTCACCTCGACGAGCAGGTCGCGGCCGGTCGCTTCGGGCTTGGCGATGTCGAGATCGACGAGCGACTGCGGATCGTCGATCGGAAGCGACTTGGTGTAGCCGATGGCGCGCATGCTGGAACTCCTGTGATGTCGGCCCCAAGCTGTCGACGCCGTCCCTTGGTTTCAAGGCGCGGTTGGCAAGAGCGGTGTGTTATCTATATATGCCACTTGAACGCGGGACGGGTTGCAGCCACCATGTCCCATCGAACGGAGATTACGCATGGCGACGACACCCGAGACGCTGAACGAAGAGCCGGGCCTGGTTTTGACGCCGCCCGATCCGGTGCCGACCGTGGCCGCCTCAAAGGCCGCCGGACTGGTGCCGGTCGATGCCGGCGTGAAGTCGCAGCTGGAGGAGCGCGTGTCGGGGTTCGTCACCGATCTCGTCGCGCAGGACGTCAACTCCCCAGAATTCGGCAAGCGGGTCGATGCGATCACGGCGATGGGCGCGAAGGAAATCCGCGAAGCCGCCGGCCAGTCGAACCGCTTCCTCGATCGCCCGGTCAAGGCGATGGATCAGGAGACCGGCGTCGGCAAGGACCTCGCCGAGCTGCGCCGCGTCGTCGAGGATCTCGATCCCGGCAAGAAGGGTAACCTCACCGCGCCGCAGAAGCTGTTCGGGATCATCCCGTTCGGGGGCAAGATGCGCAATTATTTCGACGGCTATAAGTCGTCGCAGACGCACATCGCGCAGATCCTAAAGAGCCTCGGCTCGGGCAAGGACGAGCTACTGATGGACAATGCCGCGATCGATACCGAGCGCGCGAATCTGTGGGCGGCAATGGGCCGGCTCGAGCAGATGATCCATCTGTCGAAGACGATGGACGCCAAGCTGGAGGACGTCGCGAACGAGCTCGATCACACCGATCCGGCCAAGGCGAAGGCGATCCGCGAGACGGCGTTGTTTTACACGCGCCAGCGGACGCAGGACCTGCTGACGCAGATGGCGGTGACCGTGCAGGGCTATCTCGCGCTCGATCTGGTAAAGAAGAACAATGTCGAGCTGGTGAAGGGCGTCGATCGCGCCTCGACCACGACCGTGTCCGCGCTGCGCACCGCGGTGACGGTGGCGCAGGCGCTGACCAACCAGAAGCTGGTGCTGGAGCAGATCACCGCGCTCAACACGACGACCGCGAACATCATCGATTCGACCGGCAAGCTGCTGAAATCGCAGACCGCGCAGATCCACGAACAGGCCGCATCGGCGACGATCCCGCTGGAAACGCTGCAACGCGCATTCCAGAACATCTACGACACGATGGACGCGATCGACGTGTTCAAGCTGAAGGCGCTCGATTCGATGAAGGTCACGGTCGGCGCGCTGTCGAACGAGGTCGACAAGTCCCGCGGCTATATCGCGCGGGCTGAAGGCGCGACGCAGGGCCAACTCGGCGGACCTTCCGCTAGCCCGTTCAAGCTGGAGGCGATGTAACCGCCGTGAGCGAAGTCGACGACGCCATCGCCAGCGCCCGCGCCTCCTGGTCGCGCATTTCGGACGACCGGACGGGCACGGTGATCGGGCGCGTGCCGACGCGGGGACGGGCACGGCAGACGCAGGCGATCGGCAAGCGCCTGACCCGGATCGCAGTCGCCGACGTGTCGATCTTGATCGCGGCGATGGTGATCGGCTGGATCGTGCCGCTCGGGATCGGCGGCGCGATGCTGGTGATGGCGCTGCTGGTCGCCGCGACGGTGTTGTTCGCGGTATGGCCGGCGGAACGCGCGCCGACGCCGGAGCGGCTCGCCGCGGTGGATATCCGCGCCCTCCCCGCGCAGACCGAACGCTGGCTGGAGGCGCAGCGCCCTGCCCTCCCCGCGCCGGCGATGACTTTGGTCGACCGCATCGGCCTGCGTCTAGAAACGCTGACCCCACAGTTGGCAACGCTCGACGCCAATACGCAGGAAGCTGTCGACGTGCGGAAGTTGATCGGCGAGCAATTGCCCGCCTTCGTCAAGGATTACGAGAAGGTCCCGCCGTCGCTCCGCAACACGCCGCGCAACGGTCGCACGCCCGATGCGGAACTGGTCGACGGGCTTAAGCTGATCGAACAGGAAATCGGCGAAATGACCGCGCGCCTCGCGCAAAGCGATCTGGACAATCTGTCGACGCGGGGGCGGTTCCTGGAGATGAAGTACAAGGAGTGAAGCGCACCCGACTCAGCGTATGCCGTCGCAAGGCGCGCTTCGTATCCGAAGCCGACGCGCTCGTGGTGGCGCAAACCGGACGCGTACCGCTCCGACCGTATCGCTGCGACCGGTGTCTTCACTTCCACCTGACGAGCCGGACGAAGGGCAAACGCCGCCCCAGCCCGGACTGCTGAAAGCTCTCGACAGAGCTGTTTACCCGCCGCCCCGTGAAGGGCGGGCGAGTCGACTGATGCAGAGGTGTCTAGTCGTCCGCCTTGCTGGGAAAGGCGAACCCGAGAGGTTGGATGGCGGTCGCGTCCTGCTTCAGGCGCGCGGCCATTTGTTCGTATTCGCGTTCTGTTTCCGGGGTCACGCTGGCGCGCGACTCTTTCAGCGCGCCTTCGAAATCGGCCATCGTCACGTCGGTCGAGTCGATCGAACGACGGAGTGCGACGAGGCCTGCGCGGCGAACGACGTCCTCCAGGTCCGCGCCGGAAAAGCGATCGGTACGGTCGGCGAGGCGATCGAGATCGACGTCGGACGCGAGCGGCATCTTCTGGGTCTGGATGCCGAGGATACGGCGGCGACCGGCCTTGTCGGGGACGCCGACATAGACGAGTTCGTCGAACCGGCCCGGCCGGAGCAACGCAGGGTCGATCAGGTTCGGGCGGTTGGTCGCGCCGATCACGACGACCGATTGCAGTTCCTCCAGCCCGTCCATCTCGGCGAGGATCGTGTTGACGACACGCTCCGTCACCTGCGGTTCGCCCGCACCTGAGCCGCGCGCAGGCACCAGCGAGTCGAGTTCGTCGATGAAGATCACGCACGGTGCGACCTGGCGTGCGCGCTGGAACAGACGGGCGATCTGCTGCTCGCTTTCGCCGTACCATTTGCTCAGCAGGTCGGACGATTTGGTGGCGATGAAGTTCGCCTCCGCCTCGCGTGCGACCGCCTTCGCGAGCAACGTCTTGCCGGTGCCGGGCGGGCCGTAGAGCAGGAAGCCCTTGGCCGGGCGGATCCCGAGACGGCGGAACGCATCGGGGTTCTTGAGCGGGAGTTCGACGCCTTCCTTTAGCCGCATCTGTGCGTCGTCGAGACCGCCGACGTCCGCCCAGCGCACGGTCGGTGCCTGCACCATGACTTCGCGCATCGCCGATGGCTGGACGCGTTTCAGGGCACCGAGGAAATCCTCGCGGGTGACCGACAATTCGTCGAGCACTTCGGGCGGGATCGTCCGCTCTTCGAGGTTCAGCTTCGGCATGATCCGGCGGACCGCCTCGATCGCCGCCTCCCGTGTCAACGCGGCGAGATCTGCACCGACGAAGCCGTAGGTGGTGCGCGACAGTTCATCGAGATCAACGCGGTCGCCGAGCGGCATGCCGCGCGTGTGGATGCCTAGGATCTCGCGGCGGCCACGCTCGTCCGGCACGCCGACGACGATTTCGCGGTCGAACCGGCCGGGGCGGCGGAGTGCTTCGTCGATCGCCTCGGGACGGTTGGTAGCCGCGATCACGACGAGGTTCGCGCGTGATTCGAGGCCGTCCATCAGCGTCAGCAACTGTGCGACGAGACGCTTTTCCGCTTCGCCCGACACCTGGCCCCGCTTGGGTGCG
This sequence comes from Sphingomonas faeni, assembly GCF_030817315.1. Classification (NCBI taxonomy): domain Bacteria; kingdom Pseudomonadati; phylum Pseudomonadota; class Alphaproteobacteria; order Sphingomonadales; family Sphingomonadaceae; genus Sphingomonas; species Sphingomonas faeni. Next base: position 3,476,314 of record NZ_JAUSZF010000001.1, on the reverse strand, counting down.
ATCGAATCGATCTCGTCGATGAACACGATCGAGGGTGCTGACTTCGCCGCTTCCTCGAACACTTCGCGGAGACGCGATTCGGACTCACCATAGGCCGAGCCCATGATCTCGGGGCCGTTGATCAGGAAGAACTGGGCGTCGGATTCGTTGGCGACGGCGCGCGCGAGGCGCGTCTTGCCGGTGCCGGGAGGACCATGCAGCAACACACCCTTGGGTGGATCGACGCCGAGCCGCTGGAACAGTTCGGGGTAACGGAGCGGCAGTTCGACCATCTCGCGCAACTGGTCGATCGTCTGCGCCATGCCGCCGATATCGTCATAGGTGACGTCGGCACGGCGTGCGGCCTGCGGCTCCTCATATTCGGAGCGCAGTTCGATCTCGGTATTCTCGTCGATATGCACGACGCCCTTGGGACTGGCCGCGATCACCGCGAGGCGGATCTCCTGAAGCGCGTAGGCCGGTGCGTTCATGAACTGCTGGACGCCCGGCGGCATGTTGCCGACGCGCTGATGCCCAGCGGTCGCAACGATGTCGCCCTGGCAGATCGGTCGGCCTAGGAACGTGCGCTTGAGCGCATTGGTCGAGCCCTGGAGGCGGAGGTTCTGCTGCGCCGGCGCGAAGACGACGCGCGTGGCCGGCTTCGACTCGGCTTTGCGCACCTCGACGAAGTCGCCCGAGCCTACGCCGGCGTTCGCGCGCTGGAGGCCGTCGAGGCGGAGGATGTCGAGGCCTTCGTCCTCCGGATACGGACCGACGGCGCGCGCCGGCGTGTTCTGCTTGCCGAGAATCTCGATCACGTCGCCCTCGCCGATGCCGAGAGTCGCCATCAGCGCGCGCGGCAAATGCGCCAAGCCGCGGCCGCTATCCTCGGGACGCGCGTTGGCGACCTGGATTTTCCGCGTGGGGATTTCGCTATCGGGCATCTCGACTCCTTCGAACTCGAAGCGTGTCAGATGGGGGCGAGGTTCCGGGCTTGCGAGGCATTGCCTCACCCGCGTGCTGTAAAACGCACAAAAAAAGGGCCGGCCAATGAAGGCCAGCCCATGAAAGTTTTTAGGAGAGGATGCCTGAAAGGCGAGGTCTTTTTGCGTCGAGACGGTTCGTGTTGCAAGTGCGAAGGGATCAGCTACGATTGCGCTAACTGCAATCGCGTGCATGAATGCGTCCAGCGGTCATTGTCACACTCGTCGAGTCGAAAGAGGAATCATGCGCAGGCTGCCGCCACTGGGGGCTATCGAGGCGTTCGTACAGGTCGCGCGGCTGGGGTCGATCAAGGCCGCGGCCGAAGATCTGGCATTGTCCGCACCTGCGCTCAGCCGACGCGTGCAGAGCCTCGAGCGCTTCATCGCCAAGCCGCTGTTCGCACGCCGGCATCAGGCGATGGTGCTGAATGCGGATGGCGAACGGCTGCTCGCGCAGATCGCGCCGGTGCTGGACTCGCTGTCGGACGCGGTCGAATCGCTGACCAGCACGACCGAGGTGCTGCGGCTGCGTCTCGGCATCCTGCCGCTCTATGCGTCGCAGAAACTGTTCCCGCGGCTGGGCGAGTTGCGGACGACGCACCCCGAGCTGCATCTCGACATCGATACCGCCGCGCATCTGGTGTCGCGACTCGGCGACGGGCTCGACGCGGTGATCGCCCTGTCGCGCGAGATCGACCCGGCGTTCTACGCGCGGCGGCTGGATCGCAATTCGGTGTATGTGATCGGTGCTCGGAGCCTGCTGGAGCGGGCGGATCCGGTTACGCGACCCGAACAGCTCTCGACGCTGACCGCATTGGTCCACCGCGACATGACGGACACGTTCACGGCGTGGCGGACGGCGGCGGGGCTCGACGATATCGAGCCGCTGGCGATCGATCATTTCGATTCGGGCGCACTGATGCTGGAGGCAGCCGCGCAGGGACTCGGCGTCGCGTTCATGCATGCGAGCCATTTCGACGATGCGAACGATCCGCGACTGGTCCGGTTGTTCGATATCGAGGTGGAGAGTCCGTACAGCTACTGGTTCGTGTGCCGCCCACGGGCGTTGCAGACCAAGCCGGTGAAGCTGTTCCACGATTGGCTGATACGGACGGTGGCGGAAGTCTGACGCTGCTGCGGTGAACTTACTCCAAACCGGATGTTGTCGACAACATCGCGGCTGACCACCCCGTTATACTTGGCTCCCATAACATTTTCGGGAGCGATCGTGATGGTGATGGATCCAAGCAAAGTCGACGGCCAACTGTTTCTCGGTGACAACCTGCCACCCGACAGTACGACCCGTCACCAGCGCGCTAGCGCAGAAGATTTCGCCTGGGGTACTCAGGCCGCCTACGAACTCGTCGAGCCTGATAGCGGCATCATCTACGAACGCGTTCTGCTCGTCACGAAGGACCCGACAACGCTACCGCATAGCCGCGCAAAATGCGCCAAATGGGTGCGGATCGGACCGATCAAGACTTGCATCGGCTGGACGGTCAACTTGCAATGGTATTACGTCCGCGCAGTGCTGCGGGTTTCGACTGCCAAGCCGATAGACATCAAGGACATCGTCGAAGATTGTTTGCGCGAAGGGGCAATCGCCGCTGCAATCGCTGCAATCATCACCGGAGGAAGCGCCGCCGCCGCCGCCGCGGCGGGCGCGGTCGAAGTTTGTCTTGCGCGAAAACTGGGCGATCAGTTGCTGACCGTGTCCGTCAGTCTCGAACATTACTGGGGCGAGTGGCAATAGGGTCCGCCCGGAATAACCGATACCGGGGCGGCGCGACGCCACCCCGGTACCCCTTATCAGGCAGCGCGTGCCTTGACGATCTTGCCCGGCGTACGCGGTGGCTCGCCCTTGGGAAGCGCGTCGACCAGGTCCATGCCGTCGGTGACTTCGCCCCAGACGGTGTACTGCTTGTCGAGGAAGCGTGCGTCGTCGAACACGATGAAGAACTGCGAGTTCGCGGTGTCGGGCTGGTTCGTGCGCGCCATCGAGCACACGCCGCGGACGTGCGGCTCGGCCGAGAATTCCGCCTTGAGGTTGGGCTTGCTCGACCCGCCGGTGCCGTCGCCGCGACCACCGTCACCGCCCTGCGCCATGAAGCCCGGGATCACGCGGTGGAAGGGTACGCCGTCGTAAAAGCCTTCGTTCGCGAGCTCGACGATCCGCTCGACGTGCTTGGGCGCCAGATCGGGGCGCAGCTTGATCGTGACGTCGCCACCTTCGAGGGTCAGCGTCAGCGTTTCGGGGGTGTCAGCCATTCATGTTCTCCTGAATTGATGCGCGGCAGATAGGGAGCCGCACTCCGACTGGCAAATGCACGCGCGTCGCGTTAGGGCCCAAACATACGCTTTTTAAGGGAGGCAGCCATGAGCGAACTCGAGCTTCCCGAGGTCGAAACCGAGACCCAACCCGAAAATCAACTCGATCGCGACGACCATTTGCGTCCCGAATTCGTCCGTGCCGTCCTGGATGCGGTCGAGAATGGCGACGACGAGGGCGCGCGTGCGCTGGTCGAGCCGCTGCATCCCGCCGACATCGCCGATCTGTTCGAGCTGACCCCGCAGGAGGATCGTGCGGCACTCGCGCGGGCGGTGACCGACCTGCTCGGTGGCGACGTGTTCGCCGAGATGAACGATTACGTCCGCGAGGATCTGATCGATGCGCTCGAGCCGCACCAGGTCGCCGATCTCGCGTCCGAACTCGATACCGACGATGCCGTCGCGATCATCGAGGACATGGACGAGGACGAGCAGCGCGCGGTGCTGCGCGCGCTTGATCCCGACGATCGCGCCGCGATCGAGGAGGCGCTGAGCTACGCCGAGGAGTCGGCAGGTCGCCTGATGCAGCGCGAGCTGATCGCTGTCCCTGAACATTGGACCGTCGGCGACGCGATCGATTACCTGCGCGGCCACGAGGAACTGACGACCGATTTCTGGGAAATCTTCGTCGTCGATCCTGCGCACAAGCCGATCGGTACCTGCCAGCTGTCGTGGATGCTGCGCACGCCGCGCGGGATCGCGATCGCCGACGTGATGAAGCGCGAGCAGACGCTGATCCCGGTCGACATGGACCAGGAGGAAGTCGCACTGCGCTTCCAGAAATACGCGCTGATCTCGGCCGCGGTGGTCGACCATGGCGGCCGGCTGGTCGGGATGATCACGGTCGACGACATCGTGCACATCATTTCCGAAGAGGCGGGCGAAGATACGTTGCGTCTCGCGGGTGCAGGCGATGGCGACATCAACGAGCCGATCCGGCTGACGGTGCGGACGCGGTTCATTTGGCTGGTCGTCAATCTGGGCACGGCGATGGTCGCGTCGTCGGTCGTGGGCTTGTTTCAGGGGACGATCGCGAGCTTCGCGTTGCTCGCCGTGCTGATGCCGATCGTATCGGGGATGGGCGGCAATGCGGGGACGCAGACGCTGGCGGTGGTGGTGCGCGCGCTGGCGACCAACCAGCTGACGAGTTCCAACACCACGCGGATGATCGGGCGCGAGTTCCGCATCGCCGCCGCCAATGGCGTGATGCTGGGGACGCTGATCGGCCTTGGGACATACGTTATCTTCCGCAACACCGACCTGTCGCTGGTAATCGCCGCGGCGATGCTGGTGAACAACCTCACCGCCGGGCTGAGCGGCGTGCTGGTGCCGGTAACGCTCGACAAGTTCCGGATCGATCCCGCGGTGTCGTCCGCGGTGTTCGTGACGACGATGACCGATACGATGGGATTCTTCTCGTTCCTCGGGCTGGCGAGTCTTTGGGGCCTTCACGGTTGATCGTCCGGCTTTAGCGCCCATTTCCAGCAACATGCCGCTCCACCTCACCAAAGTCGCGTTCGGCGCGGAAAGCGTCGATCATCTCGCCGAGCGGTTGCGCCTGCGCGGCGAGGAGGGGCCGGTGTTCCTCACGACGCGCTATTTGCCCAAGCGTCATGAGGAGGTAACCGGTCAGGGCTCGATGTTCTGGATCCTCAAGCACCAGCTGATCGCCCGCTCGCCTATCCTCGGGTTCGACGAGGCGGAGGAGGGTCGCGTGGCGATTCACATCGATCCGAAACTCGTGCTGGTACAGGCGCGGCCCAAGCGCGCGCATCAGGGCTGGCGGTATCTGGAGGGGGCGGATGCACCGCTCGATCTGGGCGGCGACGCGACCGGTCTGGACGTGATGCCGCCGGCGTTGATGACGAAGCTGGCGGAACTGGCGCTGATCTAGGCGCGCGCTCTGTGAGCGCGGCTACGGCGCTCCACGCGTAGCCGCCGTCCCGCATGTCACTGGCCCGCCGGCTGCCGCATTCACTCGACATTTCGCGTTGCCGGTGACCGTCACCATGCCCAGCCCGGTGTTCGTCACTTGCGCGGTATAGCGCGCCGCCGCCCTGGTCTCGCCGACGCCGTCGAGATGGACGGTCAGGTCGTTCACCGCCAACGCCGACGCATCGATCGCCCCCGGTCCGCTGGTAACCAGCCGCGCTCGCGCCGCTCGGCCCGCGAGGCTCATCTGACCGGAGCCGATCAACGTCGCGTTCAGCTGATCGGTGTCCGCCGCCGCCAGCGCGAGGCTGCCATCGCCGCTGACCGTCACATCCACGCGCATCCCGCGCATCTTCGCGATCGTCAGTCGCCCACCTGCGGCAACGCTCGCCGAGGTCAGCCCAGGCGTGGTGAGCATCACGACGATCGGTCCTGCGCTTGCATTGCGGGGCTGTTCTCCAGCCGCCTATATCCCTGCGGACCGACAGCGCCGTCCCATCGACGGGCACCACGACGGCATTGTCGGAACGCGACCCGACTATCGTGGCGCGCGGCGAGCCGATCGTGACGCGAACCTCGAACGGCCCCTCGACATGAACGCGATCGAAGCTGCCTACCGATACCGTACGAGTCGCCGCAGACGATTGGGCGAATGCCGGCGAGGATAGCAGCAGCGACGCGGCGAGCAGGTATTTCATACCCGCGAAACTGGACGCGATACGGGTCACGTCACGAGGCCCGGTCGGGAAGCTCGGGGACGCGTAGCATCGCCAGTGCGGCAAGCGCCATGACGAAAGCGGCGAACGCCATCGTCCAGATCGGCTCGGTCGGGAAGAGCGCCTTCAGCACCGACCCCATCAGCGTCGCGACCAGCAGCTGTGGAAGCACGATGAAGATGTTGAACAGGCCCATGTAGATGCCGAGCTTGGCCTGCGGCAGGCTGGAGGCCAGGATCGCGTAGGGCATGGCGAGGATCGACGCCCAGGCGATGCCGACGCCCACCTCGCTGACGATCAGCAGGGTCGGGTCGCGCACCACGAGGAAGCTCGCAAACCCGGCGGCGCCGCAGAGCAAGCACACGATGTGGGTCTTCACGCGGCCGATCCGCTTCGCCAGCCGGGGCAGGATCAGCAGCGCGACCAGAGCGGCGACCGCGTTGTAGACCGCGAACAGGACGCCGACCCAGTCGCTGCCGGCGTTGTACGCAGCACTCGTCGCGTCGCTCGATCCGTACATATACTGCGCCACGACGGGTGTGCTGAAGATCCACATGATGAATAGCGCGGACCAGCTGAAGAACTGGACGAGCGCTAGACGTTTCATCACGTCGGGCATGTCGCCGAAATCGCCGACGATCTGGGCTAGAGCGTTGTCGGTGTTGCCGCTGCGCGCGAGGCTGATCGCTGCAAAGCTGGCTGCACCATATGCGACGAGCAGGCCCCCGAGGAGGTACACTTCCTTCTGGAGCGCCAGTTCGGGCACTGCGATGATGACCGCGATCCCGGCGACGATCCAGGCGATGCCGCTCGCGAAGCCGCGGCTGGCGAGCGCACGGACCGGTGTTGCGAGCGCTTCGTCGGGGTCGTGTTCGCCGAACGCCGCCATCTCCGCCGGGCTGTATTCGCGCGTGTTGCCGACCGTCCAGAGTACCGCCAGCAACAGGGCGGCCCCACCGAACCAGAAGCTGTACCGCACCGTATCGGGTACGCCCGCCAGCGCATTGCCCGACACGCCGAGATGCGCGAGCACGAATGGGAAGATCGAGCCGACCACCGCGCCGGCACCGATGAACGCGGTCTGCAGCGCATAGCCTGCGGTGTGCTGGTCTTTCCGCAGCATGTCGCCGACGAACGCGCGGAACGGCTCCATCGAGACGTTGACCGAGGCGTCGAGCACCCACAGCGTCAGCGCGGCGAGCCAGAGCATCTTCGCCTCGGGCATCACGAACAGCGCGAGCGCGGCGAGCACGGCACCGGCGAAGAAATACGGGCGACGACGGCCGAAGCGGGTCCAGGTCCGATCGCTGTAATGGCCGATGATCGGCTGAACGAGCAGCCCGGTCAGCGGCGCGGCGACCCATAGATAGGAAAGGTCGTCGAGCGATCCGCCAAGCGTCTGGAAAATTCGGCTCATATTGGCGTTCTGCAACGCGAAGCCGATCTGGATTCCGAAAAAGCCGAAGCTGATATTCCAGAGACCGCCAAAGCCCTGGACTGGTTTCTCGGTCAAATGCGGCTCTCCTGATCGGCCGTCGCTTGTTTACGCGGCGGTCCTGACGAGGCGGCTTGCCGTCAAGCGACCGGCAAAACAACCATGCATACGAATACCTTGCGCAGGGCCTTGCCGCCACGGCATGACCGGAAGCGATGATCGACACGACGAGAGCCATTCTTCACCACCAGGGCAGCGAGCGACGGCCGTTGATCGCGATCGACGATTTCTGGCCCGATCCGGATGCGCTGCGCGAGGATGCGGCGAGCCTGCGCATGACGGCGATCGGGCCACATTATCCAGGTGTCCGCGCCGAAGTACCGCCGCGCCTGGCCGAGACGATGCGCCGCCGGATCGCACCGTTGCTCGCGGAGCATTTCGGCCTCGATCCGGTGCCTGCGGTGTCGGAGGCCTATTACTCGCTCGTCACTACGGCGCCTGCCGATCTGGCACCGATCCAGCGGCTGCCACATTTCGACGGTGTGGAGTCGCGGCGGATCGCGGTGTTGCTGTTTCTGGGCCACGGGGAGCAAGGCGGCACCGCCTTCTACCGGCAGCGCGCGACCGGGTTCGAGAGTGTCGATGCGGGGCGGCTGGATCGGTTCAGGACGGAACTGGAGCATGATGTGCAAGCGCATGGCGTGCCGGACGCGGAGTATATCGCTGGGGATACGCCATTGTACGAGTGCATCGCGGTGCAGCCGGCGCGCTTCAACCGCGCGCTCATCTATGCGGGGAATACGCTGCACTGCGCCTATCTGCCGCCTGAAGTGGTCCTCAACGCTGATCCGCTAGCCGGGCGGCTGACGCTGAACCTGTTCCTGTTCGACGACTGATCCAGAGTCATGACGGACAGGGCCTTATGGCTCTGGATCCTGACTTTCGTCAGGATGACGGGATTGTGGACTCTCTTCTAACGCAAGAGGGGGAGATGAAGTCCTGGGTTACGCACCACTGCTCGCGCGCACCACCAGATGCGTCGGCAGCGGGGCGTCGTTGGACACTTCGCCGCGAAGTTTTGCTAGCAGGGTCCGTACCAATGCCTCCCCTGCCCGACGCGCGTCCTGTGCGACTGTCGTCAGCGGTGGGTTGGTCAGTTGCGCCGAGGCGATATCGTCGAAGCCCACGATCGCGACGTCGTCCGGGATCGATCGCCCCGCGGTCGCCAGCGCGCGCATCGCGCCGATCGCAATGCTGTCGCTTGCCGCGAAAATCGCGTCGTAGTCCGCACCGCGACGCGCGAGTTCGGCAATGGCATCCTGTCCGGCATCTTCGGTGGTGATCGCGTCGACCTGCAACGCCACGTCCGCTTCGATTCCGGCGGCGGCGAGCGCGTCCAGATACCCGCGATAGCGATCTTCGAGTTCGGGATACCGTCCATCCGCCGCGCCGAGGAACGCGATCCGCCGCCGGCCGCGGGCGATCAGGTGGGCGGTCGCCGCTTCACCACCGCCGCGATTGTCCGAGCCGACCGTGATCCCCGCCGGCCCCGTTCCGACCGCGCCCCAGCGGACGACCTTGGTCCCCTGTTCCGTCAGGTGATCGAGCCGGGCGCGGTAGGCTTCGTAATCCCCGTAGCCGAGCAGGATGATACCGTCGGCCTTGCGGCTGTCCTGGTAATCGACGTGCCAGTCGCCCGACAATTGCTGGAACGAGATCAGCAGATCGTAGCCGGCGCGGGCACAGGCGTGCGTGATCGACCCCAGCATCGAGAGGAAAAACGGGTTGATCGTCGACTCGTCTTCGGCTGGTTCCTCGAAGAACAGGAGCGCCAGCGTGTTCGCCGATTGGCTCCGCAACGACGACGCGTGCTTGTCGACGGCATAATGCAGGCTTTGCGCGATCGCCTCGATCCGCTGCCGGGTCTGGGCGTTGACCGACTTCGATCCGCGGAGCGCACGCGACACGGTCGGCTGCGACACACCCGCCAATTGCGCGATGTCGAACGAGGTCGGTCGGCGGCCCATTATCGGAGCCTTGTCGGGCGAAAGTGGTCCAAAAGAGACAGGGACTGCATGAACCAGTGAATACGTATGCCCGTCCCTTTTGCAACGCCCCGACCCGAAATATAGCCGTCTTGCGACAATCGACGCGAAAGCACGACGTCGAGGCTACCGACACAAGTCATTGAGGATGCGCGGGATCATTCCCGCCAAAGGGGTATTCATGAGCAATTTTGCACCGTGCCGCGCGCGCGCCACGACCCGCGTTTCCGCGCACAGCCGCCTCGCGCTCCGCGTCAGCGCGACCGCACTGGCCGCCGCGCTGATCCTGCCCGGACAGGCCGTGTTCGCGCAGGCGATCCCCGGCACGCCGAACGCAAATCCGACCGCGCCAGCGCAGATCGATGCGGTCCCGACCGTCGCGGCACCAACGCCACAGCCCGCCGATGCCGCGCCCACCGCATCGCAGGACGATGCCGCAGGCGGGAATGAGGCGGGCGGGAATGAGGCGGGCGGGGACGAGATCGTCGTCACCGGCATCCGCGCCGGCCTGGAATCTTCCGCCAAGATCAAGCGCCAGTCGGTCCTGATCGTCGACTCGGTCTCCGCCGAGGACATCGGCAAGCTGCCCGACGTATCGATCGCGGATTCGCTTGCCCGCCTCCCGGGCGTCACCGCACAGCGCCTCGAAGGCCGCGACCAGCGCCTGTCGATCCGCGGTCTCGGCCCCGATTTCTCGACCACGCTGCTCAACGGCCGCGAACAGGTGACGACCGGCGACAACCGCGGCGTCGAGTTCGACCAATATCCGTCGGAATTTTTCAAGACCGTCAACGTCTACAAGTCGGCCGACGCATCGCTGATCGCCGCCGGTATCGCCGGCACGGTCGATTTGCGGATGCTGCGTCCGCTCGACCAGCCCAACCGGATCGTCGCGATCAGCGCGCGCGGCCAGATGAACGGCATCGACAAGCTCAACCCCGACGGCACGCGCTACGGCTATCGTGCGTCGGCGACCTATGTCGACAAGTTCGCCAACGACACGCTCGGCATCGCGATCGGCGTGTCCGCGACGCAGACGCCGTCGCAGAACGAGCGCTACAACGCCTGGGGCTATAGCGGCACCGGCACCGCGGCCGACCCGTTCCTGGTCAACGGCGCCAAGCCCTATGTCCAGTCGAACGAACTGAAGCGCTACGGCGGCGTCGCGACGATCGAGTGGCAGCCGTCCGACAGCTTTCATTCGACGTTCGACGCGCTGTATTCGCACTTCGAGGAAACGCAGATCCTGCGCGGCATCGAATTTCCGCTGGCTGGTCAGTTGACGACCCCGACCGCGCCCGGCGGCACGACCGTTTCCGGCGTGACCGTCGCCAACGGCTTCGCGACCGGCGCGACGTTCAGCAACGTCTTCGCGGTACAGCGCAACGACTACAATCAGCGCAAGGCGGACAATTACTCGTTCGGCTGGAACAACGACCTGAAGCTGACCGACACGATCCACCTGAACGTCGACGCGAGCTGGAGCCGTGCGGATCGCACCGACTTCCTGCTCGAGACCAACACCGGCACCGGCTTCGCCAAGAGCGGCGCGGCGGATACCGTCACCGTGAAGCAGAACGGCAACGGCACCTACACCTTCTCGCCGACGCTCGATTACACGGACACCAACGTCTTCAAGCTGACCGACCCGCAGGGTTGGGGCAACAACGGCACGCAGCAGGTCGTCCAGTCGGGCTTCCTCAACCGGCCGAGCTTCAAGGACGATCTGAAGTCGCTCCGCGCCAGCCTCAACGGCGAGTTCTCGAACAGCGTGCTCAAGGGCTGGGAAGCGGGCGGCAATTACAGCCAGCGCGAGAAGACCAGCGCGTACACCTCCTATTTCCTCTGCCCGACCGGCGGCGGCACAAACTGCACCGAGGCAAGCGGTTCGCCGCTGAGCGGCAACGTGCCGAGCGAAGCGCTGCTCGGCTCGAACGTCGCACTCGGTTATCTTGGCATCCCGCAGATGCTGACGCTCGACCCGCTGTATCTCTACAATAATTCGCTGAATGCAGCGTTCGACGGCCGTCCGTCCTCCCTGGTCCGCGACAATGTCGTGCTCGAAAAGATCTGGACCGGCTATGCCAAGGTCACGATCGACGGACTGGTCGGCGACAAGCCGTTGAAGGGCTCGATCGGCGCACAGGTGGTGCATTCGGACCAGAGCTCGACCGGCCAGATCGCCAGCGTCGTCGGTGGCGCGGTGACGATCGCACCGGTGAAGGAGTCGGTGAAATACACCAACTTCCTGCCGTCCGCGACGATGTCGGTCGAGCTGATCCCGCTGGGCTTCGTCAAGGTCGGCGCATCGCAGACGATGGTGCGCCCGCGCCTCGACCAGGAACGCATCACGCAGGACGTCGCCATCAACCTAACCAACATCGGCCAGACGCCTGCCGGCCTGTTCCCGGTGTTCACGTCGACCGGCGGCAACGTCAATCTGAAGCCCTATCAGTCGACCAACATCGACCTGTCGTTCGAGAAGTATTTCAGCGGTGGCGGCTATGTCGCGCTGTCGGGGTATTTCAAGCACCTCACCGACTTCGTCGATCCGAACAACTCGCTGCCCTACGACTTCTCGGCACTGTTGCCGGCGCTGACTCCGGCGCAGCAGGCGCAGGTAATCGCGGCGGGCCAGACCATCGGCAACGTCTCGTTGCCCGACAATACCGGCCGCGGCGAAGTGCTGGGCGTCGAAGGCACGCTGTCGCTGCCGTTCAAGGCGATCACCTCCGCGCTCGACGGGTTCGGCATGTTCGCGAGCGGCAACTATACGCAGTCGACGATCAAGTACGGCAGCAATCCGACCGAGGCGATCACCCTGCCAGGCCTGTCCAAGTGGACCGGCAGCGGCACGATCTATTTCGAAAAATGGGGCTTCCAGGCGCGCGCGAATTATCGCTACCGCTCGAGCTTCCTTGCCGAAGTCGCCGGTCTGTCGGCTACCCCGACGTATCGCACCGCGCGGTCGGAAGGGATCCTGGATGCGCAGATCGGGTATGAGTTCCAGAGCGGCCCGCTCGCGAACTTCGCGATCCTGGCGCAGGCGAAGAACCTGACCGACCGGCCGTTTGTGACCTACCAGAACGGCGACCAGCGCCAGGTGATCGACTACCAGCGCTATGGTCGCGACTACTATGTCGGCATCACGTACAAGTTCTAACGGGCAAGTTCTGATGTCGATGGCGGGGCGGTTCACGCCGCCCCGTATTTGCTCCGCAGTGGCGGCACCTGACGGTTTCGAAGCGGGGACGTAAACCATGGCCAATCACCCTTTGCGTATCGTGATCGCCGGTGGCGGTACCGCCGGCTGGATGGCGGCGGCAACCTTCGCGCGGTTCCTGGAGACGGGGTACGAGATCGACCTGATCGAGTCCGACGACATCGGTACCGTCGGCGTCGGCGAGGCGACGATTCCGCAGATCCATCTGTTCAACGATGCGCTCGGTCTCGACGAGGACGCGTTCCTCCGCGCGACCGGGGGCACGTTCAAGCTCGGGATCGAGTTCGTCGACTGGTTCAAGCCGGGCCATCGCTACATGCACGCGTTCGGCGATGTCGGGCGTGACGTCGGCCTGTTGCCGTTCCACCAATATTGGCTGCGCGCGCGGTCGCTCGGGCTCGCCGGCGATCTGGGCGCCTATTCGTTGAATACGCACGCGGCGCTCGCCGAGCGGATGCAGCGGGGGCCAGCTCGTACCGCGCGGACGCTGCCGTCGATGCCGTACGCCTATCATTTCGATGCGGGACTCTATGCGCGCTACCTGCGGCGCTATTCCGAGACCCGCGGCGTCAATCGGATCGAGGGCAAGATCGTCCGCGTCACCCGCGATGGCGAGAGCGGCGATGTCTCCGGACTCGTGCTGGATAACGGTACGACCGTCGCCGCCGACTTGTATATCGACTGCACCGGCTTTCGCGGGCTGCTGATCGAGGAGGCGCTGGGCACCGGCTACGAGGACTGGACGCACTGGCTGCCGTGCGACCGTGCCATTGCGGTGCCATCGGCGCGGAGCGAAAAGTTCACGCCGTACACGCGCTCGACCGCACACGCCGCCGGCTGGCAGTGGCGGATCCCGTTGCAGCACCGGACCGGCAACGGCGTCGTCTTCTCCAGCGCGCACATCAGCGAGGACGAGGCGACCGCGACGTTGCTCAGCGGACTCGACACCTCGGCGATGGCGGACCCGCGGACGATCGCGTTCCGCACCGGCCGCCGCAAGCGGATGTGGAACCGCAACGTCGTCGCGATCGGGCTCGCTGCCGGGTTCATGGAACCGCTCGAATCCACCAGCATCCACCTGATCCAGTCGGCGATCTCGCGCCTGCTCAAGCTCTTGCCTGGCCGCGTCATCGCCGACGCCGATCGTAGCGAGTTCAACCGCCAGAGCGACTTCGAATACGAGCGCATCCGCGACTTCATCATCCTCCACTACAAGGCGACAACGCGCGACGACACGCCGTTCTGGCGCCAGTGCCGCGACATGGCCGTGCCCGACACGCTCGCCGCGAAGATCGAACTTTGGCGCGGCAACGGCCACATCGTCCGCGAGCATGAGGAGCTGTTCACCGAAGTCGGCTGGCTTCAGGTGCTGGCGGGACAAGGCATCATACCGGCGGGCCACCATCCATTGGCGGACGCGATATCGACGAGCGACCTGGGGGAATTCATGGACACGATCGACAAGCTCAACGCGCGCGAGGCGGGCCAGATGCAGGATCACGCGGCGTTCGTCGCACAGCATTGCGCGGCACCGGCAGGGCTCGGCGCATGAGCATCGCCGCCGCCATCCTACTCGCGCTGTCCGGCGCGGCCGCCGTGCCGCCCGCCGACTACCGCGCGCGTGCGCCGCAGGACGAGGTGATCTATTTCGTGCTGCCCGACCGGTTCGAGAATGCCGACCCGTCGAACGATCGCGGCGGGATCGCCGGCGATCGCCTCAAGACCGGTTATGACCCAACCGCCAAGGGCTTCTATCACGGCGGCGATCTGAAGGGCCTGACCAAGCGGCTCGACTATATCCAGCATCTCGGCGCGACCGCGATCTGGCTCGGGCCGATCTTCAAGAACAAAGCGGTGCAGGGTTCGCCGGGCCGCGAGTCCGCGGGCTATCACGGTTACTGGATCACCGACTTCACGCAGGTCGACCCGCATCTCGGCACCAATGCCGACATGACCGCCTTCGTCGATGCGGCGCACGCGCGCGGGATGAAGGTGTATATGGACATCATCATCAACCACACCGCGGACGTGATCCAGTACCGCGAATGCGCGGTCGGCATGCCCTGCCCGTACCGCGACCGCGCGACCTATCCGTACCAGCGCAAGGGCGGCGTCGGCGGGAAGGCGATCAATGGCGGGTTCGTCGGCGACGACGTGCGGACCACGGCGAACTTCGCCAAGCTGACCGACACGACCTATGCCTACACGCCGTACGTGCCCGCTGCCGAGCGGACCGTGAAGGTGCCAGCGTGGCTCAACGACCCGATCTATTACCATAATCGCGGCGACACCACGTTCATGAACGAGAGCTCGACGATGGGCGATTTCTCGGGGCTCGACGACGTGATGACGGAGAACCCGCGCGTCGTGAGCGGGATGATCGACATCTTCGGATCATGGATCGACCGGTTCAAGGTCGACGGCTTCCGCATCGACACCGCGCGTCACGTGAACCCCGAATTCTGGGCGCAGTTCGTGCCGGCGATGCTGACGCGCGCGCAGGCGAACGGCATCCCGAACTTCCACATCTTCGGCGAAGTCTCCGATCACGAGGTCCGTCCGGCGGTGCTCGCGCAGCACACGGTCGTCGACAAGCTGCCCGCAGTGCTCGACTTCGCGTTCCGCCAGGCGGTGGTCGAGACGGTCGCCGGCACGCGCGGTACCGATGCGTTCGAGGCTTTGTTCGACGGCGACGTGCTGTATGCGAAGGGCGTCGACACCGCGGCGATCCTGCCGACCTTCACCGGCAACCACGACGACGGCCGCTTCGCCACCTACGTGCGGAAAGCGTTCCCGCAGGCATCCGACGAGGAAGTGCTGAAGCGCGTCCTGCTGTCGAACGCGATGCTGCTGACGCTGCGCGGCGTGCCGACGATCTATTCGGGCGACGAACAGGGCTTTGTCGGCGACGGCAACGATCAGGACGCGCGCGAGGACATGTTCGCGTCGAAGGTCGCGATCTACAACGACAACCGCCTGCTCGGCACGACCAAGACGACCGCGACCGAGAGCTTTGGCGAGACCAATCCGCTGTTCCGCCAGATCGCCGAACTGTCGAAGATCCGCGTCGCGCATCCGGCGCTCACGCGTGGCCGGACGGTGATCCGTAGCCGTAGCGAGACACCGGGCCTGCTCGCGGTTTCGCGCTTCGATCCGTCGACCGGCGCGGAAATCCTGATGGCGTTCAACACCTCCGCCAAGCCGCTGACGCAGGCGGTGCAGGTCGAGATCGGCTCCACGCGCTTCGCTACGCTCGCCGAGAAATGTGCGTCCCGCGCTGCCGCCCCCGGCAGTGTAACCCTAACCCTGCCCGCGTTCGGCTATGCCGTCTGCGCCGCGGAGACTCGTTGATGCCTGCACGATTGCCTGAGTCCGCTGCCGACCACCCGTGGTGGAAGGGCGCGACGATCTATCAGATCTATCCCCGTAGTTTCGCGGACTCGAACGACGACGGGATCGGCGACCTGCCGGGTATCACCGCGCATCTCGATTATGTCGCCAGCCTCGGCGTCGACGCGGTGTGGCTGTCGCCGTTCTTCACCTCGCCGATGGCGGACTTCGGCTACGACGTGTCGGATTACCGCGACGTCGATCCGATCTTCGGCACGCTCGCCGATTTCGATGCGCTGATCGCGCGCGCGCATACGCTCGGGCTCAAGATCATCATCGATCAGGTCTATTCGCACACCTCGGAGGAGCATGACTGGTTCCGCCAGAGCCGTGCGTCGCGCAGCGGCGACAAGGCGGACTGGTACGTCTGGGCGGATGCCAAGCCCGACGGCACGCCGCCGTCGAACTGGCAGTCGGTGTTCGGCGGCCCAGCCTGGACCTGGGACGCGCGACGCGGCCAATATTACATGCACAATTTCCTGAAGGACCAGCCGCAACTCAACGGGCATAATCCCGCGGTGCAGGACGAGCTGATCGCGACGGCGCGGTTCTGGCTCGATCGCGGCGTCGACGGCTTCCGCCTCGATGCGATAAACTTCGCGATGCACGACCCGGCGCTGACCGACAATCCGCCCGCGCCAGCGACCAATCGCGCACGCACGCGGTCGTTCGATTTCCAGCTTAAGCTGCACAACCAGAGCCATCCGGACATCGTCGGGTTCATCGAGCGGATCCGCGCGTTGCTCGACGAATATGGCGCGGGGTTCACGGTCGCCGAAGTCGGCGGCGACGACAGCGACCGCGAGATGAAGCTGTTCACCGGCGGCAATGGCCGGCTCAACAGCGCGTACGGCTTCGACTTCCTGTACGCGGACCGGCTGACGCCCGACTTGATCGTCGATGCGGTCGGCAACTGGCCCGATACCCCGGGTCTCGGCTGGCCGAGCTGGGCGTTCGAGAACCACGACGCGCCACGCGCGATCTCGCGCTGGACGACGCCCGACCAGCGCGAGGCGTTCGCGCGGATGAAGATCCTGCTGCTCGTCGCACTGCGCGGCAACATCTTCCTGTATCAGGGCGAAGAGCTGGGGCTGACGCAAGTCGACATCGCCTTCGCCGACCTGCTCGATCCCGAGGCGATCGCGAACTGGCCGTTGACGCTGTCCCGAGACGGCGCCCGCACCCCAATGCCGTGGATCGGCACGGCGCCCGATCTCGGGTTCGGCAGCACCCAGCCGTGGCTGCCGTTCGGGGAGGACCACCGCGCGATCGCGGTCGACGCGCAGGAAGCGGATGCGACGTCGCTCCTGCACTGGACAAGGACGCTGATCGCCGCACGGAAGGCGCATCCGGCGTTGCGGCTGGGCAGCCTTCGGATCGTCCACAGCGACGATGCAGTGATCGCTTTCGAGCGCGAGGCTGACAACGAGACGCTGCTCTGCGCGTTCAACCTCGGCGACGAACCGCGCGGCTGGCCAACCGGCATTGCCACCGACGGCGACATGCTGTTTGCGACCGATGGCGCCGACACGACGACGCTGCCGCCGCTGTCCGGGCTGGTGCTGCGGCGGTGATCGACGGGCGCGGCCAGCACATCGTCATCCTCGGCGGCGGCACCGCCGGGTGGATGACCGCGTGCCTGGTCGCGCATCGCTGGCGCGCGCGCGGCGTTCGCGTCACGCTGGTCGAAAGCCCGGAGATCGGCATCGTCGGCGTCGGCGAAGGATCGACGCCGCAGTTAAAGCACTTCTTCGACACGCTCGGCATCGCCGAAGCCGACTGGATGCCCGCATGCGATGCGACCTACAAGCTCGGGATCGGCTTCGAGGGCTGGTCCGACCGTGCCGGGTACGAGCGTTATTTCCACCCCTTCCCCACCGCGCTCGACGGCCACACCGCGCCGCAATTCTTCTACAACACGCGGGCAAGACGAACAGGACGCGACGTCGAGGCGCACCCCGACCAGTTCCTGCTCCCCGCTCGCCTCGCCGCCGCGAACTGCGCGCCGCAACCTGCCGCCAACTTCCCGTTCGAGGTCAGCTACGGCTATCATTTCGATGCGTACAAAGTCGGGGCTTTCTTAGCCAAGCACGCGACCAAAGCGCTTGGCGTCGTCCACCTCCAACGGCGGATCGCCAGCGTCGAGCGCGCCCCGAACGGCGACATCGCCGCGCTGATCGATACCGATGGCGAGCGCATCGCAGGCGACATCTTCGTCGACGCCAGCGGGTTTCGCAGCACGATCTTCGGCGCGCTGGAAATGCCCTTCGTCAGCTACGCCGACGCGCTGTTCAACGACCGCGCGGTGGTGATGCCGACCGCGCACGCCCCCGGCGCGCCGATCCCCAGCCAGACCCGTGCGACCGCGCTGTCGGCGGGCTGGGCGTGGCACATCCCGCTGACCAGTCGAAACGGCAACGGCTACGTCTATTCCAGCCGCCACCTGACCGAAGCGCAGGCCGAAGCAGAACTCCGCGCACATATCGGCGTCGAGACCGGCGAAGCGCGCCATCTCAAGATGCGCGTCGGCCGCGTCCGCGACAGCTGGTCGCATAACGCGCTCGCGGTAGGGCTGGCCCAAGGCTTCATCGAACCGCTCGAAGCAACCGCGCTGCACCTCGTCATCGCCACCGTCGAGGCGTTCCTCGACATGGTCGATCAGGGCGGCGCGACCGACGCGGTCCGCACCGCGTTCAACACCCGGATCGCCGCGCGCTACGATGGCGTCCGCGATTACATCGTCGCGCACTACCGCCTGAACCAGCGCCACGACGATCCCACCGGCTATTGGGCGGAAGCGCGCGGCGTGGACGCCCTGTCCGACGACCTGAAGATGCTGATGTCCACCTGGTTCACCGGCGCCGACATGGTCGCGGCAATCGATCGCGCCGGGCTCGCGCGCTATTATTCCGCGATCAGCTGGCACTGCCTGTTCGCCGGTTACGGCACCTTTCCCGACACCGCGCGGCTCACCCCGCCCGGTCCCGATATCGATCCGGTCGATATGCCGCGGATCGACGATTTCCTGACCCGCTGCGCATTGAATTTCGGGTCGCACGCCTCTCGCCTCCGCCGCCTGGCGGACCACAAGGATCACGTATGAAACGCATCGCCCTCCTGCTCGCCGCCACCGCCGCCATCTGCAGCACGCCCGTCCAGGCCCAGACTAGCGTCGTCGCAGCGCCCAAGCTGATCCCGAGCCGCGACGGCGTCGAGGTCCAGGTCGGGACGACGGTTACGCGGATCACCGCGATGACCGACGGACTCGTGCGCGTCCGCGTCGCGAAGAACGGCGTGTTCCCGGAGGACGCCAGCTGGGCCGTCCCCGCCGCGATCCGCCACCAGAAGATCGCCGTGGCCGCCGCCCCCGACGGCTTCGCCACCGCCAGCGTCCGCGTACGCGTCGGTGCCGGCGGCGCGATCACGTTCGAGACGCTCGACGGCAAGATCATCTCCGCAGACGCCGCCCCAGTCGCGACCGACGGCAAGGCGTTCGCGATCTCGAAGACGCTGCCGATCTCGGAGCATTTCTACGGCCTGGGCGACAAGACGCAGGGCCTCGACCGGCGCGGCCACGGTTTCGTCGACTGGAACACCGACGCGTTCGGGTTCAGCAGCGCGGACGATCCGATCTACAAGTCGATACCCTTCTTCATCGGCACCGGCGGCGCGGGCGGCAGCTACGGCATCCTGCTCGACAACACCTACCGCACCTGGTTCGACTTCGGCCACCGCGATGCCGAGACGCTCTCGTTCGGCGGCCCCGACGGCCCGATCGACTATTACTTCATCGCCGGGCCATCGATGGCCGAGGTCACGCGGCGTTATGCCGACCTGACCGGCCACGCCCCGCTCGCACCGAAATGGGCGCTCGGCTATCAGCAGTCGCGCTACAGCTATGGCAGCGCCGACGAGGTTCGCCAGATCGCCGCGCGCCTGCGCAGCGACCGCGTACCGACCGACGTGATCTGGCTCGACATCGGCTATCAGGATCGCAACCGCCCGTTCACCACCGACGCCAAAACCTTCCCCGACCTCCCCAAGCTCGCCACCGAGATGAAGGCGGACGGGATCAAGCTGGTCGCGATCACCGACCTCCACATCGCCGCGGTCGAGCAGGGCTATGCGCCGTACCAGAGCGGGATGAAGGCCGACGCGTTCATCAAGAACGCCGATGGCAGCCCCTATGTCGCGCCGGTCTGGCCAGGCCGGTCGGTGTTCCCGGACTTCACCAAGACCGCCGCAAGGACGTGGTGGGGCGAGCAGTATAAGGGCTTCCTCGACGCCGGGATCGCAGGCTTCTGGAACGACATGAACGAGCCGGCGATCTTCGAGACGCCGACCAAGACGATGCCGCTCGACACCCGCCACCGTATCGACAGCGACGATTTCGCCGCGCGCATCACCGATCACCGCGAGGCGCACAACGTCTACGGCATGCTCAACACGCGCGCGACGTTCGACGGCCTGCTCAAACTGCGTCCCGACGAGCGTCCGTTCGTGATGACGCGTGCGAGCTATGCCGGCGGACAGCGTTATGCGGTCACCTGGACCGGCGACAACAGCGCGACCTGGGATCACCTAAAGCTGTCGGTGCAGCAGATCATCAACCTCGGCCTGTCGGGCTTCGGCTACAGCGCCGCCGATGTCAGCGGCTTCGCGGGCGGCCCGAGCCCCGATCTGCTCACGCGCTGGACCGAGATCGGCGCGTTCACGCCGGTGTTCCGCAACCACTCGGCGACCGGCACGCCCCGCGTCGAACCCTGGGTCGACGGCCCCGACCACCTCGCGATCCGCCGCCGCTTCATCGAGGAGCGCTATCGCCTGATGCCGTATTTCTACGCGCTGGCGGACCAGAATGCGCGGTTCGGCGATCCGATCATGCGCCCTGTGTTCTACGATTACCCGGCCGCCGCGACCGCATCGTGCGACCAGTCGATGGCGTTCACGCTCGGCAAGTCGCTGCTGATCGCGCCGCCGCCCAAGCCGGAGTCGCCGCAGGTCTACGACGTCTGCCTCCCCGCTGGTGGCTGGTATGATTACTGGACCGGGCAGCGCGTCGGCACGCCCGAGCCCGCCGCCGCCGGCCCGATCCAGTCAGCGACGCAAGCCGTGCCGACCGCGCGCACGCTCGGCGACCGCGTCACCGAGACGCCGCGGCTCGATCACCTGCCCGTGTTCGTCCGCGCCGGCACGATCCTGCCCCGCCAGCCGCTGGTCCAGAGCACGACCGAGACGCCGAACGGCCCGTTGCGGCTCGATGTCTATCCCGGCGCGAACTGCACGGGGACGCTTTACGAGGATGACGGCCGCACCTTGGCGTACACCCGCCGCGGCTATTTCCGCCAGACAGTGCGCTGCACGATCACGCCGACCGGCCTGTCGATCGACTTTGCCAAGCCCGAGGGTGGCTTCAAGCCGTGGTGGAAGTCGATCGCCGTCACCGTCCATGGCTGGAACGGCACCGGAGTCGCACGATCCAAGGGTAAGAGCGTCGCCGTCGTCCAGGACAAGGCAACCGCAACATCGACCTTCGTCGTTCCACCTGCACGCGTTGCCAGCACGCTTCTTTTGGAGGGGGCGGGGGCATAGTCGAACGGGTGCCGAGAGGGCAGCGTTGCCTT
This sequence comes from Sphingomonas faeni, assembly GCF_030817315.1. NCBI lineage: Bacteria > Pseudomonadati > Pseudomonadota > Alphaproteobacteria > Sphingomonadales > Sphingomonadaceae > Sphingomonas > Sphingomonas faeni. The sequence goes on along the minus strand of NZ_JAUSZF010000001.1, from coordinate 3,454,659 downwards.
GCACCGCTGCCCTCTCGGCACCATCGACCGGCGCGGCAACGGCACGCCGTTAATCTGCGTCCAACGACGTATCGGCGATGCCCGCTTTTCGTTTGACGCAGTGCAGCATAAAACCTACCAGCGCGCGCTCGCAATACGCTAAGCCTATCCGGCGCAGCCTAGCTCAGCGCTGGAGGCGCCGCGTACCATGACCACGACATTCGCAGATCTCTCGCTGGCGCCCTTCTTGCTGCAGGCGCTAGCCGAAGAGGGCTATACCAACCCGACTCCGATCCAGGCGCAGTCGATCCCGATGCTGCTCGAGGGCCGCGACATGCTCGGCATGGCGCAGACCGGCACCGGCAAGACGGCAGCCTTCGCACTGCCATTGTTGCACCGTCTGGCCGCCGATCCCCGTCCGGCGCCCAAGGGTGGCGCCCGCGTACTGGTATTGGCGCCGACGCGCGAATTGGTGTCGCAGATCGCCGCCGGCTTCGAAAGCTTCGGCCGTCATGTGAAGCCGAGCGTGATGACGATCTTCGGCGGCGTCAGCCAGTTCCATCAGGTCAAGGCGCTCGAGGGTGGCGTTGACATCATCGTCGCCGCTCCCGGGCGCCTGCTGGACCTGATCGAGCAAGGTCTGTGCGACCTTTCCCGACTCGAAGCGCTCGTGCTGGACGAAGCCGACCAGATGCTCGACATGGGTTTCGCGAAGCCGATCGAGCGCATCGTAGCGACGCTGCCGCGGGATCGCCACACGCTGTTGTTCTCGGCAACGATGCCGAAGTCGATCGCCGCGCTGGCCGACAGCCTGTTACGCGACCCGGCAAAGGTCGAGATCGCACCGCCGTCGACTACCGTCGATCGCATCAATCAGTCCGTGATGTTTCTCGACGCAGCCGACAAGAAGGCGGCGCTGCTCGCGCTTCTGCAAACCCCCAACATGGGGCAGGCGGTCGTCTTCACGCTTCAGAAGAACATCGCCAATGACGTCTGCGCGTTTATCGGCGAAGCGGGCATCACGGCCGAGGCATTGCACGGTAACAAATCGCAGGGCCAACGCGAACGTGCGCTCGACGCATTTCGTGCCGGTACCGTCCAGGTGCTCGTCGCGACCGACATCGCGGCGCGCGGCATCGACGTCGATACGGTGACCCACGTGTTCAACCACGACCTGCCGAGCCTGCCGGAAAGCTACGTCCACCGGATCGGCCGCACCGGCCGGGCCGGTCGAAGCGGCTTCGCCATCACGCTGTGCGATGCCGAACAGCGCGCCTGGCTGCACGACGTGGAACGGGAGATCGGTCGTACCTTGACCGTTCAGGACGATCACGAATGGCATTGCGAAGTGGCCCGCCACTCGACCAAGCGCGCGCCCGTGCTTGGCGGCGGTCCGGTGAAGCAGGTCAAGCCGACCAAGCCACCGCGCGAGCGCAAGGTCTGGACCGAAGAAGAAAAGCTCGCTGCGCGCATGGCGGCAAAGGCCGCCTGACAGGGCTTCAAAGAGCGCGGTTCTTTGCTTGCGAATCCTATCGTTTGACCAATCGATTGGTTGCTTCAAAGGACGCACGCTTGTCCATGCCGGGCCGACTATGTTGTCCGAGTTGCGAACAGACGGCTATGGCCGGCGTTTGGTCACTGAAACCTACTACGCTTGGTTCTACCGGAACGCTTCGGGCAGAGAGCGACGGTAGTCGATACTTCGGTGGAACGATGTCGCTGTCCGATCTGAGGCGACGGCTGTGCAGCAAAACTCATCGAGAGTGTGGTGATCGACCTGCGCGGCGAGTTGGTGTCGATGCGGAGCTATGTGCCTGCGGCAAACAAGAAAATGCCCCGGAGCGGATGGCATGCCGACGATTCAATCTTCCACTTCGCGTTCCAGCGGGACGATTTCAACCTACTGGCGGCGCTGGACGTGCCGAGCGTGATCGTGATGGAAGGCGGCTACGCAACCGCCGCGCTAGGGGACAACGTGGCGGCGTTTCTGCGGGACGACGCGTGGAGGTGCCGTGACACGGACTGACGTGTAACATACGGTTTCTCGGACTCATGCCTACGGCTTATAGGCTGACGCTCCGTTGCGAAATCCGCGTAAGTTCGATCGTTTGCGATCAGGCTATCCTTTAGCAGACCGAATAGCTGTTCACACCGGCCCCGTTCAAATCGAGGAAGATTAGTTAGACTGCGGGCGCATACTTGGCGGCACGACGACCCATAACCGGGCGTTCGAAGGCAATGAGCCGGTATTTGCCGGTTGCCGCGCCTGATGATGATCGAGCGATCGTCACTTCGGGCGTTGAGGGTAGCGTCCGCGTTCAAGCGCCTGCCGGGTATGACGGCGCAGCCCACTCGCCGAGCACCGCGGCCGTCCCATGGTAAGCAGTGGCATTCACCAAGCGCTCTTTGCCGATTGATCCGATTCAGGGCAGGTCTTTTTGCAAGACGCGTGCGCGCTGAAGCAGCCGTTCCATTTTCTCCATCGCAGTTCCCGACAGAGTCAATTCGTCGTCCAGATCCCCGCTGCCATCTCCAATGATGAGACCTTCCGCGGTAAGATACATGAGCCACCGCGAGGCGACCGACGAAGGTATGTGTGCCCGCTCGCTAATCTGCCGCCCGGTCATCCGTACACCGCGGGCATCCGCGATGAACAGTTCGAGAAGATATTCCCAGCCCGGTTCGCCAAACAGGGCCTGAGGAAACTCCTCGGTACGCATCTGCCTGAATGACAGCATCAACGCCGCCAGATTGGCGACCTGGTCGTTATCGATCACCACCGGCCTCTCAAATTCGTCACTCCGGCAAAGAGCATGTCGCGACGATAAATTGCTGCAAGTCAGCGCTCGAGAGGCGCTTGCCGATCTTTGAGCGGCTCAAGATGGTCACGCGCCGTGCACAGAAGCGCGCTGAGCACGAAGTCGCTATGACTGTCCGCCACCACGATCAGCCGATCGATCTCGCTTGCCATCGTCCGTGCTTTTTCAGGGGGGATGTTCGTCAATCCACTACTCCTGCAGCATGTGCGATATCGTCATGGCAAGCCTCGCGACCGCAGGGTTTCAACCGCCTTCGCCGATGCGAAGTTTCCCCGAGACGCGAAGCTCGAACGCCTTCGACCCCGTCGTTGGGGGAATGAAAAGACCGCCGATCGACGCGGTCAGACGTCGCGCCAAGCCCAAGCCAAGCCCGCCCTGACTGGGCTGCAGTATTTCGGGAAGCGGCAAGCCATCATCGTCGACGACGATCGAGATATCGCCATTCGCTGCCCTGCCGAGCGTGACGCGAATATGTCCAGGCTTCCCGTCCTTATAGGCGTGCTTGATCGCATTCGTGGCCAGTTCGTTCGTGACGAGGGCAAGCGCAGTCACCTCGTCCGACGTCAGGCCATCGACGTGATCCGTTACCTGCAGGGACACTAGAATGGACCGCAGTTCCGCTTGCGCATGCAGTGCCTCGCAGACCTGGCGTAGCGCAGCCTCGATCGACGGCTTTTGATCACCGTGAATGGTACTGCGCGCGCGCGCCAGGATCGTAACGCGCTCCACGGCGTCGGTCAGGGCCTGACGCGCCTCGGGGCTCGTCACGCGCTGGCTCTGCAGGGACAGCAGGCCGACGACAAGCTGCAGGTCGTTGCTACACCGATGATTGGTCTCCCTGAGAAGGAGATCGCTGTCCCGAACGGATCGCCGGGCCGCGCCGGCCTCCTTCGAACTCGCGCGCGAGCGATGCGGGTCGCCGATCATATAGGCTCCGCTATCGGACGTGCGGCGGAATCGATCACGCGATCCATATGCAGATAAGACGGATCGAACCCGGCGACATACCGCAATGCCGCGACGTCGGGGATAGTCAGCACACGATCGGACAATTGGATCAAGCCGCTGGCCAGCAACTGACGGATCATCCGGTTGACGTGAACATTGGTCAGTCCGAGCACGTCGCCAATCTGTTCCTGACGCAACGGGAACGGGAACGTGATCTCGGTATCGTCCTCGACACCGAGGCGAATACCGATTTCGCAAAGCAGGTGCGCGATGCGCGCGCGCGCCGGTCGCCGACCAAGCGATACGATCCATTTTCGCGAGATCGCGTTCTCGACCATCGCCATGCCCGTGAAGGTCCGCGCGATGCCAGGATGCGTATCGGCGAGAGCGAGCGCCTGGGATCGGGGCAGCGCGACGATCGTCGCCTCGGTTAGCGTTCGCACGCTATAGCTGACCTGATCGAAGAGCAGCGTATCCAGATTGGCGACTTCGCCGGGCACGACCAGCCCGGTAAGCTGGCGGCCCCCGTCGGCAACGCACGAGTAGCGGTAAGCCCAGCCGCTGGCGACGATCAGAAGATCGTCCGCGTTCGTGGCTTCGCAGATAAGGTCCTTCTGCGGATCGAACCGCTTTGACCACGTAACCGATTGCTCGAGGGCACGCCGTTCCTTCGCTGCAAGGAAGGGGGAGCGACAAAGCTCGGTATCGCGAAGATGACGCGCGGGCCGAAACCCGCTTCGCTCCAGCGGAGTGTGAGGTGTGTCGGCAAGCGCGATCACAACGGATTATCCCTACGACCATCTTTTCTACGCATATTCGGGCTCGAAACGATATCGCCTTCCCCATGAACAGCATTCCGCGACGGGGCGCGCGACGCAGAACCGCTGCCGTTCCTGTTCATATCGGGCGCCAATATCATCGATTGCAGACGCCCGAGATAAGCGTCGGCCAATTTCCGATGCGCGACCGCCGCTTCGGGACAAGTTGCAATACGGGTTCGGTCCTGTTCGACCACCAATCGTGCTACCAGGTAGCTGTAATCGTTATCGAACATAGGACTTCTCCAGCTGACGACGCTAAGGAAACATATGTTATCTGAGTCGCCAACCGTTAAACCGAGTTTGGTCCGATAGGTGACGGAGACCATTGCTGACGCCGATGCGGATATCGGCTACCAACGTCTCATCACCTGCGGGCGTCTCCGGGCGTAGGTGGCTGAAAGCTGGCTTCTTTCGCCCATCGTGCCAAGCAGGGGGCTTATGCCGCAACCGACCCAATCCTTCGTTCGGAACTGCCTGCTCTCGGTTCTCGATGCTGATGGCTATGCCGCGATCGCGCCGCATCTCGAACCCATCGCTCTGCCCAAGGGCATCGTGCTCATCGAAGGAGGAATGCCGTTCACGCACGCGCATTTCTTCAACAGCGGCATTGGTTCGATCGTGATCAGTACGGCGGACAGTCGGCGGGTCGAGGCGGGGCTTGTCGGGCGTGAGGGATTGTCGGGCTTCGGGTGCCTGCTCGGGGCCGATCAATGCCCCCAGACGACGATGGTGCAGGTCGAGGGTGACGGCTACCGCGTAGCGATCGATGCGCTCCGCAGCGCCTGCCGGGAGTCTCGTTCGTTGCACGAGACGATTCTGCGATTCATCCACGTGTTCATTTCGCAGACCAGTTTCACCGCGCTGTCCAACGTCAGCCAGTCGATCGAAGGACGCCTCGCTCGATGGCTGCTGATGTGCCACGACCGGGTAAGCGGCGACGACATTGCCCTTACGCACGAGTTTCTCGCGATCATGCTGGCGGTACAGCGACCCAGTGTCACGACGGCGCTGCACATGATCGAGGGCTACGGGTTCATCCGGGCCCGGCGCGGCAACATCAAGATCGTCGACCGTGACGCTCTCGTCGAGTTTGCCGATGGCATGTACGGTGTCCCGGAAGCCGAGTACCGCCGCCTTATCGGTCCTTTCAGTTGAGCCGCTTCTATCTGCACCAGCAGATCGGGACCGGTATCATAGAGGATCCAGACGGTACCGAGCTCGCCGACCTGGCCGCGGCACGATGCGAGGCGATCCTGGCCGCGCGCCAGCTTCTCGCCGCTGCCCTGTTGGCAGGGATCGCGCCGCTGGGCACGGCGTTCCGGATCAGCGATGACATCGGCAACCTGCTGTTGACCATACCGTTCGGCGACGCCGTACCGGACGGTTTCCCTACAAGCGCCTGAGGAGCGATTGGTAAGATATCGAACAAAACGGCTCTCCCCTCTCGCGCATACGTCGATCAGCATCTAGCTTCGTTCGAGTTCAAACAGCTACCGGCTTCGATGCCGGTCGTCAGACGCGAAAGATTGCGCCGCTAGGGCCCCGCTATGGTCTTTAACAATCGACTTCTTCGTGCCCTCTCGCCTGCCGACCAGGAGGTGCTGCGCCCGTATTTCCAGTGGTCGGAGCTTGATCGCGGCCGGGTTCTCGTTTCCCCCGACGAACCGATCACGCGCGTATGGTTTCCCGAGAACGGACTGAGTTCGATCATAGCCATGTCGGGCACCGACCAGGGTATCGAAGTCGGCATTGCCGGGCGCGACGGCCTGATCGGCGTGCCTATCCTCCTCGATGCCGATCGCACCCCGCACCGCATTTTCATGCAGGTCGCCGGTGCGGGTCACAGCATCGACCGCGATGATCTTCGCCGGACGCTGGATGAAAACGCGAGCATTCGGAATCTGCTGCTGCGCTATGTCCAGGCGTACTCCACGCAAACCACGTACACGGCCTTGTCGAACGCGATCCACACGATCGAAGAGCGCCTGGCGCGCTGGCTTTTGATGAGTCACGATCGCCAGGACGGCGACGAGATTCCTCTTACCCATGATTTCCTGGCCTTGATGCTCGGCGTTCGCCGGCCGAGTGTCACGATCGCCCTGCACTCGCTCGAAGGCCTCGGCTTCATAAAGGCGACGCGCGGTCTGATAACCGTGCGCAAGCGCGCAGATCTCATGGCGTTCGCAGGGACCAGCTACGGCGTGCCCGAAGCAGAATATGATCGCTTGATCGGCCCGCTACGCTGAACCATCTGCCCACCCCACCGCTTTGTTTACGGATACCGGTCCATGCCTCGTTACTTCCTTCACATCGATGATGGGACTCAGCGGATCGAGGACCATGAAGGTAGCGAGCTGCCTGATCTCGCAGCGGCCCGAAACGAGGCGCTCGGCGCGGCGCGGCAGTTATGGGCGGCCGCCATCCTCGACCAGCGCGATATCGGCGTGCGCAGCTTTTCGATTGCCGATGGTAACGGCACGGTGGTCGATACCGTTAGGATGGACATGGCGTTGCCGCGCAGCTTGCTGGACCGCTTGGCCGGGCTTCATCGTTGACCCTTAAACGGGCGTTTCGTAACACGTTGGTGCCATCGCCCGTCTTTTAACTCTTGAGACTTGCCGACGCCGACGGAATTGAATTCGAAGCCGAACCACCGCCCAATCGCAAGGGCGTCTGTTTCAGGCAACGTCGCCACCCGTGCAATCGTAAGGGGTGCGGAGATCAGGCCGGTCGATTAAGGACATACTATGCTAGAGCGTCATTTCGCCAGGTTGCGCGCGCGCGACGAACTTTCGGTCGAAGAAGAGCAGGCAATTCGCCAAGCGATCGATGAATGTCGTGATTACCCTGCCGACTATGTCATGATCAAGCCCGGGGTCGAGTTGACGCACAGCACGCTGCTCCTCGACGGCATAGTGTGTCGCTACAAGGATCTCCGCAACGGACAGCGCCAGATCACCGAACTTCACGTCGCCGGCGATTTCGCCGATCTCCACAGCTTCACCCTCAAGCGGCTCGATCATACGATCATGTCCCTCACGCCGTGCCGGGTGGCGACGGTACCGCATACCGGTCTGACGGAAATAACCCGGCAATCGCCGCATCTCACCCGCCTCTACTGGTTCTCGACGAACCTCGACGCCGCCATCCACCGCGAATGGGAAATCTCGCTTGGCAGGCGGACCGCACGCGCCAAGATCGCGGCGTTGTTTTGCGAGCTGTTCATTCGCCTCGAAATCGTCGGGCTAACCGACGGCTTCAGCTACCATCTCGGACTGACCCAGACCGATCTCGGGGATTGCACCGGCCTCACCAACGTTCACGTCAACCGTACCCTGAAAGAGCTTCGGGACAGCGGGCTGGTCACGTATCAGGACGGCAAGGTATCGATCCTTGACTGGGATCGACTTGCTCACGCGGGGGAATTCGACCCTGCCTATCTGTACCTGGAAAAGCGCCACCGATAGCCGCGAGACGTGGTGCAAGGGCGCGCGATTCCACTTCTGATGATGTTTCAGGCGTTCTCCAAGTTCGAGATATCGCGCCGGACAGCTCAGGTACAAATGCCCATACGCTTCGCTCAACCACCCCGGCACTTGCTGCCGTAAAAACGTTTTAACCTACAGCAAAGCCAGGAACCTCGGGGTTCGCTTGTTCCTTTTGAAAGGATACGAAGCAGGACATCCTGTCAGTCGCCAATACTGAACCGAACCGGAGCAGCGTATGCTGGCAATGAATTATCGTGGCCCTTACCGGGTTCGTGTCGATGAAAAGCCGATGCCGGCGATACTCCATCCCGAGGATGCGATCGTTCGGGTTACGCGGTCGTGTATTTGCGGGTCCGATCTTCATCTGTACCACGGCATGGTACCCGATACGCGTGTCGGTACGACGTTCGGTCACGAATTTTGCGGCGTCGTCGAGCAGGTCGGGCCCGAGGTTCGCAACTTGAAACCAGGCGATCATGTCTTGGTCCCGTTCAACATCGCGTGCGGAAAATGCGAGTTCTGCCAGCAAGGGCTGTTCGGCAATTGCCATGAGTCGAACGCGCAAGCGACTGCGGTCGGCGGCATCTTCGGCTATTCGCATACCGCTGGCGGCTATGACGGCGGTCAGGCCCAATATGTCCGCGTACCCTATGCCGATGTCGGGCCGATGGTCATCCCCGACTGGATGGATCCCGACGACGCCGTGCTGCTGACGGACGTGGTGCCGACCGGCTATCAGGCTGCCGAAATGGGCGGTATCCGCCCCGGCGATACGGTCGTCGTCTTCGGTGCCGGTCCCGTCGGACTGATGGCGGCGCGATCGGCATGGTTGTTCGGTGCCGGGCGGGTGATCGTCATCGATCATATCGAATACCGGCTCGATTTCGCCCGCACCTACTGCCCGGCGGAGGTCTACAATTTCCGCGAGATCGACGACATCGTCGTGTTCCTGAAGAAGCAGACAGACTCTCTCGGTGCGGACGTGTGTATCGATGCGGTAGGCGGTGACGCGGCGGGGAATGCCCTGCAAACGCTGATCGGCACCAAGCTGAAACTGGAGGCGGGCAACGCGATCGCGCTTCATTGGGCCATCAACTCCGTCAAGAAAGGCGGCGTGGTGTCGATCGTCGGAGTTTATGGTCCGACCGGCAATATCGTTCCGATCGGTAACGTCGTGAACAAAGGCATCACTCTGCGCGCCAATCAGGCATCGGTGAAGCGCCTGCTGCCGCGCCTCGTCGAGCATATTCGGGAAGGACGTATCGACCCCAAGGCGATGATTACGCACCGCGTGCCATTGGCCGATATCGCCGACGCCTATCACCTTTTCTCGGCAAAACTCGATGGCTGCATAAAGCCAGTCCTGTTGCCGAATGGCGCATGAGGAGAACGGCAGTGAGCGAGAATCTTGTCGATACTTCGACGATCCGCGGGTGGGGCGCTGATGCGAATTCGGACAACGACCCGACCTTTCCCATTCGGCACCGCGAAGCCCAGGAAACGCGCGGGCTGACATGGACCCGACCGACGCAACAGGATGCCGACGTCGAAATCCTCCAGTCGGTCGAACACAACCGACGTCCGGCCGTCATCGGCACATCGACGCCGCCGAGTGGCATCAGCGGGATGATCCGTCGCTACGCCTTTCGTCGCAGCGAGTCCGACTGGCTGCACTGGCTGCTCCTGATGGGCGCGGACCGGCTGAACGTCGTCGAAGGCGTGATCGACGATCTCGGCAAGGGCCATGTGCCGAACATCCCGGCAGAGATGGGCGCACGGGCGGAATGGAAGCACAATAAGAAGGGGCTCGTCACGAAAGCCGCAGTCCTGGCGGGGCTCACGACCGCGACCATACTCGTCTTTCGCGCGAGACGTTCCAAGGATGAGGCGAAGCCCGGCGACGCCGATATGCTTGCATTGAGCCCTCCGGAGACGTTCTCGTAAGTAACAACGGTCCTTTATCCTCCGCGAGTCAGATCGACTCTTCACGGACGGCTGGCAATCAGACGGAAAATAGGATGGCGAAGAAGAACGATGCCCGACCGCAACGCGGAATGCTGATCGGCCTAGCAATTGGATCCATCCTGATGGCGGTCCTGCTCATCCTTTTCGACGAAAACGTACACAAGCCGGCCGTGCAGACAAAACCAAACCAAGCACCATTGGCAACGCAGAACTGATACACCATTTCCTGTCGTCTGTACTGTATCTGATACCCTTCCACTGAGGAAACGATGGTCGCCCAACACGCGAATGCACTGACCACGATAACCGATAAACTACAAAGCCTGGGGATACTCGATCAATCCGATCGAGACGCTTTGGGCTCCTTGGTGTTTACCGTGAACACCGCCCCGGCGAACCATGATCTCGTAAGACAGGGTGAGGCAGCAACGAGTCTTCAGGTTCTGCTGGACGGCTACGCATGTCGATACAAGATCACCGCGGGAGGAGCGAGACAGATCGTTTCGTTCCATCTCCCCGGCGACATTCTAGACGCACAGCAACTGCTGCTCGGATCTGCGGACCACTTCGTTCAAACGATCACCAGTGCGACCATCGGTGTCGTTCCCCTGGCCGAGTTTCGCCGTATCCTGAAACTCAGGCCCAATATCGCTGAGGCATTGTGGCGCGACACGTTGATCGACGCGTCGATATACCGCGAATGGGTGCTGAACGTGGGCAAGCGCGATGTGACGTCGCGGATTGCGCACATGCTGTGCGAATTTGCGTTCCGACGCGAAAACGCAGGGCTGGGACCGCCGGAACGGTGCGAACTGCCGATGACTCAACACCAGATCGCCGACGCCACCGGCTTGTCCGCGGTCCATGTAAACCGCGTGCTCCACGAATTGGCGCGCAATGGGCTCATCGCTGCCGACAAACCGGAAGTGAAAATCGTCGACTGGTCGCAACTTTGCCGGATCGGAGATTTCGATCCGAGCTATCTGCACGGAGCGGCCTAGTGGTGCTCTCTTTCCAAGCCGTGACCCTGGACAGCAGCTCGCCCGATCAGGAGGGCAGCTTGGTCTTCCGTGATGGCCGGCTGTTGGCCGTGATCACACGCCTGAGCGACATTCATCCCGAACTTGCCGGACGGTGGTTCGTCGAAGCGACATTCGGGATGGTCCCGATCGTTCATCCGCCCGCATTCGAAACAATCGATGAATTCGAAGACTGGATTACGAATTCCGAATAACCCGACCGTTCAGCACGGTCCGAAGCCGCTCCGATCCGCGATGCCGGACCCGACGGCGGCATAACGCTGGTGCGGTACAATGCCGTGACAGCATCTCGGTGACGAGAGTGACGACGCCGTGACGGCCGAACCTGGATTCGAACCGTAGATCGGTACGACCCAGGAAATCGCGCAGCCGCCCGGTCATCTGCGCGCCGCCGGCATACTCGCTCGAAACCTGCGCCTGTTTGGTTTCGTAAGAGACTTTGATGGCCGCAAAGACCTTCCCTTTGTCACTCTCCAGTTCGGCTATAGCCGTTTGAGCGACATCGATCGCGGCACTCCGATCGCTATGACGTTTTTTCTCGGCGACTACGTCATCCGCAAGCGCCTTGTTCTATTCACCAATGATGAGGATAGGACGGAGCGGAGCGTGAAACTGTCCGATATTCGTTTTCACATAGTCCGAGTTGAACACGCGAATTTCGCGCATAGCGCTGCCCTCTGACGAGCGCCCCAGACTGACTGTCGATCGAGAATTGAAGGTCGGTATATTCAGAATGCTCGCCGGCCTGCAGGCAGCCGAAAAGTCGAGAGAGTGTCGTCTTGCCTGAGCCGTTCTCACCATAAACGACGTTGTAGCGGCCGAATTCGGGCAGCTCCGCCGCCGCTGCGAAATCGCCGAAAACACCTAGGCCTTCGATACGCTTGATCGCTGTCAGCGTGACGCACCAGCAGCGCCCGGCTTGACCCGGATGTCGATGCCAATAGATGGCGCCAAGGAAGGCACCTGTGGCGCCGTACGCCAGGGGAGGCGACCCGCGATTATCTTAAGAATGTGCAGTCCTTCACGCGACTCGGTCTGCTCACCAGCCGGACATACCCTTGCTCCGCAAGGTATTCTGGAAGGCCCGGCAAGCAAAGTCCGGAAGGATTCGAGCTGCGTGCCATTGCGTTCAGCCATTCCTCGCACGGCATGTCGCCTGTGAGAGGCGGCCGATTGATGGTTCAGCAGTCCGCGTAGACCCACATTCCCATGGAACACAGCGATCTGCCGCCGGCAAAGGCGAAGCACGCCCAAGGCGTACTCCTGTCACGGAGGTCCGGTTTCGGTGTCAAAGGATAAAGCGCTGGATGCCCCGTGAGGATCATAACTACCTGTTCGCCATAGATCGCCCCCGGCCGTCCCCTCCTCGTGTGGCGGAACATGAAGGGCCCATATGTTCCGCCATTGTTCGCTAGCGTTCGCCATCAGCCGTGTTATTATGAGGGAACGGATGAGGGCATATGGGCAAGCTGACGACACTGACGGTCAAGAACGCAAAAGCGGGGCGCCACGCCGATGGCGCCGGGCTCTATCTGCTGGTCAAGCCCTCCGGCGCACGGTCATGGCTGCTCCGGGTGCAGCAAGACGGTACGCGTCGCGATGTTGGCCTTGGGGCAGTCGATCTAACCCCGAAGCGCGACAAGGATGAGGAGAACGCGCCGCCCCTCCTTAATCGTCGAATCCTCTCCCTGACCGAGGCTCGCGAAAAGGCAACGCTTCTCCGAAAGTTCACGAAGGCGGGACTCGATCCGATCGTAGAGCGTGACCGCGAGCGTAAGAAGGTCCCAACGTTCCAGGAAGCCGCCATCGCCTGCCACGCCGAACTGAAGGGCGGCTGGACGGCAAAGCATGCTGCCTCCTTCCTCGCGTCCTTGAATGAGCATGCGTACGGCTTGCTGGGTAAGCACCGTGTCGACACGATCGAGGCCTCACACGTTCGAGATACCCTGGCGCCTATCTGGCAAGATATTCCTGTCATGGCGCGCAAGGTCCGCCAGCGGATCGGGACAGTGCTGCATTTCGCCAAATCTAAAGGGTGGCGAACATCCGAACCGCCGGGCGCGTCCGTTACCATGGGCCTCGCACGCCAAGGGCGCGGAGGTCACTTTCCTGCGATGCCGTACGCCGACGTGCCGGCGCTGATGGCAGCGCTTCGTGCCGCACCGCCGACCACAGGTCGAACCGCGTTGATGCTCACAATCCTCACCGCAGCGCGCTCTGGCGAAACACGGTTCACGCGCTGGGGGCATTTCGACCTCGAAAAGCGCCTCTGGAACAGGCCCGCCGATATAATGAAGGAAGGCGAGGCGCACACGGTCACTTTGAACGAACCCGCGATGGCTATCCTTCGGTCAATCAAGCCGGAAGACGCGAAGCCGGATCAACTCGTATTCGCTGGTAAGTCCGGGAAGGTAATCTCAGACATGACCATGATTAAGGTATTGCGCGACTCAGGAATTAGCGATGCCGTCCACGGCTTCCGTAGCTCACTCCGGGATTGGGCCGCGGAGAAGATGCCCCATGTGCCAGATCCCGTTGCTGAAGCCGCGATCTCACACAAGGTATCTGATCAGGTGATCGCCGCGTACAAGCGAACCAAATTCATCGACATGCGGCGGGACCTGCTCGAAGCTTGGGGCGAGTTTGTTACCGGGCGGGTTAGCCAGAATGGCTGATACGACATGGATCACTCCGGCCGCAGCAGAGCGACTGGTGGCCTCGTACGTCGAGGCTGACAGCATCGTTTCAGTCGAAGCCATGTTCCAGCTTTCGGCCTGGATCATCCACGAACAGCTTTCCACGCTATCGCTCGAGGCAACCCGGTGGGAAGACAAACCTGCCGCGATTAAACAAACGGAAAATAACGGGACCGGCAAACCAGAGGCACAGCAGGCGCCGGCACCACCGTCTGCATCCGAGGACGGCTCTGCTAGCCCCCTCGTCGCATACAGGGTCAACCCGACCTATCGTCCGGTAAGCGCGGAGCAATTGCCCCTCCATAAGATCAGGGTCACCAATTACGTGCTCACGCCGCGAGATTGGCACGCAATCAACACCTCAGAAGCCGACCAAACGACCATGTGGGCATCGAGCGAGATCACCCACACGTTGGCCGACCAGCGCCATCCGCACGCTCGAGTCACCTACTCTGGTATCAGGATGTCGAGGGAGGACATCGAGAACCGCATCGCCATCGCCGGCTGGCCGGAGCCGACGCCCCAGTCTGCGGTCTCTGTCGGGCAACCCGATGCACAAGGTGCCGCCCCGGCTACCCCAACACCCGCCCCGCCCGCGACCAAGGGCGGCCGCAAGCCACATGCGTTCTGGGAGCCTCTACTCGTCGAAATGGCCCGCCAATTGTACGTTGGTGATCTAGACCCCAAGGCACAGGCGGACATCGAAAAAGCCATGCATGACTGGCTGGTGGCCAACTCCTACGAGGCGGGCGAGACGGCCGTCCGAGAGCGGGCGTCACGCCTATGGGCGGAGATCCGATAGGTCGTTAATTCGATTCGCGACCCTTTCCGACCCCATCCGACCGACACGCGCTCGATCTTGGCCGAAACCTTCAGTCGTTCCGCTGTGGCTCGCTAGCCGCCGCGGTTGACCGGAGGATCGAATATGAAAGTCACGGCGACAGTTAAAGAGGCCTGCGCAATGTCAGGCATCGGAAAAACGAAGCTCTACGAGCTGATTGGATCGAACGAAGTCGATACGGTTGCGGTCGGCCGGCGGCGTCTCGTCAAGGTCGATAGCCTGCTCAAGCTGCTGCAGGCTGCGTGATCGAGCATGATGACAGCAACGGCTCTGGCGCCGCAGCCAGATAAGCGAAGGGGCGCCCCTACCACAGCGCGCCCCCTCACCGAATTCATCAACAGCAACGCCAACACAGATAGCGCGACCGTACTCCGTCTGCAACGGCTTCGTCCGTTCGGCCTGGTCGGTCAGCGTGCCAATCTCATCGCCGAAATGGCATGGGAGGTGGCCCGTGGTTAACCATCAGCAATCCGCGATGTCGCTGCTCACCGCCGGCGTCACCCTCAAGCCTCGTGAGGGTCAGTTTCTCGGCCGCGTCGCATTCGATGCGAACCCCCTGACCGAGAAACAGCGCAACTGGCTCGTGATCTTGCTCGACAAGCACGGCCTTCCCCCTCTCGCCGATGGAGGCGACGCATGAGCCGGCATCGTACTGACACCAGCGCCGCGGCGTATGCAGGTATCGCCCCGATGGCCGATCACCTCCGCGCGATCGTCCACAAGGTACTCTGCGCCCATCCCGACGGTCTGACGGTCGATGAGACGTGCGCGATCGCAGACTACAAGCGGTATTCGCTCCAGCCGCGGTTCACCGAGCTGCTCAAGAAGGGGATGATCCGGGACACCGGTCTCCGCCGGCGGAACGTCTCGGGTGCCAACGCTATCGTCTGGCGCGCCACCGTTCTCGACCGACAGGAGGACGCGGCATGACCTCCCTTTGCACATTCCCCGGTGAGATCGTCCGCGCGATCGTCATCGAGCAGCTGAACCCCGACCAGTGGCACGCCACCGTGCAGGGTGAGGAGGTGCCTGGCGGGTCGTTGGAGGCCGCAGGTACAGGAGTCGGCTCTTTTGCCTCAACAGCATCGCGCGCCGTCGATGTTGCTGATCTGACTGGGTTGCCGGTCATGGTCGCGCGGTACAACGATGTGCCGAAGCCCCTCGGGCATTTCGAGCCGTCGCGCGCCTTCTGGCACCAGCGGTTCCGCGGTCGGTCAGACCTCGACCATATTCTGTACGGATCGTACGGGGAGAGCGCAGCATGACGGCGCAGGTTTACTCGGCAGCTGCATGGGTTCGCGCTCGCGCTGATCGTGCACTGTCCGGCAAGGCTCCGCGGCTCGCGGTGATCCGTATGCTCGTGATCCGGCAACGCCCGGATGGCGGGTGGGGCGTCGGACTGATGGAACGTCGTTATGGCGTCTGGAAGAAGCCGGAGTGGTTGTGCGGTGCCACGTCCTATGCCGCCGCCCGCGCTGTAGCGGAGAAGGCTTGGCGGAAGCACCGCCTGCCGATCGCCTATGTCCGCCCCGGCGAGCGTAGCATGCGGCCTTTCCATATCAATCGGCCTGAGCCGATCGGGGGTGTCGCATGACCGAGCGCATGGACAGCACCGCTTTTGCGGCAGTCACCCAGCAGATCCGCGACCGTTTCCCGGTGTCCGGCGTCGCGAGCAAGGCGGGCGTGAAGCTATCTCGCGCCGGACGTGAGTGGAAAGGCTGCTGCCCGTTTCACCCGGACAAGTCGCCGTCGCTGACGATCTACGCGGACGACCGCCGGTTCCAGTGCTTCGGGTGCGGCGCCCAGGGCGATGTCATCGACTTCGTGATGCGAGCCTATAACGTGAAGACCCGCGAGGCGATCGGCATGCTCGACGGCGGCGCCTTGCGCGAGCTGGAGCAGCAGCGCGCACCAGCGAAGCCCAAGACCGACATGCGTCCGATCGCCCAGCGGATCGTCAAAGAGTCGGTGCCGATCGAAGGGACGCCGGCAGCGATCTATCTGCGGTCACGCGGGATCACGATCGACCTGCCACACACGTTGCGGTTCTCGCGACTGCCGCCGCCCAAGATCGAAGGGAACGGCGTGTTGGCCGCGAACGGTCCAGGGCTGCTGCCGACGCTCATCGCGATCGTGACGGACGCGGCCGGCGAGCTCGTCGCGCTGCAGCGCACGTATTTGACGGAGGACGGGCGCAAGGCTGCAACCAAGGCGACGGGCACAGATCGCAAGCCGAAGGTGAAATACAGCCTGGGCAACGTCATCGGCGGCTCCATCCAGCTCGGGCCACCGTCGGCGAGCATCCTCGTGTGCGAAGGGCTCGAGGACGGGCTGACGCTCGCACAGGGGCTCGGGCGCTCTGTCTGGGTCGCGGCAGGTACGTCAATGATGCCAGCGATGATCTTCCCGCCGGTCGTGCGCTCCGTCGTGATCGGGGCGGACGGCAACGCACCCGGTGAGGCGGCTGCGCAGAAGGCGGCCGAGGCGTACACGACGTCAGGCCTGTCGGTCCGCATCATGCGCCCGACTCCGCCCTTCGTCGACTTCAACGCCGAATTGATGGGGGTGCGGTCATGAACGCCACCGCGATGCAGGCGAGCTACGAAGATGCCCGCCCGTTCTGTCCCACCCCGATGATCGGCGGCGGCGCTCAAAAGCCAAAGCCCGAACCCGTCAAGGTCGTCGCCACGCCCTACGTCTGGCGCGACCCGACCACGATCAAGCCCCGCGAGTGGGTTTATGGCCGGTCCATTCAGCGTGGGCATGTCCGTGCGATCCTTGCACCTGGTGCCGCCGGCAAGACCATCCTGAGTGTCGGTGAGGCGCTCGCAATGGCGACGGGCCGTAACCTGCTTGGGCAGGAAGTCCCGGGCGGTCCCAAGCGGGTCTGGCTGTGGAACCTGGAGGACGACGGCGAGGAACTGTCGCGCATCATCCAGGCGGCGTGCAAGCACTGGTCGATCGGACCTGAGCATATCCGCGATCGCCTGTTCGTAGACAGCGCGCTCGAGGGGGCAATCCTAAAGCTTGCAACGTCGACCGCGGCGGAAGGGTTCTTGATCAACCGCCCGCTGGTCGCTGGTCTGACGGACGAGCTGCTGGCCCGCGGCTGCGACTATCTCCACGTCGATCCCTTCGTGTCGTCACATTCCGCGAACGAGAACGACAATATGGAGATCGACACCATAGCCAAGGAGTGGGCGATGGTTGCGAAGAACGCCAAGTGCGGGATCGGCCTGGCGCACCACGTCAGCAAGGCTGGCGCAGCGGAGGTTACGGCGCTTTCGGGCCGCGGTGCCGTTGCGCTTATCAACGCCTGCCGGTCGGTCCTCGTCCTCAACCGCATGAGCGAGCAAGAGGCGAAACGATATGGCATCGAGGACGAGAAGAGGCGCCGGTACTTCCGGACCTACGACGACAAGAACAACCGTGCGCCGCCGTCCGATGCCTCCGACTGGTACACCATGGCCTCCGTATCCCTCGGCAACGGGGCGAACGACGACGGCGACAATATGGGCGTGGTCATTCCGTGGTCGCCGCCTGACGCATTTGAGGGCGTCTCTGTCGAGCATCTGCGCCGGGTCCAGGCCGTAATCGCTAGCGGGGAATACAAGGCACACCACTCCGCGACGGATTGGGCCGGGATCGCCGTTGCTGACGTGCTGGGGGCTAACGTTGCCGACAAGGGCGACAAGGCGCGGATCATTCGGATGCTCACCGAATGGATCGAAAACGACGTTTTACGGGTCGAGGAACGCAAGGACGGCAACCGCCAGATGAAGAAGTATGTGGTGGTCGGAAGGGCCGCGGATGACCTCTCTGCTACACCTGCGCGGGGTGTAGCATCGCAAGGTGTAGCAGCAGAGCCATCGAGCGCTACGCTACACCCCTCCCCCTTAAAGGGAGGGGGTGTAGCAATAGCAGATAGCGGGGGTGAAAAGACCGACCGCAACGTCGCAGGCAATCCGGCTTTGGAGCCCGCTCCGCGTGACATGTCGAGGACCGTGTTTTGAGGGCTCGAGCGGGGGCCATGCCAATAGCGTCAATAGGTCGAGCGCAACGCAGCGGCCCCGATTTAATCCCGATCATATCGCGAGCTGAGAGAGGAACAGCAGCATGACGAAACGCAAATCCGAAGAGCGTAGCCCTGTGAAGGCGGCGCCCGGTCCAAGGACCAGTCAGGCTATCGAACAAGCGCAAGCCAAGCGCGATGCCCTACCTCTCCGCCCGTTCATGGAAGTAGAAGAGAGCGAAAGTGGAACGCGGCAGATGGCAGCGACCCATTCTGACGCCGCGGGTCACTCGGCATGGCTGATGTCGTCCTTGGGGACCTCGTCGACGTCGTTTCTGATTCAGCAGCTTAACTCGCTAGAGGTGGCTACCGCAGGAACTGCACCGGGAACCGACCCGAACGTGTTCGGCATAAACGCAGCGTTGGCGATGCTGGGCGCGATCGATCCTCAGGATGAACTCGAGGGTGCATTGGCGACGCAGATGGTGGGCTGCCATTCCTTGTCGATGGCCATGCTCTGCCGCGCCAAAAGCACGACCCGCACCGACCAGCTCCAACTGTACGGCAACCTGGCAGTGAAGCTGCAGCGGACCTTTACCGCGCAGATCGAAGCGCTTGCCCGAATGCGCGGCAAGGGGCAGCAGACCGTGCGTGTTGAGCACGTCACCGTGCACCCGGGCGGCCAGGCGATCGTCGGCGACGTCAATTACCACCCGGGGGGACCGGGGGCACACGGAAAAAGCGAGGTTCTACCCCATGAAATGCCAGCAGCCGGACTCGCTGCGCCAAGCTCGGCGCTGCCAAGCCCGAACCCGCTCGGGGACGCTGTGCCGCTCCCCGTCCATGCCAAACGGAAGGTGCCGGCTGCACGGCGGGCTAAGTCCAGGACCGCCGCAAGGGAATAGCAACGCGCTGAAGCATGGACTCTACAGTCGGGCATATCTTGATGCTCGGAGGGCAGCGGCGGCCATCCGGCGGGAATGGCGGGAGTTGGCGGACGAGATACGCTGATGCGGCTTCAGGTCCTCTCGATCCGAACCCCATGGAGGGCTGACAAATGTTGACATTGGACCCGCGTGAGAGTGTCCGCTTGCGGCGGTTCTGGCGCCATCATTTCGAGGAATGTTCCCGATTGTCACAAGCGTATGAAGCCGCATGCAACGCGTTCATTGAAAGCGGGGGAGCCACTCGGAACCCCAGGCCACCAGCCTACCCGCCCTTCCCTAACAAGCTTCGGGGCTTACCTTGCGGCACCAGGAACCGGCAGGGAGAGCCCTGCAAGCGTACCGACCTCATGCTCAATGGTCGGTGCAAGTTTCATGGTGGTATGTCCACGGGGCCGCGGTCTGCTGCAGGGCAATCTCGAGCGCTGGCTAATCTTGCGAAGCGGTGGGCGCCCGATCGTCACGAGGCATGGGATGAGCGACGCCCATGACGGACTGGCGCGGTCAGTTCGAATCGACGTTGCACCCAACGACTGTAGTGATCGGCCGGGGTACGTTGGTGACAGAACGGGGTTCGTTCCCTGCCGTCTATACACGGAACATCTACGGTCAGGATTGGGTCTGGGCACCGACCGGCCGGAGCGGCGCGCCTGAGAACCACCGGCGGGACGGCACATTCCGCAATGGGTGGTATAGGTTGAGTAGCGGAAGGCATGTCCAACTAGATGGCTTCCCTAGTGAATGAATCCGACGTACCGACTAATCTACCTTATCTTCAGTGTCCCGAGGGCCGTGCCGGTGGCAGTGACCATGCCCTTTATCATTCCCGGCCATTCTCTCTCGTCCATCGGATTGAGATCCTCCTCATTATTGAACACATCGTCGTAAAAGCCGACAAAATATCCGATCTCTTTCCGCGCGTCCTTGATGGTTTCCCGCTGTGAAAAGTCGAGCGTACGAGCATGGCCAATCACTTCGTCGAGGAAGCGTGCAGTGCCGCTAGCTATGTCTCCCAGAGCGTAAATCGACGAGCGCCACTCATCTGTCCACGCCGTGTCGTTCGGGTAGCGGTTCAATGCCGTTTCGGAAGCGTCAAGCAACGTAGCCAAGTCCGCGCGGATCAACGACTGCTCCTTGCGCTGTTCTTTCGTCGCAGTGCGATCTGTAACCCATGCAGCGCCAGCCACGGTTCCGGCGGCGCCGATCAATGCACCTGAGAATGCGAACACATCTTCGCTTTTAAAGCCGAGATTGATCAGGATCACGATCGCCGCACCGGCGCCGCCCGCAGTCACGCCCAGCAACGCCAATTCTACAAACTTGTCCCGCACAACATCGTCCTCGAGCCGCCCCGCGCTAGCATAGCATACGCGCGCCGCGTTGACGGCGGTAGCAGCCCTTTCCCGGCACGAGAATATTGCGACATGGCCACGCAATTTCCCCTCGACCCTGTCGGGGCCGAGCGCCGTGCCGACTGGCCCGCGGCCTTCCAGCAGCTATCAGAGGCTCGGGACGCGGCGATTTGGGCAGTGGCCGATCTGATCGCAGGGGCGCACCGCGAGGGGGACTGGCGGCACAACGACCGAGATAGCGGACATCGACAGCAAAAGACTTAAAGTTGCTCCGTGTTGTAACTATAGTGCTTACATTATCCGTTTTATGACGTATTAATGTGGGGCCGAGGCTGATCTCCAGAGTGACATGCGCTTATGCGCCGGCGGCTGTGGCTGCACGATCGATCACAAGAACGATTACTCGGGGGATTAGCATGGCTGATTTTACGCTTACGCCAGACGAGTGGACGCAGATCGTTGCACCCGGTGGAATCGATAACGTCGACATCCGGTCGAAGGCTGGCTCGTTCTGCACCAGCATCAAGACGCCTGGTTTCGGGGCGTCGATCATGCCGGCTCTCCGCAAAGGCGCCTTGCACCGGACGCAGGTGAACGCGGGCGTCGCGGTTTATGCGAGGGCCGTCGACCAGTCGGCCATAGCCACCGTTTTGACGGTGCCGCAATGAGCGCATTTTACGATCAAATCGACGAAGTCATGGGCAAGGCCGAAGACGTTACGGACATCGTGGCGTGCGTTCGCAAATGCTGGCTCTATGACTTCAAGACCGAGCCTGTCTATCTGTGGGACGGACAGGGCACCTTCACCGACAGCAAGGGCCGCGAATGGATGGGGACCATTGATGGCAATGGCGCCAACATTCACAAGACGCCAAGCCTTCAGGACGGGCGAGACGGCACCAGCGCGACTTACAACTTCTCGTTCAACATCCCGACGCTTCCCGGAAAAGAGTTGGAGATCAACGAGCTATATAACGGGCTCAAGTCGGAGCAGGGCAACGTATTCGGACGAACCCTAACTTGCTACCTCGTTCTGTTTGTCGAGGGCGAGGGCGTCCGCCCCGATACGCCACTTTCGTTTTACAAAGAACTGGTGATGTTCTCGCCGAAGTTTTCGGAGACGGTGCAGCGATCGAGCGCGGGAACCGTCACTAAAAACTACCAGGTGACGATCACAGCCAAAGACAACAACGACGGGCGCAGTGAAACGCCGGACCGCACCTATGAGGACACCATGCAGAAGCGCCGCGCCGCACAGCTGGGCGTCCCGCTTGACCGCGGATGTGAGTTTGTCGCTGGCCTTGCAAACCGCACGTATCAGATCCCCTGATGGGCTTTCTCAAGAAGCTGGTCGCGCTCGTCGCGATCGCCGCCCTCACCTATTACACCGGGGGTATTGGCGGCGGGTGGGCGGCATCGCTCGCTGGATCGATTGGCGCGGCCGGTAACGCGTTCGTCATTAGCGCGATCGGCGCGACCATCATTGCAGCCGGCGCCTTTGCGATCGGGACGATCTTGGGCGGCGGTTCGCGCGCGCCGTCGATGGAGGCGGGCAAGACAAACGTCAAAATCCCGAACCCGCCCCGATGGCTCAACGCGGGCGAGGCGCGATCGGGTGGCGGCGCTGTTTTTGGCGAGTTCGATGCGCAGGGGCGCTTCTGGTACATCATCGTCAATAGCGAAGAGATTCTGCACGCGCCGTATAGTTACTTTCTGGACGATGAGCCTGTGACGGTCGGTGCCGATCGATACGTCACGCAAAATGAATTCCGTCTCAAGACGAACAAGGAGAAGGACCCAGCCGACACGGATGGTCAGGGTAAAGGATATATCAGGCTGTGGACGACTACCTACAGCGAGACGAACCCGGTCCCTCCCCGGATTGCTGAGCTGGACGCGGCCTTCCCGTCGCTGTGGACGTCCGAACATAAGCTGGCGGGAACCACGTTTACCGTCGTTTGCATGGATGCCCTCAAGGTGGAGCATCGCCACAAGATATACCGCTGGCGCGGACCGTTCGGCCTTGGCGAGCCTGCCGTCAGCGTGTTGGGCGAATGGGCCACTGCCTACGACCCGCGCGACCCGGCGCAGACCTTGGGCAACCGATCAACTTACAAGCCAACGAAGAACGCGGCTCTTATCTGGGCTTGGTTCCGCACCCACCCGTTCGGGCGCAACAAGCCGGAGCGATCGATCAACTGGCAGCGGATCGCTGAGCAGGCGACCTACTGCGACGAGACGGTCAGCGGCATCGAAGGCGATCAGCCGCGGTACGAAGCGAGCGTGTCGATCGTCGACAGCAAACGCCGCGTGGATGCCGAGCTAGAGATCATGCGGGCCTGCGACGGGCAGATCGTATTTGACGAGGCGGGAAAGTCGTGGCTCCGCGTCGGGCATTACTATGCTCCCGAACTGTCGTTCTCCCGCAACCGCGACATCATGACTTGCTCGACCTACGGCGCGCAAGACGGCGAAAGCGCCACGCACGGCGTCATCGTGCGCTATACCGAACCCAAAGCGAACTACACGGTGCAGGCGTCGGCGGCTTGGCTGAACCCACTGTACTATGACCCTCTGACGACACCGAAGTTCCTGACCGTGGATATTCAAGCCTGTCAGAACCACAACCAGGCTATGAGACTGGCCAAGGGCATTGGGATGCGGTCGCAGCCGCAGCACAAGATCGGGCCCGTCGTGAACCTTCGGGGTTTCCAGGCACGCGGCGAGCGCATCGTGGAGATCCGTTACGATAACGTCTATGACGGCATCTATGAGATCGCGACGCCGGTCGAACTGGACAACGCCGGCATCTTCACCAGCATCGGCGCGGTTCCGATCGATCCGAGCCGGTGGACTCTCCTAGCCGGCGAGGAACAGCCGGCGCCCGTCGTGGATGGCAGCGACACTGTCGTCTCTTACCCAGCCATCGCTGGCGAGAACGTCTATCTCTCAGGCGGCGCGATCCGCATCGACTTCCCGCCATCGCTTCGTGACGACGCGACATACCTTGGCGAATATATCCTGACTTCGGACATCACCGGAGGCGATAGCGACCCGTGGGTTTCCATGTCCGTGAACGACGATACGGCGGTAAGCAACCTCCTACTGGAGGGTGAGGACTATACCGTCCGCTATCGCTACCTGACGACCGCAGGACGCGGACCCGCCTGGGAGTATTCTGTCCTGTCCACTGTTGCCGTCCTGCCCCCTGCGACGAACCTGACGGTGCAGGGTGGCATCGGGCAAGCGCAGGTGACCTGGAAAAACCCAACCGACTCTCGCTTTTTCGCGTCCGACGTGTGGCGCGGATCGTCGGCTACGTTTTCAGCCGCCACCAAGATCATCGACAGCTACGGCGGGGGGTTAGGGCAAGTCCAGTTGGTCACGGACATGGTTGCGGCCGGCACGTGGAACTATTGGATTGTCGCCACCGATGGCGCGGCGCTGGAGGCAATTACAATCGGCCCGGTCGCCGCGTCGGTAACCTGATGAGACGCGTGGCGACGCTGGGATACGCCGCTGCGATCGAAGCCTCGTCCCCCGTCGAAGGCTGAAACAGACAACCGGGTAGGCGCGATTGCATGCGCTCCAGACTCGTGCGACCAATCCGCCCGCTGACTTCAGCAGATTAAAAGGGGGATCTATGAAATTTCACGCGCTTTGTGCGGTGGTTGTGCCTGCTATGCTGTTGTCCGCATGCTCGGTAGCTCCGTTGAACTTTTCACCAGCCAATGTTGCACCAAGCACCAAGCGGCTCGACGCGGCCCTTCTATCGACGAACGTGACCGTCGCTTCGAAAGAGGAGGCTGTCGGCAAAATGAACACTGCCGGCGCAGAGGCTGACGTATCGTCTCTTTGGAAAAGCACCCTAGACGATTCGCTCGTGCGCATGGCGCTGTTTCGGGACGACTCCACCCGGAAGGTTTCTCTCATCGTGAAGATACTGGAACTCGACTCTCGCGGGCTTGGCTACGGCGCACGCACAACGGCCCGGTACGAGCTGGTCGACCGGAACAGCGGCGCGACCGTGTTCAAGACCGATGTGACGACAGACGGAAAAGCCTCCGATTATTCCGGCGCAAACAGAGCTCGCAAGTCTGCCAGCAGGTCTGTTCAGGCCAATATTGAAGAGTTTCTGAGGCAGATTGCCGTGGCCGATCTGCCGGCACGGTAAACGAAAATGACGGTACCAGGCCGTTAGTGACCGAGATGGCGCTAAGGGCCTGATACTGTATTGATACGCTAGAGTATCAGGTCGAGACGCGGCTCAGGATCCGGCCAGCGCTCGCGAGGGACCGCGATGGGGGTAAGCAAACAGGGGTAAACAGGATTGCCGAGGCGAGGCTCGTCCAGACGGTGCCGTGGCGATCGTAGATGAGGGCGCTGGACAGGTCCGGTGGCGTTCGACAGCATGGCCAGATGGCCACACCACCTACCGGCGCACCGCGCTATATGCCCACGAAAGGCGACCGAGCGTATCGTGATTTTATGTTCGCGGATGGCGACCGGAACCCATTTGAAGAGTCGATCCTGTTGCAGGACATCAGCCACGCCTATCTTGCGGCTATGCTATCGAGCAATTCCGGCCCAACGTCGATGAGCATCAAGGCGCTGCTGGATGCGGAGATGACCCGGCGCGGGGGCCTCGTCGCTCACCGAGCGAATCTTATTGCCTCCCTGTCTCTGGGTATCTCCGGGGTGTCGTTGATCGTGGCGATCGTTGCTGCGGTGATTGCACGATGACCCTCTGCTCCCTCACTCCCGCAAAGCATTGTTCTCTCTGAGCAGAAATTGAAAGAATAGTACGTAAATACGTAATATTATTGTTTCAAAGCAGTTTATAGGGGTGTAATAGCTCCCTTGTCCCGAGCGGGCACGGAGGCGAGCATGCACCTTGAGACTAGTCCACCACTGACTTGCACCATCGCGGTCGCTGCCAAGTCGCTCGGTATTAGTCGCCGGCAGATTTACCGGCTGATCCAACGCGGTACGCTGAGGAAGGTTAAGGCCGGGCGCCGCTCGTTGGTACCCGAGGCCGATGTGCGCGCATTCGCGCGGGGAGTTCTCGACGCCCCGCAGATACTGGAAAGCGAGACCGCGTCATGAGCGTCAAAGAAACTAGCGCCGAGCCGTACCAATCCTTGGTCGCGGATTTGCACGCTATCGTCATCAATGTCGCTATCTCGGGACCTTTGGGGCTTAATCGGGCCAAGGTCGCGGTAAACGAGGCGTTCAACGCACAGGACGCTCGGGAGCTAAGGATGTCGAACCGGGAGGCAGGCGCATGAGCGTGGTCGGAATCTACCGTGACGCGTTGTTTGGCAACCCGCCGTCGCCTAGCACCAAGCCTTCGCGCGAAGGATCGCTGGCGGCATTTACGATGTTGGCTCACTCGGTCTCCGGTGCAGTCGCCGGCATCGTTTATTACGCGACAGGAGCCGCGCGGGCAGCCGATACCGCTAAGCCAGTCGGGACAATCGGCAAGGCGGCAGATGAGGCGGACTATTACCGGCGTGAGAGCGACGGCTGGGTCGTGGACAACACAGTTTATGAAGGCGTGGCCGCGGTCGTACAGCCGCTAGTGGATGATGCCGAGCAGTTCAGCCAGTCCGCAGGGGCGGCTAGTCTGGCTTCGGAATCCGCCAAAACCATTATTGAGCAATCAGCCAGCTTTTCACCGCGCCAGTTGTTTGGCTCGGATACAAAGGGTGGGTGGTGGGATCCGTCCGACCTGACAACCCTATACCAGGACGTAGCCAAGCAGATACGTGTCGGCGTCGGGGACCCTGTTTCTGTAATCCTTGATAAGTCAGGCAACGGCAATCATCTGGTATGTCCAGGTCTAGAGCCGCGGCGCCCAACGTTGCAACGCGATACAGGGGGGCGGCTGTATCTCTCGTTTGACGGCATAGACGACTTGGTGCGGGTCAACTTCGCCACGAGTGTTGCCGTTGACCGCGTATCTCTCGTCCAGCCCGAAGCGTGGACTGCAGAGGCGCAGCTATTCAGCGGCCCCTCTGGTAGCGGCATCCTCATTATGCGCCCCGCTTCGCCCTCGATTGAGATGTTCGCGAGTTCAGACGGCCCCTCGCTGCCTATCTCTTTGACGAACCCTACAATCGTCACCGAGCGGTATTTCGGAGCCTATAGCAAGCTGAGCTTGGGGGCAGGTTTGCCGAATATCGCAGCTGCCGGAGTGTCCCTTGCGAATGGCTTCATCGTTGGCGGGTCGGCCATCAACACCAACTACGCTCAGTTCCGCTGGTATGGCTCTGTAATGGTCGACCGGCAGCTCTCGTATAGCGAGATCGGACGGGCTCAGGCATACTTGAACCGCGCCCCGCTTGCGATGCCCGTCATTATCAGCGGGGATAGTACCGTCGCCGACAACGGGACGGAGCAGCCGGCCATCGCGACATTCCTCGCCAGCGACTTGAATGTGGTCGCGTCGATCGCCACGCCAGGTGACACGATTCAGGACCAGCAAACAAAGTTCAACGCTCTGTCTGGTTCGGTGAAGCAGTCGGCGCGCGTGATCATCGTTCAGATCGGCCTTAACAACGTCATCAACGCCTCGACCAGTCCGGCAACGGTTCCGTCTTCATCGGTCAACGTCGCGCTATTGCAGGCGTACATCAACACCATCCGGGCATCGATCCACCGGGAGGCTTGATCTACGTCGGAACCATGACGCCTGCTAACGACCGCTGGGCGGCGGCGATGTTCGGCTTAGACGCGGCGGGGATCGTGGCAGCGCAAAAGGGCTGGCGGGAACTCAACCTAGCTATCGCCGGCGAGGGTCCGGCGCCGATCGTCGGCGTAGATGGCAGGATCGTCAGCCACACGGACCAGATGGCCTACCCGCCTGAGATTCTGTCGCGAGACTACGACAGCGGCGATCACATCCACCCAACGAACTTCGGCCGGCGCGTGAACGCGTATTCGTGGCGGCGACAACTGGTCGATGATGGACTGCTTGCCTGATCCGCGTCTTTTACAACGAAGGCGTAGTCTTACCGGCTTGTAGCGCGTCGTTTACACTAAGCATTCGGTCAGCAACTAGGTTAACGCCTAAGGGTGATTTGGATCTGATCGAAGCATAGGAATTCGTTAAGGGGCCTGCGCGCCGTTGGAGCCCTTTTCATGGCCATGCCATAGGCGCGCAGACACCTATCTCGATCGATCGTCAGACGATCACGAAGACCGAATTGTCAATGTGGGTGAAGGCAGTGGTGTCGTTCCAGGCCCTGATTTAATACCAACGCAGCATCGCCATGGCCCATGCTGTCCGCAACGAATGCGGCGGGCAGGCCCGAGTCATGTGGCACCATATCCGTTGGAGTTGCCCCTGTAGCGATTGCTATGGATACCGACGTGCTGGTTCCAAGCGCCCGGCCCTCTGCAAAGCCGTACGTAACGTAGTGGCGGGCCAGTGCTTCCCGATCAGAACCAAACGCCGCAGCCAGGTCGGGGTTGGCTGCCGCATATCCGACCGCGTCAAAGCTGGTCGCCCGGTTCTCATCAGCGCCATATTTAATGAAGTGCTCTGCTGCTGCCGTCTCGTTGGCACCATACGCCCGGATAAGATCGTTATAGGACGCGAGATAGGCCCAGCCATCGAAAGTGACGTCACGGTTTTCGGCCGTGCCGTACTCGATAAAGTGCCGTGCCCCGGCGGTTGCGTCGGCGCCAAAGGCTGAACGCAGGTCGCCCCACGAAGCGATGTAGTCGAGCGCATTAAACGACAAAGACCGGCCTTCAGTAAAGCCGTACTGTAAGAAGTGCTGCTGCCCCGCAGCGGCATCCGTACCGTATACGGCGCGCAAATCACTGTAACCGGCGATATAGCTCAAGCCGTCGAACTTCGACGTGCTCGTCAGTACGTTTGACCACGATTGCACTGCAGTTATGCTGAATGCGCCCTGCTCTACGCCCGTTACCTCGGTCGCACCGCGCGCGGTTACGAGGAAAGTGGATCCGCCTTCGTTGAGCACATGATAGTCCGACTGGACCCCGCCCAGCACCAGCGTATCGAAGCCGCTACCGCCATTGATCCGGTCGAAGCCCGCATCCGGCTTGATTCCAGTAATGCCGGTGACTGTGACGATGGTGTCGTCACCCGCACCGCCTGCCAACACGTTGTTGCCGGCGGCGCCGATGATCGTGTCTGCATACGCCGAACCGATAACGGTCTCGAAACTCGCGAGCGTATCCCTACCGGCGCCCCCGGTCGCCAAGCCAGTTGCCAAGTCTATCCGTACCGCTGCGGCCGCATATTCATAGCTCAAGGTATCGAGCCCAGAGCCTCCCCGGAGAACGTCGTTTCCGGAGCTACCAGAAATATAATCATCGCCGGCGCGGCCATCGAAGGTTACGCCTGCTTTACCATCATCCAGTAAAGAACTGACGCGCATGATGTTGGTCGACCCATCGCCCAAACCCGTAGAGGAATAGCCGTTCGTGTTGAATTCAAGGATCTCAAAATCTGAGACTTGGTAATTAGCACTGAACGAGGTTGCAGTTCCGGCGGCGAGATCGACCGAGAATCCGATGTTCATCCTAAGCGTGTCAATGCCCGAGCCACCGTCAATCAACCCAGTGACAGGGTTGTCGAACGTGCCGGAGATGAAGAACCGATCGTCTCCTGCTTCGCCGTAAATTGAATTACCTGCGGCTGTGTAAATATCATCCGAACCGCCGCCTGCATGTATTTCTAAACCGGTAGTCGTACTATTGAGGGAGATATAATCGCTGCGATCTCCAAACAATATTCTCTCAACGTCACGAATTTCAAATTGCTGCGACCCGACGTATGCCCCAGCAACGATATTCCCAGCAGCGTTGCGAATGGAACCAAAAGTGATTGGAGAAATATGCGACCAGTCGATCGTATCGGAGCCTTCGCCACCGTCAATGAGGCCAGTGGCTGTTGGCGCCGGCGACGATACCTGTACTGCGCTAAAATTAAAAAGATCGTTTCCACTGCCCCCGTACAAAGCGTCAGCGCCGAGGACCCCGTCGATCGTGTCATCGCCAGCCAGACCGAAGATCGTGTCGCCCTCGTTAGTTCCTGTTAAAACGTCGTTACCCGTCGTACCGCTGATCGTTGCCATGTTAAATCCATTCTCGTTTAGTTTTGCAGTCTAACCGATTGCCCGATCCCTAAAGGTGCGATCTGGCTTCAATAGTATGCGTATGGGGCAGTAAGAGGCTTGGCAACCGAGGGTGTTCCCGGTTTTCTCACCCAGTGCGGGAAGACCGCCGTAACCCCCCGATACCAGGAATTTCGTGTAGCGCTCTCATGCCCATGATAGCGACAAACCTAAGCTGCTGCTCAACCTGGGGCGCATGCTAAAGCGTTCGAGCGGCCGCTAGAACGGATTCAAGATAATCGACCGCCACGGTGGCAAGTACAGGCACCGATGAGATACCTTCTGGCGGTTGATACGACTGCCCGCGGTCCATCACATTAATGGCCATGACTTCCCCCGGTACGAAAAGAACTGGAATTTTTCGACCAGGCGCGCCGTCCCATCCCCGAAGCTCCTTAATGTGCCCCTTCGCATCAAAGGTCATTTTTTCAATGTGAAGAAACCCTTTAGGAGTACCAAGTGCTATACCGTTTGGCTGAATCTTGGTGATCGTCAAATGACCGTGTTCATCGGCGTTCCGAGCATGCATCAGATACGACATAGTCTTGTCCGTTTTTCGGGCAGCCAAGGCTCGATCGAACCAGCCCTTTTCGCTCGCGGCCTCCATCGCATTGCCTAGCCTATTGAAAAACCTTGAATGCTCGGTCAGGAACTCGGACCAAAGCTCGGTTATCTCGTCAAGAGATCGACTATTCTTTATTTCCGCCGCTTTCTTCCGTGCAGCGCCAAGCCTTTTTTCGGCCTGGCCAAAAATACCTCTGTTCATTTTACGGATGTGCCCCATCGCGGGAGAAGCGTCTAGCTAACTACGGAATCCTTCGAGCCTAATACTGCAGCTCGAAAACCAAGCAACGGCGCTCACCACGCCGCGAAACTCTGCCTCATCAGACAGAGGCCCTCGGCTATTAGCTTTATAGAGTTCCAGCTGTTGCATTTGCGGATCACGCATCGCTGCCTGATGTAGCGCGCCAGCGATGCTGTAGGGAACCGCTGCGAAAGCCACGTCCATAGCTGTCGCTACACCAGCTCATGCGTGAGGACGTGCTAGCGCAGGCGGCGATCATGCGCGGTGACTTCAGCGAAGGCCGGTTTCTCGTGATCGCACCTGAACTGAACCTGCCAATGCAGGGCGCCTGTCGCCGGTACGTCGGGCACTTCATGCCGCTGGCCGACCAACGAGCAGGTTTCACGACGGTGACTCTGGAAGCGTTCATTGCCGCTCTGCATGAGCACGGTGACCCGAGCTACGCGGACGCGCTTTTCCGCCGCTACTGCGACTGGTCGCTGATCGGCGACGAGATCGAAGCGAACTCCCTGCGAAGTTGGAAGGATGATGGCTGGGCGCCCGTCGGCGGCTCGGCGTGCGCCCCTACTATGCTCGTCTCGTCAGCGCTTGGATTGCAGACCGAGGGCGATCAGTTGCCGGATTGCCTCGGCCCTGGTCGGAACGCGGTTTTCAAACCTCCAGTCGTCGATCGCTGTGGCCTCCTGTTGAGTGACCATGATCGGCAACCGGACGTCTTTGGGCTCCTTGTCCATCACCATCGGCTACCGAGTTTACGCCGCTTGCACAAGTTCGTTGACATCCGCCAGCGTTCGCCATAGTTCGGTGCCGCTTGCACAAGTAGCACAGTTTGCACAAGCGACCGGCTCAGAGGATTAGGCCCCTCCGTTCCGGTCTGACCACCACCGATCCGAAGGAGATCGATTATGGCTACCCAGGCCCATAGCATCGCCCCGCGCGCTGCTGCCACTACGCATCGAGCGATTGTTTCCTCGGCTATGACCGCTGGCAGTTCGTCGGCCTGCTGGACCGCGGACCCGCGAGCCATAAAGCTGCTGGACTCGTGCGCCGCGCTTCCCCCCGCCCTTCTCGAACAGCGCAGCCGTTACGGCAACGCGGTCGACAAGTGGACGGCCTTTGCGGGCTACCGCGTCGAGGCGCTGGAGGCCATTCGCATGGAGCTCGGCGACCGACTGTTGCAGGCCCACATGCAGCACGGCGATGCGGCCTATGAGCCCTTCCGCCAGTGGTGCGACCAGCCGACCGCAAGCGACGCCGTTGCAGCGCTCTTTGTCTCCAGCACGGAGCATTGAGAGATGGCGACCAAGCCCAACGCCGCCGCCGCAGTTCCGCCCGCCACTCCGTTTGAGGTTGCCGAGGCGCATTATCGCCGGATGCAAATCGCCATTAACAAGCGCGGTAGCAGCGATGCGGACACCAAGGCGTTTCTCGATGCCGTTGACGTTATCGACAGCACCCCGGCCAGCACGCTCGAAGAGTTTGCGCGATCGTTCATCATCGCTCTGGACGACGGCGGCAGCTTGCCGCGTGAAGAGATACTTGACCGTCTCCTTGCCGACGCCCGCCGCCTCGTAACGTCGCGGTTCGAAACACTCCGCCTCGAATATGCCGAGCTGAATACGAACCGTAATCTTAGCGAAGAAGGTTGCGCCCGTTCCAGTGCGATCGAGCGCATTATGGCCAATGAACCGTGCCAGTCGGTCGCCGACGCCCGCGCCAAGCTGCGCTTCATAGTCGACGCCGACCAGTGCGGCGTCAGGCTCGACGGCGAAGAGGCCGCACAGATCGCGACCGACGCCGCCCTCTACCTCGCTCCGGAGGCTTGAATCATGGCCATTAAAGCTGTCCAGACCGCCGCCACGTCGCCTGTCATTGCCGCACTGTTCGCCGCCTGCGATGCCGCTAACGACAAGGCAGAACGTCACCAGCGCGAAGTGCTGGAGGCAGACACGTTCAAGACCGTCAGCGCCGACCAGCGCGGCGCACACGTCACCGCGAACAATGCCCTGAATGACGCATGGGTCACGACGATGTACGCCGTTTGCCAGCATCCCGTCAGCACAGCTCCGGACTTGCGCGCCAAGCTCGCCTTCATGGTCGAGTTTGAAATGGGCGACGGCATGGACTGGTTGCCGACCATCTTGGAGGACGTGCAGCGGATCGCGGGGACCAGTAGCACCGATTGGGATGATGCACTCGCCACCGTTCGGACCGCAGCGGAGCCGATGCGCGAAACAGGCAAGGCGTTTCACGCTATTGATGCGACTTGGTGCGCCGATCGCAAACAGGATCCGGATACGGGCACCACATGGGATGTGGCTTGGGAATCCTACAGCGTAGCAATGGACCGATACCACGCTGAGTTGCGTAATCTCGTCGTCACGGTTCCCGCGCCTAACGCGGAGGCGGCAGCGATCAAGGCGCAAATCTTCCTCGACGCCCAGCTAACCGACGACAAACTGAGCGAGCTCGTCGCGGCTGATCTACGCCGCTTCACCGACCACGCAAATCTGGAGCGTTGAGCATGAACACTCACACCACCCGCCGCGCTCTGATTGGTGGCGCTGGCCTCTTCGCTGTCGCTGGCGGCCTCGCGATTACGTCGCAGGCCAAAGGCGCTTCCCTTCCGGCCGTCGATCGCACGGCATGGGACCAGGCGTTCAAGGAGATGACGATCGCGGCGGCCGAGGACGACGCCAACGCCGCCGGCTTCGACGCGCTCCACGACGCCGCGGACAAGGAAACCCAGGACATCCTTTATGCCGAGTTCGAGCGGCTGGGCGAGGTTCGCCATGATGCGACGTGGGCGCTGTTCGCAATACCCGCACCCGACCACGCCGCGCTCTTGTGGAAGACGGAATATCTTTTCGGTGACGATATGGCGGCAAGCGGTTCCAGCCCGTCTTGGGCGGCGCACGTCATGGACTGGTACATGGCCGACCAGCGCCGCCTCCTTGGTCCGGAGGCGCGCTGACATGACAACCCAATCGATCCAGGAAGAGGCCACGGCTTATTCCACGTTCAACCCGGCACGCTGGCTGCACTCACTCGTGCAGATCGGTGGCGGCTACGCCCTCGCGTCCGATCGCAAGCTCTGGCTCGTCGTTGCTGAATGCCCCGCCGACGAACTGACCGACGTCATGGCGCAGGTCGTCGGTTATCCGGAGCGACAAGATGCGGTGCGGCTCACCATTGAGCGGCGCCAGAATGGGGAACTCGCATGACCAAGATAGTATCGACGACCCGCATGTTGCTGTTCGTTCGGCGCCATTGTCGGAGACATCGCATCACCGAGACACGGTTTAGCCGCGAAACCCTTGGCGATGCCCAGTTCGTAGCAAAGCTACGGCAGGGGCGTAGACTGCAGCGTAAGGCGTTGGTTCTCGCCCGGGAGATTGTTTCGCCGGCTGCGTCACGCGCGGGGAGCGCACGGTGATGGGGCAAGTTTCGATCACATGTTCGCCTGTGCGGCGGACTGCGCGACCCTGGATGCGAACACGCAACCGGCCATGGGCACGACCGAACGATGTGGCCTCGCCGGCGAGGCTGTTCGCTGCAATCCCGTCGTTGCCCCGTGCTGAACTTGCGCAGCTCACCATGCGCATGATCGACCGCGTGGACGACATCGACGGCGATCCGGACCTCGAACACCTTCGCGAAGACGACGAGGACGGCCACGATCATGAACGGGAGCAAGCATACGAATAGCACCGCACTCTGGCCGGCGGCATCGCCCCGACCGCTACAACACCAGCCCGTTGCCCGCAGAACCCGGTCGGCGGGTTTGGCGCGTGTTCATAGGTTCCAGGAAAGCCTCGACCTGTCCGCGGAGTACGGGTCCGACTGGTGGATACCGATATACCGCCGCGCCTTCCCGACACTGATGTCCGCGGTCGCGGTGTCGGACGACGGCTGGGCGCAGCGGGGCGGAATCGATCGGCTACTGACGCTAGCCTGCGGGCGGACATTCACGGTCGACGAGAAGATCCGAACACAGGACTGGCCCGACGTGCTGCTCGAGCGCTGGTCGGACGAGACGCGGCGATCGCCGGGATGGGTGCAGAAGCCGCTGGCCTGCGACTTCATCGCTTATGCCTATGCGCCGGCAGCGACCTGCGTGCTGCTGCCTGTCCCTGCGCTGCAGCGCGCGTGGCGGCAGCACGGCCGGCAGTGGATCGGGCTGTACGGGACGAGACGGGCGGCCAACCAAGGCTACACCTCGGTCAGCGTTCCCGTGCCGCGTGGAGTGCTTATGCAGGCGATCGTTGAGGCAATGTTTGTGTCGTGAGGATAGCTGCAGACGTCATAGCGGAGACTCATCGTCTTCCGGTGGGAAGCCCACCTGAACAGTGTACCCCTGGCCTAGGCCCCGAATTTTGTCGAGAAGGCGGCGGTCGGAGTTTTCCGCAAATACGACCATGTAACCGTACCGGATTCCATCCCCTTCGATGGGCTCGAGGTCCCACTCAAGCTCTGCCAGTTCTCCGGAGGTAAGCCCTACGGATCTGGCCACCCATTCATATTGGTCCCGTTCGTAGCGCTCTTCGATAGATGACGGTTTAGGGTCGCCGAAGTATGTCTGCACGAACTGCAACCCGCGGTCGGTTATTTCAAAACCACCCGGCGTGTCCTCTGCAAAGCCCCGAGATATGAAATTCGTCGATGACGATTTATGCGATTTGAGGTTCCGAACGAGCTGAGAGAACCGGCTGTCTTTCCTACTGGAATTCGGCTCGGCTTGCTGCTCGTCTATGCGAATGTATTTTGGAAGCTCAGCGATTAAGTCCGTGGTGGTGATCGCTTGCCCTGGCTGAACTGACATTATCAGCAACGCATACTTCCACAGATCGGCCTTCAGATCGATCGCGACAATTGTATGCTCCGGAACTGGCTCGGGCTGAGCAACTAGAGCAAGTGCCGGCGCGGGAGGAAGGCGACGTTGAGCACGCCGCTCGGCCGAAGCGATCTTCTTGACATCCTCTTCGACTGGAAGATCTTCGGGAAGAATTCCGCTCAATTCCCGCATTGTCTGACGGACTTTCTTGCCGACCTCAAAGTGAGCTTCGCAAGCTGCCCAGGCCTGCTTGATGCCATTACTCCGCAGCTTCTCTTCCGTCTGGGTGATACGAAACAAGTTAGCTGCCAACTCGGTTGGCCCCATGTGATCCAGGATCTTCGCCTGCTTTGGTAAGGCCTTGTACTCTCGAATATCGTCGGCCCCCCTTCCCCCATACAGACCTTGGTAGCCCCTGTTTTGGAATTTCCCGAAGCCGCTACCGTCTACGCCTGCACCCTTGGCAGTGCTGGCAAGCCGCTTGTTCTCCTGCATAACTTGGTTTCGAAGGTAGAGGCGCTGCTGAACGTCCGATAGCGTAGAAAAATCGGGACCATTCTGATCCGTTAGCTCTTGGCGCCGAGTCTGAATTGCAAAGTAGGTCTGAGCGATGGCAACCGGATGCTTTCGAGCATCGGCGTTCTGCGCAGTCAGGTAGGCTGCATACCGGGACAACGCGACATCGGCGATCGGCCTCTCAGCCCCCGACCCAACCGAGACCATTTTCGTCACGTCCCGAAAATGGTTTTGAGGATCGTGACCGCTGACTCTGGCTGCAGCCTTTGCCTTTGCCAGGACGTCAGGAAACGTTTCCCAGCGCTTATACCCCAGCAGCACTGCCAAATCCCGAGCATGCCAGCATTTGTCGCCGTGGCCGTCATCATGGCCAGCCGCTTCGAACCGGTCGATCATCGTATCGATACTGGGCAGTGAATTTTCGCTAGCGGCAGTTCGTTGAGGTACAGTCATATAAAGGTATCCTTATATCCAGGAGACCTTGACCAACCTGCACGGGTTTTGTAGCCGCACGGAATACCAAAGCATCGGCCCCCTGAAGGCTGTTGCGATAACCAGAAACCGCTTTCGGGGTCCCTCCCGTGGGCGGTTTCTGCGTTCAGGGACTCGCCCGAATATTTCCGGGTTAGCGTTTCGTTAGTGAGTCGACAACCCGACGTTCCACGGCGAACACTTGCAGCACGAAAACGGAACGGTCGCAGTGTACGACACCACTGCTCGAAGCTACGCTAGGGTCGATCTTTGCATGATCATGCCCTGCAAAGGCAGCGCGACGGTAAAGCTCAGTAAACGGGCAGCGTTTCTGCCTCTCCAGGCGGATCGCCACGATCGCGCTCCCTCCTCGCCATCGCCAAAACCTGTTCCTCGTGAATGTCGAACATTGATAGCGCCACAAAGACGCGGGCCCACAAAGGCTCTACCGCAAGCCCGTCCCGCTGACGCCGCGCGTATTCGAACAGCGATTCCGCTCGAGCGTAAATGGAGGCAGCTTGAAGAATGTACGCCGACAGATGCCCAACCGTAAGATTGTCGCCGGTTTCAAGCTTGCGGGTCCGAGCTCCAAGGACCTGGGCTTCGCGCAGCAGGCTTTCGATCCGATCGGCTACATCTTCCGCTGACGTGAGCTCAACCACGCGCTCGAGGGCATCCAAAGTACCAACGGGGAAAGGTGGGATCGCGGCCGTGATCCGATAGTCCTGCGCCTCATCGACGTCGTTCGGATAAAGACGGGCAACTGCTGGCCATGCGCCGTACAGCGCGCGAGCAGTCGCGTCGGCATAGTCGCATATCGCGCTCAACACCGCTGGGAACGATGCCCGGGCCGCTCGTAGCCGCCCCGCTCGATCAAGATCAGCCTGGCGCCTGGCCTCGGCGATCTGCTCCCGCGCGGCCTTCAACTGCCGGCGAGCTATTTCCGCTGCGATTAGAGCTGCAATCAGCGCGATCATGGCGCCGATGAACGTCTGGTAATCGTAGAACCAGCCACGCTCAACCTGCGCTACGGGAGCACCAACGTAGGCTGTAAGGTTCATCGGAGGCCGTTTAGGAACAGCATCAACCTACCACGTACCGGGGCTGCTCCAGTAAGCCGCGAATCGCCGTTTCGTTCAGTGAGCCACCCGAAATACTGATCGTGTGATGACGCTGATGCGATGCCGGGAGTCGGGCCCATAGGTCCAACATCGCGCTGAGGCTACCAGCCGCAACCCTACCGCCCTCAATCCAGATAGGCGGGTCAGGAGCGAGAGCCATTCCCCCCGGTTCGCGGTTTAGTTCGGCGTTTTGGCGCCAGTAATCTTCGGCCATTGCGCCCCCGATGTGCCCGTGCTGGTCGATCATGGGCAATCATGTGCACACGCGCAATGACGTACCACCGATACCGAACACCATGCCGATGGGCTAAGTGTCGAAACTCGGCCTTAGCGCCCTGCCTTGGCGGCAGCATTCACGACCGCCCGCGCTGCAGTGTCTTCCGTCGCGTCTGCCATCGACTCCCAGGTCGCGGCTGACCGCTCGTGCATCTCCCGCCGATTGGCGAGCGTCGTTTTCTGAGCGGCTTCGCGCTGGGCGGCTGCGTTCGCGCGGTAGGTTTCGGCGGGGGTCATTCATCTCTTCCACGATCGGCGTTCGCAAACGCTCGCTCGCGTTCGCCACCAATCGAAACCGCAAGAGGGACCAAATGTGGGAACGCCTGTGCGTGGAACGGGAGAACATCCCGACTTCTCAGCAACTTAGACGGGAAGCTGTCCCTTGGCAGGTAGTCTGCTCCGCCTCCCCTCGGTAAATCGAAAATTGCACTTCAGGATCACGCACAAAGGTGATCCTAAGTCATAGATTGGGCGCACTACGCTGATCCGACATAGCATTATCAACAGCTTGCGCGGGGCGACGTATAGGTGCCTACATTCCTGTCTTGTAAAAAGTGACCGAAGGAACCGCTAGCGACAGAAAGAGGCAGCGACGATACCCGAGTTGCCGGGCGGAGCCGACGCGGAGCCGACGCGGGGCGGCAAGCATGCCCTGCCGCCGATCGCGATTTCCACTGCGACGCGGTAAGACGCAGGCTATGGCCCGAGCATGACGGGACGCGATCAATGACGGACTTCGAAGAATCAACGAGCGGCAGGCTTCCGCAGGACGAGCTCTCCAGGATCGCGCGCGGCGAACCGCTGACGGCGGCGGAGGAGTTCTTGCGCGGCGAGAGCTTGGCCACAGCCCAATCCGTGCAGAAGCACGTGGATTCGCTGTCGCTGAACCTGGCACGCGACCATCTCGACGGCTCGGCGGCCAAGCTCGCGCGGGACTACGCCCGATCGTCCGCTGGTCAGCTTGCAGGCCAGTTCGGCTCGTTTGCCGATCATGCGGCTACCGCAGCCAAGATGTCCGCCATTCAGAATGCGTTGGAGCCGCCGCTGGGCGATGCTGAGAAGCTGGCCATGATCCGGCCTTTTCTTGCTCAGCAGGAGGCTCTGGGGGAAATCGGTGGCGCCTTCTCAATCGGGATCGATCCGAAAATCATCGCAGCCATCCGCGGCATGCAGCCCGTGACGATCGATCCGGGTCTTGCCGGTGCCGTTCAGCACGCACAACGGCAGCTCGAAGAGGCGATGCATCCCCTCGGCGGGGCGGCCGAGACGTTCGCCAAGTTCGAGCAGCAGCATCGTGATGCGCAGAAGGCCATGCTCGCGACCTTGGCGGGTCCGTTCGGCGACATCTCCCGTACCGGGCAGTGGGCGAGCGTCCTCGGTGCGGCCGACGCGTCCAGCGTCACGCGCCTCTTCAGCAGCGGAGTCGGTGCGGCGATCGGCGACATCAAGGCGTCCGTGCTGGGAGCGTTCAACGGGAAGGCGGCAATCGACCAGGCCAGGATGAGCGCGACGCTCGGCCTCAGCGCGCGGCTCGAAGCCGACCTCGCTTCGACCCGGCTCAAGATGTCGGTGATCGCCGGTATCGGCGAGACGTTCAGCCTGCGCAGCGATCTACGCCTCGATGCTTATCAGTCGCTTTTCGGAGAGTGGCGGACCCGACCGGATCTTCCCGAGGACTACTGGCGCGACGCACGGGTGCGCAAGCGCATGTACCGTGATGCGGATGTCGACGACGGGTTGATCGTTGCCACGCCGGGCGTGGCGCTGGAGGTCATGATCGAAAGCGGTCTCGCGACCGGCATGTGCTCGGAATCGAATGCCGTTGCGGTCGTGACGTTCGGCGAAGTCTCGATGACGATACGTTCGCGAGGGACGCGCAAGGACACCTATGCCATCCTCGAACGCTTCGAAATCGAGCTGCGAGCCTATGTGACGCGAAAGCTGGAGGAGCGGTTCGGCGACGACTGGTTCAAGCTCCGCGCTTCCAATCTGCTTGGCAAGGCGAAGGGCATCCGCAGAGCCGCGATGGAGCGCCGGGAGGCTTTCGCACCGTTGCTCAACTTCGTCGAACTGGGGGATCTGGCTGGGCTTATCCTCGCCAAGCAGAACTGGGACGAGGTGTTCGGCGAGGTCTTCATCAACCGCGCCGAGTTCGATCATGACATGCAGAAGCTGATCGCGGCGCGCAGACCGACCATGCACGTGCGCACGGTCGACGCCGTCCGCGTGGTCGAGCTGATCTGCGTGGTGCAGCGCCTGTCGGAGCAGATGACCGATGACGGGGCGTGGAGACGACAGGCCGAACTGGATCATTGACCAGTTCATCGTGGCAAGGCGCGCATGCGCGGCAACGGTGATCGCCCTCACCGACGGCCGAGCCCGACCGTCGCGAGGACATTCGACTATTCCAGATCGCCCTCGGAGATGACGATCAGGCTGGCGGACGGCCGGGACACGGTTGCCTCGACGCAGACATCCACGATCTCGTCGCTGAATCGCTCGAACAATTCCAACGCGTCGTTCTCCGGTTCGTCGCCGCTGAGCTCCTTCAGAACAGCGTACTTCACCGCGAAGTCGCGGTCGTCTCCGTCGACCTCCGCGGTGAACTCGACCTGACGCTCGCGATCATTGTCGATGAGGCTGTCCTGGTCGATCTTCAGGTTGCTTGCCATGTCGCAGAACTCCGTTGGGTAAGGTGGCGCCGTGGCCCCTGCGGATCGTCGGCACAAGCCATTCCGGGGTTCAACTTCCCGTTATCTGCACGACTAGGATACGCGCTGCGCCCCCGAGCGACCTTCCACCGGCGCCGAGCGATAACCAGGCTGCGGCCGCGATGAGAGGGTTCGCG
Organism: Sphingomonas faeni; assembly: GCF_030817315.1. Taxonomy (NCBI): domain Bacteria; kingdom Pseudomonadati; phylum Pseudomonadota; class Alphaproteobacteria; order Sphingomonadales; family Sphingomonadaceae; genus Sphingomonas; species Sphingomonas faeni. The sequence goes on along the minus strand of NZ_JAUSZF010000001.1, from coordinate 3,413,731 downwards.
CCGCCGCTTCGCATCTAACCAGTCTTGGCCTCAGCAGACGGGCCGAGCGTCAGGAATGATGCCACACCACTTGCCACCGCTATCACTGCGAACATCAGCACCGCGTGATGGAAGGTATCGAGAAGAGCGGTACCGACTTGAGGCATGACGGCCCCCACCAGCGCAGTAGCGATCAGTCCGCCGGTCCGCGCGATCGCACTGTTGAAGCCCGATGCCGTGCCGGTGTGCCGTGCATCGACGGAGGACAGCACGGCCGTGGTCAGCGGCGCGACGGCACCCGCCATCCCGAGGGCGATCACCGCCACCCCGGGGAAAACGCTCGCCCAGTATCCATCAGCCGGCTCGACGAGGACGAGCAAGGCGAAGCCGATGCCAGTAACGACCGGACCGATCGTCAGCGGAAGCCGAGGCCCCGCCTTCGCGGTAACGCGCCCCATGAGCCGGGACGCCACGCCTATGCCGACTGGCAGCGGAAGGAGAGCGAGTCCTGCCTGGAAGGGTGAATAGCCGACTGCTGATATGAGCATGAACGGCAGCAGGACGAGCACTCCGCCGAGTGCACCGTACAGTAGGAGGGTCGCGACGGTGAGCCCGACGAACGGCTTCGATGCGAGCATCGAGAGAGGCATCATGGCACGCTCACCTCGTCGCTGCTCGTGCAGCAGGAAGACCACCAGCAGAGCCGCGCCTGCGACTGCCGTGAGCAGCGTGACCGGCCCGGAGCCGTGTCCTGCCGACCACCTCGTCAGCGCCCATGTCAACGAGCCGAGGGCAGCCGTAGCCAGGACCGCCCCCAACCAGTCCAAGGCCTGCTTACCCTGACCGCTCTCCTTGACGAAGCGCAGAGCGAGCAGGACCGCGACTGCGGCAACCGGGACGTTTATCAGGAAGATGCCGCGCCAACCGACGGTCTCCACGAGCCACCCGCCGAGCGGCGGCCCGATTGCGCCGGCGATCGCGCCGACCGATGCCCAGGTTCCGATCGCGCGCCCTCTTTCTTCGCCGGAGAACGCGTCACCGAGCACCGCCAGGCTGTTCGGCATGAGCATGGCCCCCCCCGACGCCTTGCGCAGCGCGCGCCATCAGGAGGAGATCGATGGTCGGAGCGAACGCGCACGCCATGGATGCCGTGGCGAAGAGGACTGTTCCGATGACGAGCAGATTGCGCCGCCCGAAATGATCGCCAGCGGCACCGCCGAGAAGCAGGAGCGCAGACAACAGCAAGAGGTAGGCGTTCACCGTCCATTGCAGATACGACGAACCGGCTCCGAACGATCGGCCGATGGCGGCAAGCGCGACGTTCACGACCGAGCCGTCGATGAAGGCAAGGCTCGATGCCATGATCGTGGCGAGCAGCACCCAACGCGGGTTCGCAGTGGTCTCACCGACCCCTGCTGCGTGGGCGACGGCGGCTTCGCCCGGACATGAGAGGGCCGAAGTCATGTCACGTCACCGAGATGGGCCGTCAGGCAGGTAAGTAGGCCAGTACGGATCATGCAGCCACCTTCGGATTGGATCCGCCGTCACGAACGTTCATCGTGTCGACGACGACGGCCGCCACCAAGCGAGACCACCGGCGAGAACGAACGCGGAGCAATAGCTTCCGGTTCGCTGCAATGGAATTGGTGGCTGCTAAGGATCCCGTAAGCAATGCGGCCGATTGGTGGCGTCGGGGCTGCTCCATCAGCCGCTCGACTTCTCCGCCCGATGATCTTCTCCTCAGGGAACCTGTGGTCTAGCGTCCTGCAGCTGATTAACGGCACCTGCGAACTGCCGAAATGGACTCTCGTCACCGCGTCACTCGGCTTCTCTTCGTATAGCTACCAAGAAACCAGACCAACAAAGGGAAATCAACGCAGAAGCAAAACGAATTAAGGGCAGCTTCTTGCGAAGCCGCCCCTACAGTCTTCACGTCTGGTGATCAGAACTTGAAGTTCGCACCTGCACGGAACGTCCGTCCGATCAGGCCGGCATAGTGCCATGTGGTCAGATAGTTGGGCGAGCTGGCATAGGAAGCCGGGGCGATCGGCGCGCGTGCACCGAGTATGTTTCCGACGTTACCAAAGAACGAGAAGTCGTCATTCACCGCGACCGTCGCGTTCAGGTCGACGTTGATGAAGCTGTTGACGTAGCAGAACCGATCGACGGGCACACCGGCCTGCGACGACTTGTACAGGCTGTTGGCGCACGACGTGTCGAGGCTGCCCTGATCGGTGGCGACCGCCTTGATCTTGCCGACATAATAGGCGGTTGCGGTCAGCGAGAACTTGCCGGCGGCGAGCGTGTTCTGCCAGTTACCGCGCCAGTTCGGCGTGCCGTTGCCCGACGACAGATCATACGGCCCCATCGTACCCGCGAATTTTTGGACGCCCTGCGCCGTGTGGCGATCATATTGAATGATGTAGGTCGCCTCAACCCGGCTAGTGAAGCGAATGCCCTCACCTAGCGGGATACGCGCGGTCGCCGAGAAATCGAGGCCCGACGTCTTGTCGAAGTTCACGTTCACGAACGGTGCGTTGATGATCAGCAGGCGGGGTAGTGCGTTCGGGAATGCCGGATCAACGCCGTCGACCGTGTTGACCGAATAGCCCTGCCCAACTGCTGCCACCGCGGCGGTAGCGGCGGCCAGGTTCGACTGCCGGTAGTAGGCGACGATCGCGTCGCCCGCGAGCGGACCGTTGGCGATCAGGTTTGACTTCTTGACGTTGTAATAGTCGACCGTCGCGCTGAACCACGACGTGGGTTCGACGATGATGCCGCCGGTGAAACTACGCGATGTCTCTGGCTTCAGGTCGGGATTGCCGACGAAACCGCGACCAACCGAATAGTTGAGGTTGTACGGGTTGCCGCCCGTCACGCAGGTGTTGGTAGCCGTCGCAGAGCCGCCGTGGGCTGCGCAGAAATTTCCCGGAGGCTGCGTGTTGACGAAGCCGGCATATTGCGACCGCGGACCGGATTCGGCGAACGTCGGCGCGCGGAAGCCCTGCGAATAGGTCCCACGGACCGCAAACTGGCGGATCGGCGTGAACTTGAAGCCAACCTTGGGCGAGAAGCGGCCAAAGCCTTCCGAATAATGATCGTAGCGGCCCGACCCATTGATCTCGAGGATGTCGAGCACGGGCGCCTGGATCTCGAAATAGCCCGCCGAAACGGTGTGCTTGCCGAACGCCGACGAGGTCGTGAGGCCGTAGGTGTCGAGCAATTCGTTCTGGTTGTTGTTGACCAGCGATTCACGCCGCACCTGGCCGCCGACCGCGACCATCAGCGGGCCGCCGGGAAGGTCGAACAGCTTCTTGGTGATCGCCGCATCGAGCGAATACATTTCGGAATTCGACGGCGTGATCTTGTCTGGCGAGACGAAGTCGCGAACCGCCTGCGAATTCAGCGTCGGATTGACGAAGTTATACGCGCCTGTGTTGATCGCATTGAGCGTGTTGGCGATGTTCAGATAGCCACGCTGGACGATCTCCAGATTGTCGCGGGCGTAAACGCCGTCGACCTTCCAGGTCCAGTCGTCGCCGACCGTGCCGTGCAGACCGCCGGCGAAGCGGTACACTTCGTTGGTACGATCGCTGCCGGCGTCAATGTCGCCGAACGAATAGTAAATACGCGCTGCCCCGTTTGCCGGATTGTTGGCAAATGCCGTGGCGTACGGGTTGTTGGGGTTGAGTTGGCGACCGGGCGCACCGGGAGTCGCGCAATTGATGCCCGCCGTGCAGATATAGACCGGCAGAACGATACCCGGATTACTCGACGCCAGCGACGGGGCGCCGCCATAAGGCTGGGTGTTACGCAGAGCGCGCGGCGCGTTGTTGATGCTGACGTAGCTGTTCGAATAGCTGCCGGTCAGATAACCCTCGACATTGTCCGCCAGGCGCACGCTGATGCGCCCGTTGATCGAATATTTGCGCTGGAACGGGGCAAGCTGGAAATACTCGTCTTCCAGGTTGTGCTTGCAGCCGACGCCGTTGGCGACACCGGTCTGGGTGAAGGTGCCGCGTGCACAGTTGTCGAGATTCAGCGTCGTGTAGTTGGCGTTTGCGATCGCCGTACCGCCGCTCAACGGATTGTTGAGGTCCGTCTGCGTCGTGCGCACGACGACCGCGTTCGGCGTCGCGGTGGTCAGCGAGTTGTCGGCGCCGTTATTGTCGTTGCCGCCGATCGAGGTCAGATCGCGGTTGTTGTACGGGAAGCCACGGCTGTGGTTGCTGACGCGACCGTCCTGCTGGAATTCGCCGTTCAGATAGACGTTGAAGCCCTTGTCGGCATAATCGCCATAGCCGATCGTCAGGTTGGCGCGCTGGCGCTCCGCATCGCCGCGGCTGCTAGCACCCGCCTCGACCGTGCCGGCGATGCCGGTGAACTGCTTCTTGAGGATCAGGTTGACCACGCCGCCGATAGCGTCGGCGCCATAGGTCGACGATGCGCCGTCCTTCAGAACTTCGACGCGCTCGATCAGACTGAACGGGATCGAGTTGAGATCGACGTAGGAATTATGGCCATCGTCGTTGATCGGAAAATTGGCCGAGCGCAGGCCGTCGACCAGCACCAACGTCGACGAGACGCCGAGGCCTCGCAGCGATACCGCGACGCCGCCGGCGGAAAAGCCGCTCTGGAAGCCTACGCCGATCGAACCGCCGCTATCGGCCGAGACCGAGCGTATCGCCTCAGCGGCCGTCGTGATACCGGCCTTGGCCAGGCTGTCCGCAGTCAGCACCGTGACGGGCGAAGGCGTCTCGGTGTTGGTGCGGCGAAACAGCGAGCCGGTGACGACGATGTCCTGTGCTGGATCCGCAGCCTGCTCGGTCGATGCGTTGGCGGGCTCGGCCGGTACGGTTTGCGCCAAGGCCGGGTTGCTCAAGCTCAGCAGAATGGCCAGCGGCGCGGCGCCGGTGCACAGACGTGTAGCGTTGGCGCGGTTGATCGAGCGCATGAATCTATCCCCAAAATCATGATATCGCGGCCACCGGAGTGAGCAGCGATCGACGCCCCCCGGCGCCTGATGCATGCTTCAGTGTCGGATCATGACAACATTGTAAATCGCGACGGATCTGCCGCGAAAGTTTGTTGCGCAGTGTTACTGATCCGCAACAATGAGCCAAGCATCGCACGTGGAGGCTTGGCGGCTACCGCTCGTTCCGGAGCAACGATCAGTTCGCGTGTCGTGGTTCCGGACGGTGCACCCAGGATCTTGCGCCACGTCGCAGCGGCCCGTGCTCCGGTGAGCATCTTGCCTGCCGCGGCCTACGACTGGCACTGCGGCGCAGCCGTCGGATGAGGGAGTGCGTTTGCTTTCCTGCGTGTCCTGAGAACGACACCAGCTTACGCTCGTCCACGACCCGCCGATTTCCACGGCGGCCCTTCCATCGTGAGTGAACGCTGGGACAAACGATGTCACCGCAAAGGTTTGGCGACGTCATAGCTGGCGCGTTCATGCAGCGCCGCAACGTCGGGCGTGACGAGACAAGTGCGATAAAATTGCAACGTTGTTACACTCAGTTGAAAGCCAAGAAGTTTTCGATTGTTAAACTCGGTTCAATGTGGCCGATTACTACATGATGACGGCGCATCGAATGACACCGTCACGAGATTCGCCGGGCTGATCAAAAAGCGCTTCGATACGCCGAGCACAATCGACGATTGAGAACGGGAACAACTGGAGAAGATACCTGAGGCGCCTGGTTTCTTAAGCGGCTTTAGATGATCAGACACATGACTTCGACCGTCGCACTGGCGGTCGCGCTGCTTTCGGGATCTGCCGCTTTCGCGTCCGGACGCGACCCCACACAGGACGCCGCTGTGGCGTCCGCCCAAGACACTACGCCGCAGGCCGTGGCATCCGCCGAAACCGATCTGCCCAGCGACATCCTCGTGCTGGGTACTCGCCGTACCGACCGAACGCTCGCCAACTCTCCCTCGCCTGTCGACATCATCAGCTCCGCCGATCTGACCTCTCAGCCCGCTGCGAACATGATCGACGCGCTCAAGAACATCGTTCCGTCCTTTTATGCAGGGCAGAACTCGATTTCGGATGCGTCGACCTTCGTTCGTTCTCCATCGCTGCGCGGTTTGTCGGGTGACCAGGTCCTCGTGATGCTGAACGGCAAGCGCTACAATCGCTCGGCGCTGGTACAGGTGTACGGGGGGAGTGACACCGGTCTTGGCCGCGGCGCGCAAGACCCCGACATCTCGGCAATCCCATCGCTGGCGATCGGCAATCTGCAGGTGCTTCGCGAAGGTGCCACCGCGCAATACGGCTCCGACGCGATCGCCGGCGTGCTCAACTACGGCCTACGCGAGGATCAAGGGATCGAACTGGTCGGTCGCGCCGGCCAATATTATGCAGGCGACGGCGAGAGCTATCAGATCTCCGGCAATGACGGCCTCAAGGGCGACTGGGGCTTCATCAACGCAACCGGCGAGTATGTCGACGAAGGGCAGACCAGCCGGGGTCGTCAGCGGCCGTCAGCCGCAAACTTCGCGCAGAACTTTCCAGCGCTGGCGTCGCAGCTGCCCAACCACCCCCTCCCCGCGCAGATCTGGGGCAACTCGCCCTCGCACGGCTTCAAGTCGGTGCTGAACGCGGCGCTAAACGTGACGCCTGACAGCAAGCTCTACTTCTTCGGCAACTATGCCCAGAGCAAGGGCAACCAGAGCTTCAACTACCGTCCCTCGGTCAGCAGCACTGCAGTCGATACGAATGGTGTCGTCCGCAATCAGGGCGCCAACGGAGCGTTCAACAACACGTTCTTCCTGACGCCCTGCCCTACCGGCAACGCGACCTGTCCGTCGGGCGGCTTCGTACAAGACGGCAACACGTTCCGGTACAGCCAGCTCTATCCCGCGGGGGGCGGGGACGCTGCTGCCGTCCCCGCTTGCCCTTCGAACGGGGCGACCACCGGCATGGCCGCAGAACGCGTGTTGCTGCACCCCCAAACCCGCCGGCTGTCCCGCATCATAGGCAAAGCTATAGGTCGAGGTATTAGCATGATTGGTCGCGTCGCGGCGTCGTAGGATATGCCGGACCTTCCTTACTCATGACGCAGGTCCGCGATGATCCCAGGCCCTTTCCTCCTGTACCTCGGCCATTCGGTTGACGAGGTCGGTATCAAGACCTCGCGCGGACTTGCCACATTCCGGCGAGAGGATTGCGTCGGCGAGTGGCGCCACGACGACAGTCCGGTGACGCTCGGCATGCCACGCATGGGCGTTGCCGAAGCGAGCGCAGCGGATGCGCGGACTTTGGTGCTCGGCATTGCCAACGCGGGCGGCCAGTTGGAGGCGGCGCCGGCGGGGGATGCGCTGGTGGCCATCGCTGCGGGCATGAATGTCGCGTCCGGTCTGCACCAGCGGCTCCGCGACGTGCCCGAACTCGTGCGGACCGCAGCGGACGCAGGCGTCGCGCTCTTCGACGTGCGCGATCCTGCAGCCGACCTGCGGGTCGGTACCGGCAAGTTCCGAGCGGGCAACCGCCTGCTGACCGTCGGCACCGATTGCTCGGTCGGCAAGATGTGCGCGACGCCCGCCCTGCGCGATGCCATGCGCGCCCACGCCTGACCGCGGACTTACGTCGCGTTTTGGCCAGTCACTCTGGTGGGTGACTGGCCAAAACCCTATCGATTATCTGTTACTGCCTCGGTGCCTGGCACCCAGGCCTCTTATCGTCACTTCAGCGTCTGATGAAGCCAATCAAAAACCGTCTGTTGAAAGACCCTCATGGCGCCGCCATGTGGCAGTGTGCACCCGCGCCATCGGCATCTTCCATGATGACGTGCTGGTGAGGTTGCTGCATCTGCGCCGCGAGTTCGGCCGCCTGTCCCTTGTAGACAAAATCGCTCTCGCCCTCCAGAATTAGGGCCGGCGAAGTAATCCGGCGCATGTCATCCACAGTGAGCGTGAACTTTTCACTCATACGGATGTATTCCGGCTCCGTCTTCGTGCCGTAGACCCAAGGCCCGTTTTGGAGAGCCCAACGCGCGTAGGTATCGTTCTTCTTGATCCACTCGAGAACGGGAACGGCCTGATCGTCCAGTCCAGCCTTGATCCACTCCTTCAAGAACTCCGGCAGCGGGGGGAAGGTGGCGAAGAAGCTGACGCAGCCGTCGTCCAGCACGATGGCGGCGGGGCGATGATCGTGGGCGGCCGTACGGGCACAAAGGTAGCCGCCCATGCTGTAACCCAGCAAAACCATCTTATCGTTGTCGACCTCCGAACGGCTTTCGGCATAGTCCATGACAGGACCCAGAACCGCCTCCCAATCGTGCCGGAACGGGATGTTCTTCTCGCGGATCATACGGCCCGTGCCGGGACCATCGTAGAGGATGACGTTGTAGCCGCGTCGCAGCGCCGCCGAGCCGATGAGATAGAAGCCTTCCTCGGTCGTAGAATCAAAGCCGTTCGTATAGATGATGGTTGGGCGGGGGGTACCGCTGTCGTCGACCAGGAACAGGTACCCGGGCATCACATCGTCACCATACGGGATCTCGATCTCCTCGAAGGGGCCATCCATCAGCTTGCCGGCCTGCACGAATGCATCGCGCGAGGCACCGAACAGCTCAAGAACGTGAGGATCGTTTCGAGGATCTTTGCGGCGGTAGAATTCCGCACTGCGATAGTAGGAGGCAGCCCGAAGAAAAGATTCGCGCGCGCTCACCTTGTCACCTTGCTCTAGGGAATAGGTCGCGCGCTGGTGGACACGATCGGCGGTCGCCTTCCATTCGCGCATCCAAGCTTCTTCATCGCCCTCAGGAATACGGGCGGCTGTGATCGAAATCTCGCTGATGTCGGCGCCGTTCTCGACCGCAAAGCCAGCGGCACGGAGCGCTTCGAACTTGAAAGAAGTGTCTTTGAAAAGAAAGTCCATTTCATTATCTCCTTGGAAGACGGGGGCGAGGCGCAGGTGGTGCGACCGCCAGCAGGGCTGAGCTGAACCAACGCTCAACGCCGGTCGGACGCGGCCTCGGCAGGGCGTCGGACGGGGCCGGCGCGGAAGCGAGCGAGGCGGACGACGCGGTGTCCACGAATTGGGTCTTGGGGTTCAACAATCATCCCTCCTTCCTCAGCGCCACCCGGCCACTCGAAATCTGGTCGGTCAGCGTCTCGGAGCCCATTAACTGGCGCTTTGCCAAGCAGATCATAACCTATCCGAAGGTATTAACGGGATTTAGTGGTGCGCAAACCACAAGATTTGCGCGAATAATACAAATTGTCGTGGGCGAACATTATGTAAGTGATGATTTTGCTACTGCGTGTGCGAGTGTTTCGTTCGCGGAACGATAGTTTTTTATTCGGCCGCTTGTGTATTTCTTTCATCCAGCCGCTTTCAATTCCGTCCGTTAGGCGCGGTAGCCCTACCTAGGGGCAGGACTCATTGGTCATAGTCGGAAGATGACGGCGGCCACGAGGGCGATGGTGGAGAAGAAGACGGTGCGCATCGGTCGTAGCGAGTGGCGACGCGGCACCGGTCCTTCAACTGGCCAAACATGATCTCGATGCGGCTGCGGCGCCGGTAGCGCGCCTGCCGTACCTGACTGGCTCGTTGCGCGATCTCCGACCTGGGGATCTGAGATCCGGGATGCAGGGCTGTCTGCCCTTGGCTCCCAACGCATCCCTGAACCAGTCGGCGTCATAGCCGCGGTCGCCAAGAAGCCTGCGCCTTCGGCAGGCGTCAGGCGGGGCTGCCCCGCCGATGTAGCGGCCGACCTGCCCGGCGGTCATGAAGAAGCTCAAGGGCAGCCCTTCCGCATCGCTGACAGCGTCAACTTGGTGATCATGCCGCCTTTTGGTGCGGTCGATTAGGCGGCCAAGGCCCCCTTTGTGGATGGCTCATCCCTCAATTGAATCGTTGTTATCCCACGACGGTAGGTCGTTCGAGAAAGGAACGAAGGTCATGGACGTATCGGTTCATGCCGAGCGCTGCGCGCGTGCCGGCAGGCTCTCGAGTCGCAGGCCGACGGACAACAGGGCAAATCGACGGGCGACTAACCCAAACGTATGATTTTCAGCTCGGCGAAGAAGCATCAAGCAGCTTTCTTCAACGGAGGACCAGGCAGGCCATGCTCACATCGACTTCGACGCCGCGAACGGGATTGATCACGGTCATTTCCGATACGATCTGCCCTTGGTGTTTCGTAGGTAAGCGTCGGTTGGACACTGCGCTATCGGTGCTGAAGCGTGAAGGACTCGAATTCGAAGTGGAATGGCGTCCATTCCAGCTGAATCCTGACATGCCGGACGAAGGTTCCGATCGGAGGATATATCGCGCTGCCAAGTTCGGAACGGCCAAGAGCGACTCGTTGGACGCCCAGATGGTGGAGATCGGCGCACGAAGCGGCATCGCGTTCCGGTACGACCTGATCGAACGGACCCCGAACACGCTTGCATCGCACGTCATGATCGCGGACGCACGCCGCGCCGGGGGATTGATGTTGCAGAATGCCGCCGTCGAGGCCCTGTTCACCGCCTATTTCGTCGAAGGTCGGGATGTGGGCCACCCCCATGTGCTGTGTGACATCGCTCTTCAGGTGGGTTTCGATTTCGGGGCGTCCGTCAGCGCCGAGCTTTGGGAACTGACCCAGCAGGAGGACAACGAAGCGCGACAGTCAGGCGTCAGCGGCGTTCCGACGTTCCTTCTCGACGGACATTACCTGTTCAGCGGGGCTCAGCCCGCGGAGGAAATGGTCCGGACGCTTCGTTCCGCCTTTGAAAAGACAGCCGACACAGAGCAGGCCGCATGGTCGGGGAGCCAGCAGTGATCCGGGTCGCAGTAGCGGGAGGATCGGTCGCCGGACTGGGTGCGGGCGTGGCGCTTCACCGGGCGGGCGTGGACGTGCACGTGTTCGAACGCGATGCCGGACCGCTGCGCTCGACCGGAGCCGGCCTCGTAGTCCAACCCGAACTCCTCGCGCTCCTGCAAGGCGATGGCGCGGTCCTGCCCATGACGCATTGCTCGGGGCGGCGCTACTTGGGTTTCGACGGGGCCGTAGGGGCCCTGCAGCGCATGCCGCAGCAGTTCACCTCTTGGGATGCCGTACATGGCACCCTGCTCTCGAGCTTTCCCGGGAACCGGTATCACCGTGGCGCGCCGGTCGATGGACTGCTCGATCCCGCAAGGTTGGATCGAGGGGTGACCATCGAAGGCTCCGGTCCGTTCCACGCCGACCTCCTTATCGCCGCGGACGGCGCGCAGTCTCCCACGAGACGCGAACTCTTCCCCGAACTGGAGGCTGATTACGCGGGCTATGTCGCCTGGCGCGGGACCGTTCTGGAGCGCGACATGTCCCCGGACCTGGTTGCAGCCTTCGACGACGTCTTTACCTTCAGCGAATCCCGGTCCGGCGGCCATGCTCTGGCCTATTTCATTCCAGGGGACGAGATGTCGACGCAGGCTGGGCAACGTCGCCTCAACTGGGTCTGGTACGTCGGAGCGACAGTCAAGGAACGTGACGAACTCCTCGTCACCCGCGACGGCAACCAACGCCGCTCCTCACTCAGGCGGGGCATGGCCAGGGACGACGCCGTGGCTGAACTCCGTCGGAGCGCGTTTCAAGAACTCCATCCTCTGTTCGCCCGCCTCGTCGCGGCTGCACCCGATCCGTTCCTTCAGACGATCGTCGATCTCGGAGTCCCGAGAACAGTCGTTGGTCGGACGGTGCTGATCGGTGACGCTGCCTTCGTCGTCCGTCCGCACACCGCTGGTGGAGCGGCGAAGGCCGCTCGCGACGCGCTTACCATTGCCGAGGCGTTGCGGAACGCAGGTGCGGACATCGATCGTGCACTTGAATCCTTCGAGCGTCAGCAGATGGCCTACGGCCGGGAACTGCTCCGCTATGGCATTCAGCTAGGTCGCCAGTGGGCTCGACTGTAGCCGACGATCGGGGCGCGGGATCGGATACCTGCCTCGCGGAAGACGCGGAACAGTCCCCCGGCTCTGCTCCGCATCCGCTTGCCAAGAGGTACGTCAGTTGTGCCGGTCCTGCCCGGAGGAACCGACGGTTGTCCGCCCGCTTCGTAAAACGCGCACGGGGTACCGCTGCTCGGCGTACTTGGCACTGCGGTTTGCCAGGCGTGCACCCGGCGGTCCATCAGGTCGGACCACGGGCCGCGGGTATCATACCTGCTGGAGAAGCTGCTGCGGGCGAGACGCTCTGCACACGTAGAGAGATCCCGGGAAGCATGTCATCAAGAACAGCCAGCATGCCTTCCGAACGGAGTGCACGATGACATCGACCACGAAAACGTCCCTTCGAAGCGAAGGTGACCACAGGAGGAAACGCGTTGAACATTGATCTGACCGGCAAGACCGCCATCGTAACCGGCTCCACCGAAGGCATCGGCTTCGCCATCGCGACGGGATTGGCGAACGCTGGCGCCACCGTCGTCGTCAACGGGCGAGCCTCGGCCAAGGTCGATGCCGCGGTGGAACGCATCGGCGGATCCGCGCGGGGCGTTGCAGCCGATCTAGGCACGATCGAAGGTCACGATGCACTTGTCGCGGCGGAGCCGGAAGCGGACATCGTCGTCAGCAACCTCGGCATCTTCCAGCCCGCCGACTTCTTCGATACCGACGACGCGGTGTGGGAACGGCACTGGCAGATCAATGTGATGCCGGGCGTTCGGTTGGCCCGCGCCTATCTGCCGGGGATGGAAGCCAAAGGTTGGGGCCGTTTCCTTCTTCTCGCTTCGGAATCGGCCTTCAACATACCTGTGGAAATGATCCACTACGGCGTGACCAAGACCGCAGACGTCGCGCTCGCGCGCGGTCTTGCAAAGCGGATGGCCGGGACCGGGGTGACTGTGAATTCGGTCCTGCCGGGTCCGACCCTGTCAGAGGGGGTTGCAGCGATGCTGGAAGGCGAGCGGGCGAGCAGCGGTCGTCCCATCGAAGACGTTGCTGCGGACTTCGTCACGTCTCATCGATCGAGCTCGATCATACGGCGAGCCGCAACCGTGGAGGAGGTGGCGAACATGGTCGTCTATCTCGCATCTCCCCACGCTTCCGCGACGACTGGTGCGTCGGTCCGCGTCGATGGCGGCGTTATCGAGACGCTTTAGGTCTGCACTACGCCCTCATTCTACCGCGTTCGGTAGGTCAGGCGGTCCCGCGGAAAACCAGAGGTTTTCCGCGGGACCGCCCCGTTACGCCATCGACATTCGTTCATTTTAGGCGACTGCAATCGGGAACAAGTTTCGAGAAAGTTGCATTAGCAGCCACGTGCCACCGTGTAGACGCGCACGCTATGTGGCGGCATCCTGACCGCGCGATTTGTCGTCAGTCGGCGCGACCCGGCCGCCAGCGGGAAAATAGCGGTAGAAGGTCGAAGCGGACACGCCGATCGCCTGCCACCTCCTGCGGCCGATCCGCCGGCAGCGAGCAATTTGACCGCCATGTCCCGCTTGCGAGGCGTCAGGACGGACTTACGCCCACCACCTCCGCCGGTCTTTCGGCGCGCCGCCAGTCTCACAACTCCATCTAAATTACAGTTCGTGAGAAAGCTATATTGGGAACGGGTTTTGAGAAAACGACGACGAAGGTTTTCCGGCGTTTCCGGAAAGAGGCCCTCGCAGCCTCCCTTGCTCACCAGACCTTCCTTTTCGAGAACCCCGCGCCGCTCCGCAACGTGCCATTTATCGCTGACAGAACCGTGGCAATTAGCGCTGATATCTAAGGCTGAGCTACCCTCCGGTTCTGCAGCCGAGATATATTATCGTTCAGACCGGTGGAGTCGATAACCGTCGTCGGGCACTTTTTTCCTTTCGCTGCTCCAAGCGGGTATCTCTATAATTGCGGCTTTGCGCAGATCGCCTGCCATACGCCCCAATACTGATTTACTGATAACGTGTTCTGATAGAACTCGAGGCCAGACGTTCTCCCACAGCATGCCAGTCTCGCTCGCGGATAGCATGTTAATCATCATGCTACGCGCCGCGTTACGTTCACGTTCCAACGCCGTCTCTAAACGGAGATCCCGCGTAGGCTGAGGCGGCCCGAACAAAGAGCCTTGGGGGCTCGCATTTTCCATCTGAAGTTGCATGCGACCCGCAACCGCAGCCTGTTCCTCCAGGGACTTGATCTGGCAGTCACGAAACACTTCCATACCGGCAGGTTTACGTGTCCCGTAAACAAGATAGTAAAACGTCCGATTTTTACCTGGATACTGAATTTCCACGTCGGCGACATAGCGGAATCCTGCGACGTTCTTCACTGCTTGTTTGAACCATCGAAGAAAGGCCTGTTTCCGTTGCTCTGGCGTTGTGGAAGGATCTTCTTCCAGACGGTCCAGCTCGTTGCGCCAGTCTACGCCTACGAACAGGCGGTCAAACGTCGCCTGAAGCTGTGGAAGGTTCGTGAACCGGTTGGCAAAATCGAACATGAAATTGAAGACGACTTCACTGCGATCGCGCGCCAGCAATGGCCTAAGTTTTGCCATATCCAGCGCGAACCCCTTCGGATCGACTAGCACGAAACTGAAAGCACCCGCGGGAATAGCGTTCTTAATGTCGACAACGACGTCGAGAAATTTGTCATTGTAGGGTGTAACGTGAACAGCGGGATAGTGCGGCCCAATCGATCGCAACTGATCAAACGCAACCGCATCCAGTTCGACCAAATGAGCAGACATTTCAATGTGGCGTGCTCGAACCGGCATGTCCCGCCAGGATTCTTGAGCGTCGGTGAGAGCCTTTAATGCAATACCGAACGACGTGTCGGCGTAGTTTTCTGTACCGCTCATCCACGGACCCGAAAAGCCATCTACGTAGACGACCTTATCCGCGAAACTTCCAATCTTATGAACGAGGCGGCCGAGATACTGACGAAGAAAATGGTGCTTAATGTAGGCCTGTTCACGCCCAAGGTATTCTGGCGGAACTACTGGCGCAACAGTTAGCGTCACGCAGCAACCAATTTCGGCATCTCGTTCCACTCACGACCATCAAGCGATCGTCCGTTGGACTTCGGTCTAAATCCGCCCCACTGCTTGAAGAAGAATGCGACGTTCTGCTCACCGCATTGACGTCTTATGTCGCGGACCCATTCTGCAGCCATGGGTCTCGCACCTGGTCCGCTCTCACCGCCAACAATGACCCAGTGGATGCCCGCTAGGTCGATGGTACCAACCGAGCCAATCAACGGTTCGATCGATAAGAATCGGACGCCGGCAGGCGCTGCCCGGAGATGATCGATACGAGACTTAGCCTGCGCTTCCTCAACAGACACTCCGAACCAAATGTGCTTCGGAGCGCCACTTCGGGAGTAACGCTCCGCTAGATAGTCGCGCATTAGCGAGCTACGTTTAGTTAAGACCTGAAAGACGTGCCAGTTCGCGCTCTCCATTGTATCGAACACCTGATCGATAAATTGCCGCGGAACCTGCTTATGAAACAGGTCGCTCATCGAGTTGACGAATATCATTCTCGAGCGGCGCCACGAAAGCGGCTGAGAGATACGCTCAGGTCGCAAGGTCAGGTCGAAACCGTTTTCGAATGGGTGGCCTGGTACCCCCCGAAACCTTTCCGAAAAGCGCAAGGCATAGCAGTTGTCGCATCCCGCGGTGATGCGAGTGCAGCCCGTTACCGGGTTCCACGTTGCATCCGTCCATTCGATGGCGCTGCCGTCCGCCATATTCACTCCCTAAGAACAGAAGTCGAACAGTGTCACAGGTCTCTCTAGAGAGCAACGAAACGCTGCAGCGAAGATGACCGAGCCGGCCCCGGAGGGCTGGTTTTCCTTCGCACCCGGCTACGAGGGCGATGCCGACGAAGGCCGCACGCCGGGCGGCGGTTCCGGCAATGGCGATGGCGAACTGGCCGGGAAGATCGCCGCCACTCAGGGCAGGCGCGATCGTCACAAGGAGATGCTCGCCGAACTGGATCGCACCGGCGCCGACCAGATCTCGCTGACCGATCCGGACGCCCGCGCGATGGCGCGCATGACCAAAGTGGGGGTCGGCTACAACATCCAGCTCGCCGTCGACGTGAAGCACAAGCTGATCGCCGAGCAGGCGGTGAGCAACCAGGTCCTCGACCTCGGCCTGCTCGCGCAAACCGCGACAGCGGCAATGGAAGCCCTTGGCGTCGAGCGGATCGAGGCCGTCGCCGACCGGGGCTACTTTAAGATCGAGGATATCGAGGCCTGCGAGGCGGCCGGGGTTACGGCTTATGTGCCAAAGCCAATCCGCGGTCCCGCCGTGCGCGAGGGCTTCTTCGGCAAGGACGTGTTCCGCTACGAGCCTGACCGGGACGTCTTTGTTTGCCCAGCCGGGGCAGCGCTCTTGCCGCGCTACAGGGGCAAGTCACGCGACAATGTGAAGGTCGACTATGCCAACCGCGATGCCTGCAAGGCGTGCGCGCTGAGATCGCGCTGTACTCGGTCATTCCGCCGCGTCTCGCGTCTGGAGAACGAGGCCGTTCTCGACCGCATGGCGGCGCGGTTGGCGGCCAGGCCCGAGATGCTGGACCACCGGCGAAACAGCGTCGAGCACCCCTTCGGCACCATCAAACAGTGGATGGGTCAGGGAGCGTTCCTGATGCGCCGGTTCGAGAACGTTCGCGGCGAGTTCAGCCTGACCGCGCTCGCCTATAATATCAGACGGGCCATCACTCTGGTCGGTGTCCCGGGCCTGATCGCCGCAGTAAGAGCGTGAAACCGGCCTTCTCGCGCCTCGAACGCAAGACCTGACCTCCAACAGCCGTCTCTCGCCGCCTCAAGGCCCTCAACGCCACCTTCGGGCTTATTTGGTTCTCGAACCGCTCGAGATCGTAAATCGCTGACACCGACCGCGCTGTTCACGACTTTCCACACAGTCTCTTTGATTTATGCATCATCGTATGTCTGGATGGGAGAAAGTGGTCGTTCAGCCCTTACCGAGAACGATGTCGGCAATTTGCCCGCTGACGCCCTTTAAGCGACCGTCCCACGATAGGGTTGTGCGTCCGAACGGCGTCACGATGCTCATGACGTGGCCCGCGGCGCCAACGCCGTTGGGGTCGCTCGTTCGCGTTTTTCCGCTGTAAAGTCGAGGATTGGCGATTAGCCGATCAAGAGTTTTCGATTCCATGGCAGTCAAAGGCCGTTCCTGATTTGACTCTATATGTCGCTCGATCTGAAGAAGCCCCCCCGGCCCAATTTCACTTACTCGGCTCCATTGCCACTTGCCCGTCTCATCCTTCCAGACAACCGTACTAGCTTCGGCATGGACGTGATGGACCGCAACACTGTCAACGAAGATGGTGGTTCCGCCGATGTGCTTTGGAGCGTTGTAACGATCCCTCAGTGCGAGACTACGAGCGATCTCGGGTGATGTCGGAACAGAAAAATCAGCGTTGATTGGCGTATTGCGTCCAGCGCAAGCTGCCAAAGCAATGGTGAAAACAAGGGTGTGCCATAGCTTCATCCCCCTTTGTCGCACACCATCGTGTCGTCCGCTATTGGGCGTCTTGACGTTGCAAAAGGGACCCCTTTTGCGACGGGGCCCGGGTTAACTTCGATTCTCGAAATAGGATCCTCGGTGAGAATGGCGGGGCTGGTCACGACGACAATCAGCGCGATCGGAAGGCCGCCACATACCGTGCGCGTTTACAGCCATCGAGCCGCGGTGCTGATGTCCCTCTAGCCGTTTATTTACGGGATTAAAGGTCGAGGATGGTAAGTTCTGCCGGTAGGCGATGCCGTCTGCTGCTGCCGTCAGGGTACTCCGTTTGCTGCTATCAAAGGACTAGGACAAACTATCCGGAATAGCGCGCAACGCGATCGCCGTTCGAAGGCGACTATGAAGGTGCGCACCTACCAACGGCTGCTCTCCGTCATCCGCGACGGCCTAAGCCTCACCGATGATCGCAATCAGACGTTCGAGGTGCTGACCGGTTGTTTCGCCGTCCATCATTGCTTCAAAGCCTCGATCATTTTGGCATAGCCGGCAGCACGAGCAAGATGCGCAATGTGAGCTGAAACATTGCTACTGGATTCGGCCTGTTCGCGCGCGCGCGCTTCGTTACGAACAAGAGTGCTAAGGTCGCTCGAGTTGGACACGTTTATGCTCCTATCAAGCGGGAGCGCTCCAGCGTCTCTCAGTCGCCGCCATGCCACACTGACGAGCGTCACCAGCGCAACCTGGAACCAAGACGATTATCCGCGCGAAGGTGATCCGCACGATCGCTTGATGGTCACGTCAACGCTGCGCCAGCCGATGGTGGAGCTTGCCGGGGCCACCAGCGCCGTGCCGTTCGTGGCGAGCAACGATATCTCAGCCTACAGCGTCCTAGATACCGGTACGGGCACGATTAGTAGCTATGCGTTTGACACGCGATGGCACCGCGGCGTTTGGATTGCATGCCGTCTCATAACCGCGTCGATGACGGTTGCGGCAATGCCTGCCCGCGCGGAACCGGCCCATGCCTGTGCAGTGTCGGGGCATTCCGTCGATGAAGCCGGCTTGGTTCGGATCGGCGGGATCCTGCAATAGGTTACGGCTGAGGGACGGAATTGCAGTAATCCGGTCGTCCTGATCGCTCATGGCGGTCCCGGCAATCCGAATACCCCCTTCGCACGCAATCTGTTCGGTTCGTGGACGAAGAACTTCACCGTCATCCAGTGGGACCAGCGGGGTTCGGGCAAGACCTATGCGGCCAGCAAGCCGGGAGAGGACGAAGCCCTCACCCTGGAAGGCCTGACGCGCGATGGTATCGAGGTGGCCCGCTACGCCGCTGCCCGCTTCGGCAAGCGCCGGGTCATTAGGACGGTGTCGCAAAAACACCGTCCTACTCGATGACGACCCCGCTCAATCTGGATGTTCGAGCGTCAAGAGATGGAACGCAGGTGGAGCGGCTCGAGCGTCGAGAACGAAGTCCACTCGACATACGAGTGGACTTCGTTTCCTGATCCTGAGCCCCGGTCAGGCGCTTTGCAGCCCCGGCTTGCCGCGCTCGGTAACGAAGCTGGCGTGGGTCGAGAGCGTGCCGTTCCGCGTTGCGATCGTGTCCAGGACCTTCAGGTCGCCGCGCCATAGATCGCGTCCGACGTCGCATAAGACATAGCCACGCCGGTCAGTCAGAGCCTTGAGGTGCGAATTTTCCGCGCGGGACGAACGGGTGTAGTCGTCGTTCTCGCCTACTCCGTCCGCCCCTGAGCTGATCGAAGTCGCGAGATATTCACTGCTGATGATCTTGCCGTTGCCGTGATCCTGGATCAGGTCGCCGGCATAATGACGGTGCGCGTCGCCACTGACGGTCATGACGTTGCCCGGGCAATGCGCGTCGATGTGTGCGAGCAGGCGGCGGCGGCTGTTCATATAGCCCGACCATTGATCCATCGAGACCAGCTGCTCGGGCTGCCCCGCCTTGTGATAGCCGAGGTTCATCAGGCAGACCTGTTGCGCGATCAGGTTCCAGCGTGCCTTGGAGCGATCGAGCCCCTTGAACAGCCATGCCTCCTGCGGTGCGCCGGTGATCGACCGTTCGGTCGCGAACGCGTCCGGTCCCTGCGGCGCATCACGATCGCCGTACACCTGATCGGAGCGATATTGCCGCGTATCGAGGAAGAATGCATCCATCAGGTCGCCGAAGCGCGCGCCGCGATACATCTGCATGTGCGATCCGTCGGGCATCGATGACCGGCGCAGCGGCATGTGCTCGTAATAAGCCTGCATCGCCATCGCGCGGCGTGTGAGGAACACCTCCGGCGCGGTGTTGTCCTGATCGATGTCGCCGGCCCAGTTGTTGTCGATCTCGTGGTCGTCGAAGCTGACGAACCACGGCGCGGCGGCGTGCGCGGCCTGCAGATCGGGGTCGCTCTTATATTGCGCATAGCGCTGGCGGTAATCGCCGATCGAATAGATCTCGTGGCCGAGATGGCGGCGGATCAGCGGCTTTTTGGCATTGCGCGGTTGCTCGCCGCGATCGGGACCCTCGTAGATGTAATCGCCGTAGTGGAACACGAAGTCGATCGGCTCGGCGGCGATGTGTCGCCACGCGGTGTAATAGCCTTCCTCGTAATGCTGGCACCCGGCGACCGCGAAGCGCACGCGGTCGAGCGGTGCGCCGGGCGGGGGCAGGGTCGCGCCGCGCCCGGCGGCGCTGCGCTCGCCGCCGCAGGTGAAGCGGTACCAATAGGGTCGCGCGGGGGCGAGCCCGGCGACTTCGACATGCACCGAATGGGCCAGCTCAGGGTGCGCGATCGTCTCGCCGCGCTGGAGCACCTGGCGGAATTCGGGATCCGCGGCGATCTCCCAGGCAACGAGCACGGGCGCCATCATCATGCCGCCATCGGGCTGGAGCGGTAGGGGCGCGAGCCGCGTCCAGATGACGAAGCCATTGGCATCCGGATCGCCGGCCGCCACGCCCAGCGTGAACGGCGGGGTGGGGAAGCGCGGGTTGTCGATCAGGTTGCGCGGGCGCACCTCGGCGGCGGAGGCTCGCCACGGCAGGATGCCCGCTGCGGTCAGGCTTCCCAAAGCGGACAGGAGATAGCGGCGGTCGACTTCGTACATGGTCGTAACTCCGTTCGGCAGATCAGCGCAGCATGATGTGGAAGAAGGCACCCTGGCCATAATCGTCGACTTCGCTGACGTAGCGAAGGCCATTGCCGACCAGGAACTTCGGCTGGTCGTTGAGCAGGTTGGTGATCTCGTACTTGAACGTCACGTGTTTCGTCACGCGGTGCCACAGCCCGAGGTTGACGGTGGTCAGTTCGGCGCGGCCGTTGTCGTCCTGCGCGGTCTCGCCGATGCCCTCCATGTAGCTGCCGCGGTGCGTGACGGTGGCGCGGAACGCCCCGTCGATCGCGGGCAGGCGCAGCGTGGCACCGCCGTTGACGATCCATTTTGGCTGGTAGATCAGCCGGTCCAGCGAGCGCGTCCCGGCATCGCTGGTGATCGACATCCGCCCCTTCAGCCAGGTCGCGTTGAAGAACGGATCGATCCGCTGGCCGAACAGGTTCACGTCGTGATCGGCCGCCTGGAACTCCACGCCGTAGAGCCGCGAGCTGTCGGCATTGAGCGGCTGGCGGACGCGGTAGTTGACGTCGTCGATCAGCTGCGTCGTCGTCAGCGTGAAGATGTCGTCCTTGATCCACTTGGCGAAGGCACCGAGCGAGATGATGCCGTCCTTGTGGAAATACTGCTCGAACTGGACATCGAGATTGTCCGACCGACGCGGGCGCAGATCGGGATTGCCGCGGCTGATCGAACAATCCGCGCCGCCGCTGTCCTCGTCGCCGCAATTGAGCGATTCCGGCTGGGCGATGTTGCCGGGCGTCGGACGCCCGAGCGTGCGGCTGTACGAGAACCGCAGCTTCTTGCCGCCGGCGAAGTCCTGGATGCCGGTGAACGACGGCAGCAGATACTGGTACCCGCCCTTGCTTCGCGTCATCACTGCCGACGCCGTGCCGCCGGTGATCGTCGGCTGGAACGCGGAAAAGCGCGTGTGGTCGTAGCGGACGCCGGCGACCAGCGTGGTGTCGTCGGTGGCGTAATGGAGCGACAGATACGGCGTTACCAGCCGTTCGGTATAGCGATAATCGCCGGTGATGCTGTCATAGGTCGAATTGGGTACGTCCTTGACGAACTTGGGCCACAGCTCGCTCTTCACCCGCGCGTAATCGACCCAGGGGAAGGATTGCGGCGCGCCGACCGGTACATAGCCGGGATCGTAGAGATAATCGTTCATCGCCTGGCCGAGCTTGTATTCGGTCATGTCGACGTTGCGCGACAGTTCCAGGTTGCGGAATTCGATGCCGGTGACGAACCCGAAGCCGCGGTCCTCGGGCTCGGCGTTCCAGCCATAGTCGACGCGCGCATTCGCCAGCCCCTCGTTGGCCATGCGGTAGGTCGTCTGCGCGGTGCTGAGCTTGTACGGCGATCCGAGCACCAGGCCGGGCTTGTTGATCCCGGTGACGTAAGGCAGCCCGCCGGTGCCGTCATTGCCCGCCGCCCAATTGAGCGAAAGCCCAGTCGGATAGGCGCGGACACCGATATAGGGCTGCGTATTGTCGTACCGGGCGCGGGTGTAACCGCCGCGAACGCGCAACGACGAGTGGTCGTTGTGCCATTCGACATTGCCGATCACGCCGACGGTCGCCTTGTTCCAGGTGTCGTAGCGATAGCGCGAATAGAGGCTGTTGATGTCCGACCCGCCGCCCTCCGCCGTCAGGTTACTGACGCTGTTCTTGGTGTAGTAATCGTTCTTGTTCATCGTCGAGGATTCCCACTGACGATAATTGAACCCCAGCAGCGACGCATAGATGTCGGTACCGAGCGGCCGCCATTCGAACTTTGCCGAACTGCCCGCAGTCTGGAGGCGGTTGGTGTAGCTGCCATAGCTATGGTTGTACGGCACGGCGATGCCGTTCCACGCGGGATCGTCGGGGCCGGCCAGCTTCTTGCCGGCGTCGCTGAAGTAATATTTGGTGTCCTGCCACCATTTGCGCGAGTTGCGGATGCGGTTCTCGTAGCGCGCGGACAGGACCACGCCGAACTGGTCGCCCGCACCGAACTTGTCCGCGAACACCATCTTGCCGCCACCGCCGAAATGCGGCGTGCTGCCGTTGCCGGCGTTGCTGCCGCCATCGCCCTTGAACGACGAATAGATGCCGTAGCCGTCGATCATCACGTAGCGCCGCTTCAGCGCGAAGGCGCTGCGCGTGACGATGTCGACGATGCCGCCGATCGCCGCGCCGTCCTGCTCGGCGGTGAAGGTCTTGTAGACGTCGTTGTGGAAGGCGAGTTCGGACGGAATCTGCTGGAGGTTGACCTTGCGCGATCCCTCGCCGTCATTGCCGATCGTCGCGAGCGTGATCCCGTCGATCGTGGTCTGGTTTAGATCTGGCGAGATGCCCCGGATGCTGACGAACCGCGGCGCATCGCCATCCTCGATCGCGCTGATCCCGGGTAGCAGGATCAACTGACCTGCAACGCTGCCGTCGGCGGACAGCGTTTCGAGGTCGTCGAATACGATTGAATCACGTACCGATGTCGACTGCTCCTTGTCCGAGCGGATCGCGCGATCGCCCATGACGATGATGTCGGACTTTGTCTGATCGGGATCACCGGTCGGGTCTTCGGCGTTTGCAGTACTGGCTGCGAACAGCAGTGGAAGTGCACAGGCTGCGGACGCGACCAACCGGACGCGTCTGGCGGGCGAAAGGAACAACATTGGGCCAGCAACTCCGAAAGGGACGAGCAGAGAGGCTTTCTGAGAAACGGAAAGGCTGCTCTACCGATTGCGAGACCCCATCTGCGGTCTCGAGCGCCTCGCCTATGATATCGAAACGACATAACCGTGTCAGTTATGCTGACCTTTTATGACAGTCAGGATTATCCAGGTGTACTGTTCGGCTGCGTACTAAAGCGGTCTTTTACTGAGCAGGCCCGTACCCAAAAAGGGGGCCCCGGCAAGACGGACAATCCCACAACGTTCAGGATAATTCCCCAAATGCCATCCCTCGCGAGTAAGCTGGATCGGCCAAGAGTGCCCACTTGCAGACATTCAAGGCGCATGTGAAAGTAGCGTCCATGGAGGGTGTCTGTGACTGTATCGGCCAGTTCTCGAGGAGCTAATCTTGGACGCTGGCGTCCGGCCCTTTGGGTTATCCTTGGCGTCTTACTCCTGCTTCCCGCCGTGGCGATGTTATTCACCGACGAGGTGCGTTGGACAGGTGCCGATTTCATTGCGGGTGCGGCCGTTTTCGCCCTTTTCGGCTGTGCGATTGAGCTGATTGTTCGGTTCGTTGACCAGTCGGTCTTACGGATGGCTCTCGTTTGCGGAGTAACAATAGCTGCCTTGGCGATCTGGGCCGATGGTGCAGTCGGCATCCTCTAGCTCGTGTATCGGGACGGCGACTTCCCTTCCCAATCGGCCATTCAAAGTCGGGCCGGCGCAATCAGCAGTGAGGTTGGACACCCAACCGCGGCTGAGGCCACACAGCTTCACGCGCGAACAATCGCCCGATTGAGGCCGACAGCGGCAGCACGAAAGGACACTCTTCCCCTTCCCTGCTTCGCACGGCGCAGGTTAGCCTTTTCCGTTGTCCTACCAAGGTAAGACGATAACACCTGTTCAGTCGCGAAACCTACCCTGATGGTACAGTCTGATTCACAACGTCCGGCAGGGTATACACACATCGACAACACGCCGCATGGGAACGGCAAGCCCGCTAAATAGACAATCAGCCGCGGGTAGATTTTGTTGTGTCCGCGCGTCGCGAAGCACGCTGCCCGTGTTCCAACAGAAGGGCAGTCGCAGCATCCCGGTCGACTGCTGGCGAGAAGATATACCCTTGCCCCAACACGCAGCCGATCGCGCGAAGCTGATCAACTTGTTCTTCGGTCTCGATGCCTTCAGCCACTATCCTGATACCCATCTTTTTCGCAGTACGGATAAGGCCCTCGACGATGGTTCCGCTTACGCCATCGAGTTCCAGGTGGTCCACGAACATTTTGTCGATCTTGATGATATCGACGGGAACCGTGAGTAGATGCGTCAGCGACGCAAAACCCGTCCCAAAGTCGTCCAGCGCTACACGTATGCCAATAGCTCGTAGCGCCCTTATTGCTTCTTGAATCACTTGGTCCCCGCGTCCCATGTACACCGTCTCGGTGATCTCAAGAATGACGTGATCTAAAGGGACGCCCTCGCTTTTGAACGCCGCGGTTAAAACCCGTTCGACGGCACCGCCACTAAGATCTGCAGAGGAAACATTGATACCAACGTGCTGAAACGGAATACCCAGATCCAGCCATCTACGCAGATCGGCGGCGACAAGGGCCATCATCCGCGCAGTCAACGAGGTCGCGACTTGTGCGTCAGCAGTGCCTTCGTGAAACGATGCCGCAGAGATTATATCGTCGCCAACGCGCATGCGGCAAAGAGCTTCCAGCCCGACGATCTCACGCGTGTCCAGTCGGAAGATGGGCTGATAATACGCCTCGATCCGGTCTTCTTGTAACGCAGAGCTCAAATCCCTGATTGCATCCATGCGCCGCGTCATGGTCGACCGGAGCCCAGCCCAGTATTGCACGAACCCGCCGCGGACTGTTTCTTTGGCATGGTAAAGAGCAAAGTCGGCATTCTGACGAACACACTCCACAGTGGAGTCTACCTGCGAGTACGGGGCGCCCCCGATAGTAGCGCGTGGGGCGACAATATGCCCCCCGCAGTCGGCAGGAATCGAGAGTGCCTCTAAAATCTTAGCCGTCGTTCTGCCCAGATCATCCAGGGCATCAGTAGATTCGAGAATTACCGCGAACTCGTCGCCACCTACACGGAACGTCTGGCCTTGGCTTACAGTTGCGGAAATCCTGTGGCTGGCAATCTGAAGAAGCCTGTCGCCTGCATGATGGCCAAACGTATCGTTGACGATTTTCAGGTTGTCGAGATCCAAGACAAACAGTGCCCAACTGCCGGCCGGAGCACCTGCAAGCTTGGAAAGGGCGACGTGATAGGCAGCCCGATTGGGGCACCCTGTCAGGGCGTCGGTAAATGCTCGGCGTTCGTGTTCGAGAACACGCTCATGTCGGTCTATCGCTATTTGCGTAAGATAAACGCAGTTCGCCACGACTTCGCGTTCGAACGCGGTCGGCCCCCGGGTGTCGCGGTAGTAAAAAGCGAATGTCGCGATCGCGCGGCCGTCGGTATCGCATATTGGACTGGACCAGCAGGCACGTAGGCCGTGCGGAAGTGCAAGATACTTATGCTCCGCCCAACGGACGTCGGTTTCGATATCGGTGACAGTAACATCTGTTTTCAGGTAAGCCGCAGTGCCACAGGAGCCTGCTAAGGGGCCAATCAAAAGGCCATCGAGCGCTTGGGAATATACCCCTGGGAGGCTGGGACCTGCCAACGGATGAAGCAAACCAGCCGGATCGACGGTTAAAACTGAACATACCACCTCAGGAAGAATCCGCTCCACTTCCCTACATAGCGCGCCACACGTCGGCTCAAGGCTGGTACCCTTGGCAATCATTCGCAAAATAATGTTTTGAAGATGAAGTAGGATACTTATGGTATCACTTCGCGTTTCTTTACAATAAGTTTGAAGCCCGGTCATATTTTGCCATTATAGCGTATTTAGAACCTGAATTCCTTTAAAATTAAATCATCCAGCAAACTGAGTGGTCCTGTTTTGGTAAGAACCTTGTAAGACGCGTGTTACTACGCGTATTCAAATCGTCTTGGATCCCGATGCTTTGGATTGGCTTTTAAGGCTGAGGTCCGGCACGAGTAATTTTGGTAGATAAACGCAGATTTTTAGTCTTTCACGTTGCGACGCGTATCAGTTCCCGTGGTCGCCCAAGCCGAGACGTGAGCCAAACCAAAACCGTACCAGCGCCGAGAAGGCAAACGGGTGTAGCTATCTCAGTTGTCCTCGACCCCGCGTGTAGATCGGGGCTCAAGCAGCACCCTGCTTAAGCTCTATCAGGGCTTCGAAACGGAACCGGAAGCGTTTGGCCGCGGGAGGGCCCCTTCGGCGCTGACCAGGACCCTACCAGTGGAAACCGGCAACGGCAGCTGGCGCTTCAAGCACCGCAGCTAGCCCTCGGGCCAGGGAACGCTTCGCGCTGGTTACGCCTCCGGACGGGCTACGCCCGCCCTACGCCGCAACCAGCGCGAACAGCGGGTCCGTTATTACCGTAGCGCTCCTCTACGAAGGGGGTCTCTTCTGAACGCTGATAGGGGGTCCTTTTTGGACGCCGATTGACCGATCGGCCAATAGCTGACGCCATTACACGGGGTCACTGCGCTGAATGGCGACGGAAGACCGTGATACAAGCCGAACTCCTGGAGCGCTCGGTTGCCTGACGGTGTTTTTTCTGCCGCCGGCATCGCTGTCCAGCCATCTTGGTGGAACGCCTACGTGTTGAGGACGGCAGTCTGCGTTGAACACCAGCTTGCCAGCCGTTCCCGAAGCCCGATCCCTCGCGGGGCGCCGGGAATCGGATCGACAGGTCGCGCGTTCGTTAGCGTGGTGTTTGGGCCTTTCTTCGTATCGCCCCTAGAACGTGTATCTGACCGAAAGCTCGCTTCGATCCAGGTTGCCGCTTGATCCGTTGTTGATCGCCCGGTTGCCGTGGCGATATTCCACGCCGACGTCGAAGTCCTCGAACGGGGTGACGAAGACGTTGAATGCTCCGCTCCAAGCGGATTTCGTATCGAGGAGCGGACGATAGCCTTCGACATAGCGACCGTTCTGGAAGCTGTAGGCCAGACTGGAGCGTACCGTTCCGAACAGCCCGATCCGCACTGCAGCGAACCCCGCAGTCAGTTCGACGGGCTTCAACACCCCTGCCGTCGGCGCGAGGATTGCGTCGGGAACGAGCGCAAACCCCACATACCGTCCGACTCCGTCACCCGCCGTCATCATGAAGCGGGCGTCATTGTAGCGACCGCCGCCGAATGGCACCTTTCCTGCCAAGGACACGCCCCACCCGAAAGCATGGGCATCTCCGGTCGCCGTTCCGACGGTGAGCCTGCGCACGACGCCGCCCAATGAGAATTCGCCGAACCCGGGTTTCCAGTTCAGCCGGGTTGCGAAGTCTGGAACAGGGTCGCTGCCCGAGGAGATGGTGACGGGCGCGGCGACGGTTGCGTACACGGTCTCCGGGTTTTCGACGGCCGCCGCCAACGACAAGGTCGATGAAAGAGGCTGCGTATAACGGAACTGGGCTTGACGTGCGAAGACGGTACCTTCCGCAGGTCCCACGAAGTCGGTGGTTTCCGGCAGCGCCGGAAGGTACTGCCACGTAGTGAACTCCTGCCCCGCCAGGAAGCGTCCGTAGGTCAGGAACGCGCGTCGCAGCCCCGGGTTGTAACCGTTCACGACGCGCTGGTTCGCCTGAGTCCCAGGCGTCACCTGGAAGTCCATCTCCAGAAGACCCTTGAGTTCGTGGTTGCCGATGGGCGTGGCAGTGCTGATCGTCAGCCGGGTCTGCTTCGCGCCCAATTCGGTATCGTGACTGCCGACGGGGTCGCCGACAGGGATGAATGCCGGCGAGTAGAAGTCTCGACCGATGGATTCGGTCGGCATCGCTCCCCCGCTGTACCGCGAGGAAGCAGCCACGGTCTTGAACTGTCCGGTAAGCCGGACCGTCGTCCCGTCCACCGTGAAGCCGTCGCGTCCCGGCGTGGCGGTTACATCGCGAGGGCGCTCCGCGACGAACCCGTCGGGCGTGGGCGGCACTGTCTGCCGGCTTGTCGAGAACGCTTTGGCAGTACCGCTCGGCACGTTTGCAACCTGCACGACCGACGCGTCCGACGTCGGTACCGGCGAAGCGATGGGGCTAACGTCGCTTCGGGCAAGTCTGGCCTCCAGCCGAGCGACTGCGTCCTCGAGCTGATGCACGCGAGCTTCCAACTCCGTCCTGCTGGGGGACTGCGCGGTGGCCGGGACGCTACACAATGCGCTCGCTGCCACGGAGACGCGTAGCAGCGAACGATTCCGGATGAACGAAATCATGGCGTTTCCTTCGCTTCGTCGCCGCGACCTTCAGCCTCGACGCGTTGATGATGAAGTATTGAGCGGAGGCGCTAGAGGCGCAGCAACTTGGCAGCGTTGGCCCCGACGATCTGATCGCGCTGAGCCGGCGGGAGCGAAAGCCGGTCGATGAAGCGGACCGGTTGCTCGTATCCCATGTCGAAGCAGTAGTCGCTGCCGAGCACGAGGCTGTCGGCTCCCACCGTCCGGATGAGATAGTCCAGCACCGGGCCGGAGTGGGATACGCTGTCGTAGCTGAACCGCCGAAGGTACCGGCTGGGTGCCTGCGAAATCTTATGGGACTCGGGCCGTTGCTTCCACCCCGCATCGATCCGACCGATCAGTATCGGTAGCGCGCCGCCGGCATGAGGCAGTGAGAAGTGCAACCTCGGGTGGCGGTCCAGTACCCCGCCAAGGATCAGTCTGGATGCCGCTATGGCGGTATCGAACGGATTACCGAGCAGGTTGCTGAGATAGAAGTCGCCGAGGCGCCCACCCCCGATCGTCTGCTGGGGGTGGAGGAAGATCGGAAGCCCGGTCCGTTCGATGGCAGCGAGCACAGGCGCGAAACGTGGATTGTCCAGGTCCAGCGTGTTGATGTTGGTACCCATGTAGATCCCGCGTACGCCCGGAAGTGCCGCAGCCCGTTCCAGTTCGCCGATTGCATCCCTTGCATCGAGCATCGGGAGAGTGGCCAGTACGACGAACCTGTCCGGGTGATGCCTATGGACCTCGGACGCGGCATCGTTCCATGCACGTGCCATCTCGGCATTGAAGTCCCGGTCGGCCCAGTAGACCATCGGAACGCTCAATGAGAGCGCCTGCACGTCCACGCCCGAGGCATCCATGTCGCGGAGTCGGTCCTCGATGCGTACGAACTTCATCGGCAGCGGTCCCAG
This sequence comes from Sphingomonas faeni, assembly GCF_030817315.1. Taxonomy (NCBI): domain Bacteria; kingdom Pseudomonadati; phylum Pseudomonadota; class Alphaproteobacteria; order Sphingomonadales; family Sphingomonadaceae; genus Sphingomonas; species Sphingomonas faeni. Next base: position 3,384,370 of record NZ_JAUSZF010000001.1, on the reverse strand, counting down.
CGTGCCGGCGGGTGTCTTGAACCCGAACCGGTCGCCGTCGCGCGTAACTGACCCACCGAAGCGCTGCCCCGGACCGCCGATCAGCGCCAGCAGGGTTTCGGGATAGTAGTGCGCGTGGACGTCTATCGTCTTGACGCGGCCGGTGGCCTTCGCGGCTGGTGACCGAGATGTCTCCGCCGACACCGCGCTCGGCAGCATCGCACCTGCCGGCAACATGGCGAGCGCTCCTAGGAAGTTCCGGCGTGAACGCGGGCTGCAACATGGGCAATCCATGGTCTCTCTCCTAATCGTTCTTATGTTCTGGCTCAGGTCACGCTTATGTTCCGGCTCGGGTCACGGTTGTTCGATCGGCCCCAGTTCGCTTGCGACGAGCTGGCGCGGATAGTCCGCCCTTTCCCGCCGTGCGGTCTCCGACCGGTCCAGCAACGACACGATCACGATCCCTGAGAACGCGACGATCATCGAGAACAGCGCCGGGTACTCGTAGGGATAGACCGCTTGCGCATGGCCGAGCACCTTCACCCATACCGTCGGGCTTAGAGTGGTCAGTGTGACTGCGGTAAGGAGCCCCATCGTTCCACCGATCACCGCCCCCTTCGTCGTGAGGCCGGACCAGTAGATCGAGAGCAGAAGTACGGGAAAGTTCGAGCTCGCCGCGATCGAGAAGGTCAGGCTCACGATGAAAGCGACGTTCTGCTTTTCGAAGGCGATGCCCAGGAGGATGGCGGCGATGCCCAGGCCAAGGGTGGTGATCCGCGAGACGAGCATCTCCTGGCGGTCGGTCGCAGTGCCGCGGCGGAACACGTTCGCGTACAGATCGTGGGACACCGCCGACGACCCGGCGAGCGTCAGCCCCGCGACGACGGCGAGAATGGTCGAGAACGAAACCGCGCAGATGAAGCCGAGAAACACGTTACCGCCGACAGCTTGCGCAAGATGGATCGCGACCATGTTGGCGCCCCCCACGATTCCATCGCCCGTGCGGTACAGCGGGTTGGTCCCCACCAGCGCGATCGTCCCGAAGCCGATGACGATGATCAGCGCGTATCCGACGCCCACGATGCCGGTGGCATGCAGGATGCTCCTGCGGGCCGCCTGTGCATTCCCGACCGTGAAGAAGCGCATCAGGATGTGGGGCAGTCCGGCGGTTCCGAAGATCAACGCCAATCCTAGGGAGACGGCGGACACCGGATCGGAGACGAGCCCGCCCGGGCTCATGATCGCGAGGTGCTTCGGGTGTGCGACGATCGCCGCGGACAGCAGAGCGTTCAGACTGAAGCCGAATTGGGCGAGAACCATGAACGCCATGAAGGCGGCGCCGGCCAGCAGGAGGACTGCCTTGATGATCTGGATCCACGTCGTCGCCAGCATGCCGCCGAAGAAGACGTAGATGACCATCAGCACGCCGACCAGGACGACTGCCAACCGATAGTCGAAGCCGAACAGCAGCTCGACCAGGTTGCCCGCCGCCACCATCTGCGAAACGAGGTAGAGCAGGACGATCACGATCGAACTCGAAGCAGCGAAGGCGCGGATCGGCCGTTGCTGGAGGCGGTAGGAGACCACATCCGCCAGAGTGTACTTGCCGAGGTTGCGCAGAGGCTCCGCGATCAGGAAGAGTATCACCGGCCAGCTGGCGAGAAACCCTATCGAATAGATCAGTCCGTCGTATCCACTCGTGAAGACGAGCGCCGAGATACCCAGGAGCGACGCCGCCGACATGTAGTCGCCGGCGATCGCCCAGCCGTTCTGCATGGCGGTGATCTTTCCGCCGGCGGCGTAATGATCCGCGACGCCGGAGTTCTTCCGGGAAGCCCAGCGCGTGATGAGCAGCGTGGACGCCACGAACACGAGGAACATGCCGATCGCGATCGGATTATGGCTTTCCGCCATTCCGCCCGGCGCCTGCGCGAGGACCGGTGCCGGGGCCATGGCCAGTGCCAGGGCTCCGAATGCTAGCCGCTTCATGACCGGTCGCTCACGATCGCCGCGATCGCATGATCGTGGACGCCGTTCGCGCGCGCGACGTAGATCGCCACGAGCAGGAACGTGTAGGCGAACATGCCGAAGCCGATGACTATCCCCCACGTCGTGGGTTCCCCCGCGACGACGGGCGTCGCAAGCAGGTGCGGACGGAACGCTATGGTGAGGATGAATGCGAAATAGGCCGACAGCATGCATGCGGTCAGGAACCACGAGAACCTGCGCCGTTCTCGGACGAGCGATACGAAACGCGCGTCGGCGAGGATGGCTTCGGGGGTAGCGAGTCGGGCACGAGCAGGCGCGGTGTGGCCTGCCTCTCGCACCGGAACGGACTGGATGATATGGTCCATAACGTCTCCACGATGGGGCGAATGCGACGCCCGATGTTGCTCCGGTGCTTCCGGGACCGAACGGTAGGGCTAGGTTCGGGGCGGAACCGCCGTTTCACGCATGACGGCCTCCGGCGTCCGGTACCGCTCCGCCATTTCACGATCCGACTCGCTTTTGAGCTGAGCCTGCATGTAGGCGCCGAGATGGCGCGCATGTTCGATTATGGCGTCGCCGACCGGCTTGCGCGCGGCGCCGTACGCCCTCACCGCCGCAGGCACGTCCGGGTTCGCCAGAAGAGCGTCGACCAGGGCGATGCCGTCTCCGGCAGCCTTGGCCACCCCCATCCCGCAATGGGGCCGCGCGACGAATGCGGCATCGCCCATGAGCGCGATCCGACCGAAATCCATCCGGGGGACGTGGAGATCGTAGATGGGCTGGAACAACGGCTGGGCGGTCTTGGCCACTACTTCCGCGAACGCCGGCGAAAGGAGTGTTCGCGCAGCCTCCTCCATTTCCTTGAGCACGTCCGGACGGATCAGTGCCGGCGCGATGCCGCCCTCCCACCGCTTGCCGGTCGAGTCGGTCAGCATGTCCGGAAGTTCGACCTGTTCGCTGGTCGCCCGATACCAGACGAAATTGTAGCGTCGCTCCCCGGGCAGGGTACTGTTGTCCTTGCCCGCCACGGGGTAGCCGAGCATCTGCTCGTGCGGGGGCAGGCAGAAGGCGAAATGGCCGAACAGGGCGTCGCGCGTTTCGGATGAAAGGGCTGCTTCGTCGACCAGCCCGCGCCAAGCCACGTAACCGGCGTATTCCAACTGCGTCTCGGGCGTCAGCTGTTCCCGTATCGCCGAGCGGAGGCCATCGGTCGCCAATACCAGGTCCGCCTGCCGCTCACTCCCGTCCGAGAAGGTAACGACCGCATGGTCCCCGCGGTTCTCGGCGGAGACGGCGACCGCACCCGAATGGTAGTGGGCGTCGGGAAAGGCATCCCGGAGAAGCTGGAAGATCTTGCCCCAGGCCGTGAGTATCTGTGGAAGGCGGCGCTCGCCTATTACGGCACCGTCACGATCGTAGGTCACACGGGTCTCGACTTTAACCCCTATCGAGTCGTCGATCACCACCCCAGCGCGGGCCAAGGCGTCGAGCAGTTCGGGATGCGTCACGATCCCCGCGCCACGGCCGGCCAACTCCTGTGGAACCCGTTCGTAGATGTCGACGTCCCAACCGTTCCGCAGCAGGAGGTTGCCGGCGAACAGTCCGGCCAGGGATCCGCCGATGACTATGGCGCGGGGCTTCTGGATCTGCGTCATGATCACCAGCTCACGATTCGATCGAGGCGGACTGCGAAGCGTCCTCCTCGCCTGCGACCTCGGCCGCCGGAAAGTTGAGCTCGATCGTCATGCCCGAGGGATCTTCGAAGAAGATCTGATGCAGGCCGACGCTCGGAACCGTACGTGCGCGCGACTCGACGCCTTCCTCGCGCAAACGGTTGCGCATCTCCTGGACGCCGGTCGCCAGGAAGGCGATGTGGTCTATCGCCCCGGTACCGTCCACGGACCCCTTGTCCCCAAGGTAGCCGGCAAGCCCGTCCGGATTGCTTGGATCGGTTCCGATGAGGTGAACGACGCCGAAGTCCGCTTCATCGCCGCCGCGGTAAAGCCAGGCGCCGGGAAAGGGAAAGTCGGGGCGGTAACCGCGCTTGAACCCTAAAATCCGCTCGTAGAACCGGCACGACCCTTCGAGGTCGGAGGTGCGCAGGGAATAGTGGGCCAGTTTCGTGATCGGCATGATCGTCTCCTACTGTCGTCTTTTTCGTTTCTCCCGTTATTTATCACTTGATCAACTATCGGTGTCAATGGGCGTTTTTTCCGTTCGGGGTGCTATAGCGCCCGAATCGATGCGGGCGCCTGGTGGAGTGACGGAATGGTAGCTGACGTTGAGGACGAGACTGGCAGCCCGGCGATCAACCGCCGTCTGGCCCCGGCTGCACGTGAGCAGCAGATCGTAGAACGTGCGATCGACCACTTTGCGACATACGGATTCGCAGGCAGCACACGTGAACTCGCAAAGCAGATCGGGGTCACCCAACCGCTTCTGTACCGCTACTTTCCGAGCAAGGAGGCCCTGGTCGATCGGGTGTACAGTGAGATCTACCAGTGGAACCCCGAATGGGAACGACTCATCGCCGACCGCAGCATCCCGCTGCGCGAACGCCTTCACAGCCTCTACCATGACTACGCTCAGGTCATACTTCGGCGTGAGTGGATCCGTACGTTCATCTTCGCCGGCCTCACCCGCGAAGGCATCAACACCCGTTACCTCGATCGCCTCCGCGAACGCGTCTTCCGCCCGGTCATGGCAGAACTCCGATTGAGCAACGGCTTTGCCGAACCCGCTACGCCGGAAGAGCGGGAATCGGATATGGAACTCATCTGGAGCCTTCATGCAGGAATCTTCTACATCGGCATGCGGCAGTGGGTTTACGGACTTCCTGTCCCGGACGACATCGACGCCCATGTCGGTCGTCTGGTCGACATGTTCATAGCCGGCGCGCCGACGGTCCTCCTGCGATCGTCCGACTAGGCGTCCAGGCGCAGTCCTGCGGCGAGATAGTCGACAAAGCTCCGGACGGGACGGGATGCCCGCCGGCTTGGAAGGTATACGGCGTGGATTGCGCCGCTCGTCCGCCGCGGCGCCACGTCCCAGCCGGGAAGTAGCCTGGTGAGGGCGCCGGACGCCAAGTCGCGGTCGATCAGCCAGTCCGGCAACAACGCGATCCCGGTGCCTGCGATCGCCGCCTCTCGGAGAAGCAGCGAACTGTTAGCCCGCAAGGGGCCCGTAACCGGCACGGCCTTGCGCGTCCCTCCCTGCGCGAAATGCCAGGCCCTGTCCTTGGTGCCATGCAGAAAACCAAGGCAGGCGTGTCCGGCCAGTTCCTCGGGCGACGCAGGGGCACCCGCTGAAGCGATGTAGTCGGGGCTTGCGCACAACCGCCGGACGTTCTCGGCGATCTTCCGGACGATCACGCTCGGCGCGGCGACCGGGCCGATCCGGATGGCCAGGTCCATGCGGTCCTCCACCAGGTCGACGGGTGCGTCCGAAAGGCTTATCTCCAGTTCGACGGCTGGATGGCACTTGAGGAACCCGGGGATAAGCGGCGCGATGTGGAGTTGCGCGAATGCCACCGGCAGGCTCGCTCTGAGCACGCCGCGTAGGGGACCCGCACGATCTCCGACGCTTCTATCCGCCTCCGCCAGTTCTTCCAATATTCTCAGCGCCTGTTCGTAGTAGATTTCGCCGGCATCCGTCAGGCTCAGCCTGCGGGTCGACCGGTTCAGCAAGGGAGCCCCGAGCTGGTCCTCCAGCGCGTCGACTTGCCTGGTGAGTGACGAGGGGGCTTGTCCCACGTCCCTGGCAGCGCGGGCGAACGCGCCGCGTTCGACCACGGCTACGAAGGCGCGCAACGCTGCAAACTTGTCCATCGCGAACGATGGTATCCGGGGTGGCCGTAAATAGCGAGCCGGTCCTATCGCGGGCCTTTGTCGATCATCGCCGATTGGATCACGCCGTAGGCGGTAGCTACCTCGATATGGGAAGCACCGCGCTGGCTCACGACTGAGGACGTCCGCAAGTGCCTGACACAGTCGTGGGCAGCTATGCATCCTCTCATCGAAACCGCGCATCCGGGTAAGCGGAAAGGATCATCTCGCAGCCGGGTTAATACCAAAAGATGGGTGCGGCACGCGTCGCCTTCCGGCATTCCGTCGATCGGACCGGCTGATTGGAGATCGCATGACGTATCTGATTGTCTTCTTCGGGGCCGGAATAGGCGGAGCGTTAAGGCAGTTCATAGGTCTGGCCGCGACTCGGGAACTCGGCGGCGGCTTCCCCTTTGGAACCTTGCTCATCAACATCAGCGGATCGGCCGTGATGGGGTTGGTGGTAGGGGTATTCGAGGCACGCAACATGCAAAGCGAGGCTCTTCGAACATTCCTGACGACCGGCGTTCTAGGCGGTTATACGACCTTCTCCACCTTCTCCCTGGACTCCGTGACTCTTTGGGAACGAGGACAGCACGTCGCATCCTTCGTCTATGTCAGCGTCACTCTGGTCGCTTCATTCGCAAGCGTAGCAACCGTGATGATGCTTGCCCGGAAATGGACCTAGGTCGACCGCCTTTTTCGAACGATCGCCACGTTCTGTCGCCAGCCCCGCGCTTATCATCCGAGCGCAAGAGCCGTTCTGCGGCACCAGTCGAAAGTCACACCGCGGACGCGCTCCCGACCTCGCCCATGGGTCCGAAGCATGCCTTTTCTACTGCCCTGCGATGGGTTCGGCCGCTCCCAAAGAACCGACTGCTGCACTCCCCCCGCGTAGCCCCCCGGTTCCCGCCGTTGCGTCTGGCGCAAAGCACAAGACCGCGATCATCCGCTTATCCGAAGCCGCGTCGGCTGCCAGGTTTCAGAAGACAAAGGAGTTACCCACATGACGAGCGCCCTCTTCACCCCGGTCGATCTACCCGACCTCACTCTGCCGCACCGCATCGCGATGGCGCCGCTGACACGATCGCGCGCCGGAGCCGGCAACGTACCGACGGAAATGAACGTCGAATACTATCGTCAGCGCGCTGGCGCCGCCTTGATCATCACCGAGGCTACGCAGATCTCGCAGCAGGGTCAGGGGTATGCGTGGACACCGGGCATTCACAGCGACGAACAGATCCAAGGCTGGCGCGCGGTCAGCGAGGCCGTTCACGCCGAAGGCGGTCGGATCTTCCTTCAGCTCTGGCACGTCGGCCGCGTTTCCCACCCGGTCTTCCAGCCTGGCGGAGCCGCACCCGTGGCCCCTACGTCGATGCCGGTGCCCGGTAAGACCTTCATCATCGACGATGACGGGAATGGCGCCTGGGCCGACGTGCCGACGCCGCAGGAGCTGACCGTGGAAGGGATTGCGGAGATCGTCGCCGACTATGCCAAGGCCGCGCGCAACGCGATTGCCGCCGGGATGGACGGCGTGGAGATCCACGCCGGGAACGGCTATCTTCTGGATCAGTTTCTCAACAGCGCCAGCAATCATCGTACGGATGCCTACGGCGGGTCCCCGCAGAAGCGCGCGCGCCTCCTGCTGGAGGTCGTCGACGCGGTGACCACCGCCGTCGGTGCACGACGGGTCGGTGTGCGGCTCACGCCGATGGGACGTTTCATGGGAATGGGCGACGATACTCCCGAGGAGACGTTCGGGCTCGTCGTCGACGAACTCGACAAGTACGGGCTCGCCTTTCTGCACCTCGTGGAGCCCGCGATCGTCGGCACTGACCGGGATCCGATCTACGATCCGCGGTGGGACCGCATCATCCTCGATCTGCGGGCTCGGTTCCACGGCGTGCTCATTCTCGCTGGCGGCTACGACCAGGCCACTGCCGAACGCGCCCTCTCCGAAAATCGCGCCGATGTGATAGCGTTCGGTCGCCCCTTTATCGCCAATCCGGATCTGCCCGAGCGGTTCAGGACCGGAGCGACGTTGAACGTCCCTGACGCCTCCTCGTTCTTCGGCGGCACTGCGGCGGGTTACACCGACTATCCAAGGCTGCTTCCGCCCGTCTCGGGAGGCGAAGTCTCGTAAGGACGTAGGATCGGCAGTGTCGGCGCAGTCCAGCCTGGACGGTGCCGGCTACGTATCGAACGGGGCCGGAATACGGAGCGGTGTACGCCGATGTACCGTCCTCCGCATTCCGGCGGTTTGAAACGCGGCGGAGGGGATCGACGGCTCGAAAGAAGCCTCGATCGACGGGCTGAGACCGCCCGAGCAGCACGCCGAGCCCCCTCCCTAGGGCTAGGCGGCTGCGTCTTTCGGGACAAGATGAGTGCGAAGGGCGTCTGTGAAGAGACGCACCTTCTGAGGGACGAGCCGTGCTGACGGGTAGACCGCCCAGATACCTCGATCCGGCAGTACCGCATCCCGCAGCTCGACCTCTACCAATCGTCCCGAAGCAACGTCTTCGTCCGTGTTCCATGTGGAGAGCGGCGCGATGCCCAATCCGTCCAGACAGGCTTGGTGAAGAGCCTCGACGCTGTTGGCGGTGAAGCGGCCGGAGATGCGCTGCTGGAACGATCGCCCTTCCCGTTCGAATGTCCAGTGTGTCACGCCGGACATGGTCAGACACTCGTGTCCGCCCAGTTCGACGACGGATGCGGGCAAGCCGGCCACGCCGAGGTACTGGGGCGACATGTAGAGACGCCGGGGATTGCTGGCCATACGCCGTGCCACCAGCAGGTTGTCCCGCAGTTCGCCGATGCGGATGGCGAGATCGACGCCCTGCTCCACGATGTCGACGACGCCGTCGATCAGTTGCAGATCGAGGCGCAGTTCCGGATGGCGTCGCATGAATTGGGCGGCCATCGGGACCAGCACCTTGCGACCGAAGGGAACGGACGCCGTCACGCGCAGAAGGCCGGTCGCGCCCGCGTCAGCGGGCCGTATTGCAGCCCTCGCGTCAGCTTCCTCTTTGAGCATCGTCTCCGCGTGCGGAAGAAACGCCTCGCCTTCGGTCGTGGGCGAAAGCGATCTGGTGGTTCGATGGACCAGTCGCGTGCCCAGTTCCGCTTCAAGTGCAGAGAGCCTTCGCGAAGCGGCCATCGGCGTGATGCCGATGCGGCGGCCGGCGGCGGCGAGGCTACCTTCCTTTATCGCTTCGACGAAGATTGCGAGGTCGGCGAGGTTCATTGCATCGTTTTTCGGTAAGGCGGCTTCTTGAACCGTGACGCTACCGGCGACGGTCGGCACAATCTACATCCGATTGATCAGGGATGCGCTGGCCCAGCCGGGCGAACGAGCCCTCTCATCGAAGGCGGCAGGGCCGTCAGGAGCTTGTCATGATATCGATAGCGCAGACTACGCCCGGGTCCGTTCGGTCGGATTCGGTTCTCACAAAGGGCCTGACGTTCGCCATGGCCGTCGCGGCCGGCGTCGCAGTCGCAAACATATACTATAATCAGCCGATGCTGGGGATCATGGAGAAGGAGCTTCCCGGAAGCATGACCGGCCTGATCCCGACTGCCACACAGTTGGGATATGCGGCCGGGCTGTTCCTTCTCGTCCCGCTGGGCGATCTGATCGAACGGAAGCGGCTCATAGTCGTCCAGTTCGTGGTGCTGGCAGCGGCGCTAGTCGCCGCCGCCTCGGCCCCGACCGCCGGGCTGGTCGTGGCGGCCTCCCTGCTCCTGGGCGTGGCATCGACCGTCGCCCAGCAGATTGTACCGCTTGCAGCCCATCTGTCCGCGCCGGAGAAACGCGGGGCAACGGTCGGGACCGTGATGTCGGGTGTGCTGTGCGGCATATTGCTCAGCCGTACGCTGGCTGGTTTCGTGGCGACACACGCCGGCTGGCGTGAGATGTTCTGGCTTGGCGTCCCGATGGCTCTTCTCGCCGGCGCGTGGATGGCGATCAAACTTCCGCGCAGCCAGCCCACAAGCGACCTCACCTACGGAGGGCTGCTGCATTCGCTTGCGGGACTCTGGCGCGAGTTCGGGGAACTCCGTCTCGCCGCCGTGACCCAGGCGCTGATCTTCGCCGCCTTCACCGCGTTCTGGACGATCCTGGCACTCCGACTGCAGGAACCACGGTTCAGCCTCGGCGCTGACGTTGCCGGACTGTTCGGCATCGTCGGAGCTGTCGGCATTCTCGCCGCGCCCCTGGCCGGAAGGTTCGCCGACAAGCGCGGCCCGCACAAGGTCATCGCTTTCGGCGCCGTACTGACGCTCGCCTCGTGGGCGTTGTTCGGGCTGTGGACGTCCGTGGCGGGTTTGGTGGTTGGAGTCGTCGTCTTGGACTTCGCGGTTCAGAGCGCCTTGGTGTCCAATCAGCATGTGGTCTACGCGCTTCGCCCCGAAGCACGTGCTCGCCTGAACACGATCTTCATGGGAGCGATGTTCCTTGGTGGCGCGGTCGGCTCGGCGGCTGCAACGGCAGCGTGGGCTATGGCCGGTTGGGCCGGCGTCGTAGGCCTCGGCATTCTCCTGTCGGTCATGGCGACCGCACTTCAGATGTTCAGCCTCCTCAAGAAGCGCTGATACCGCCGTCGCCCGGGCCATCCAGCTGCTCGCGGTTCGGTTATCCCGCCATGTACGCCTGGCTCATGCTCGCTCGCGTACCGGTCTCGACGGCCGGGCGCGAGCCTAGCGGCCGAATGGTCCGTCCGCTCCCCCCGGAACCGTCGTGGCCGATCGCTTATGGAACCGGTGATCGTTGGCCGATGCATCGCCGGAGCGCCTGACCCGCTCGACCCAGGACGCGTCGGCGGGCGCGGCAGGAGAGCATCGTCGGAAAGCAGCAGATCGCGACCTGCATCGAGCGGCTTGCCCCGCAGTCCGGGCGTTTAGATTATCCGTCCGTCAAGTCAGCCGTCCCGAACTTCCGCGGAGGCCAACGACCGCTGGGCTTCCGGGTGTAGATCACAGCAGAGCATCCAGGCGGATCGGTAGGTTCCTGATGCGACGGCCGGTGGCGTTGAACACCGCGTTGGCAACTGCGGCGTTGACGCCGGCGATACCTATCTCTCCCAGTCCCTTGACGCCTTCGGCGTTCACCTCGGGATCCTGATCCGGAACGATTATCACTGTCATGTCGCCGACGTCCGCTGCAGTCGGCACCAGATACTCTCCGAAGTCCCGATTGACGTAGCTGCCGGATGATTTGTCGACGACCGTCTCCTCGAACAGGGCGGAACTCTGCCCCCATATCATGCCGCCCAGAAGCTGACTCCGGGCGAGTACCGGGTTGACGATCCGGCCGGCAGCGAACGCCCCCACATGACGCCGCACGCGAATCTCGGCGGTCGCGACATGGACGCCCACCTCGATGAAGTGGGCGCCGAAGGCCCATGCGAGCGCCTCCGCGGACGAACTTGCCAAGCCGATGTGCCCCCTCTCGAGATCCTCGCGCGCTTTCGCGCTCGTAGCCGCATCGCCGAACATGATTTCGACGCTGCCCCCTTCCCCGGCGCGACTCTCGTTCAGTTGCCTACAAGCCTGCGCAAGCGCGTTGATCAGTGTCGCAGTCGTCGAGGATCCTCCGGATATCCCGGACGGGGGCAGCGTCGTGTCGCCGAGATGGACCGAAACCCGGTCGACCGGAACGCCAAGCCTGTCCGACGCTGTCAGCGCAAGAATCGTATAGAGGCCGTTCCCGATCTCGTGGTGTGCGGTTTCGACGAGGACGGTTCCGTCCGGCGACCGGGTGACCCGAATGGACGCGGACCCGATCTTCGTCGGCAGGGCGGCGGCCGCGCACCCGTGCCCGATCAACCATTCACCGGAGCGCGCTTCGCCCGGCACGACGGATCTGGCGTTCCACCCGAACGCGGACGCTCCTTCATCGAAGCACCGCATCAGCGGTCTCGTCGTGAAAGGCCGCCCGGCGACCGTGTCGACCTGAGTGTCGTTCAGCCGACGCAGTTCGATAGGATCGACGGCTAGCTCGTGCGCGAGCTCGTCCATCGCGCTTTCCAACGCGAAGAGATAGGTCGTCTCGGGCGGCGCACGCATCGGACCGGGCGTGTTGCGGTCAACGCGCGCAACGCGTTCCTCAGCCCGGACGTTCGGGCAGGCGTACAGGGCGGTACTGACATCGGTGCCTTCCATGGCGAACGTGTCGAAGCGCGATGTCGCAGCAGTCGCGGAATGCGCCATGGCAAGGAGCAGTCCGCGGCGGTCCGCACCCAGCTTGACCGTATGGGACGTCTCCGTGCGGTGGTTGGCGAACGTCGTCGCGTCCGCCCGGCTCACTCCTGCCTGCACAGCCCGTCCGATGCGGCGCGCGGCCACCGCCGCCAGCGCCGTATGCTGGGACAACGCCATCTTCGACCCGAAATGGCCTCCGATGAACGGCGAGACCACTCTGACGCGCTCGGGAACGATACCCAGTTGCGCAGCCAGTCCGTGCTTCAAGGCGCCTACGAAGCGCGTCGGCTCGAAGACGGTAAGATGATCGCCCGACCAGACGCAGGTCGTCGACGGAAGCTCGAGGGGATGTTGGTGTTGAACGGGCGTGGAGTACCGCTGCTCAATAACCACGGTCGATCGGACGAAGCCGGCTTCGGCATCGCCGGACCGACGATCGCGGTATCCCGGTCGTAGGGCAGCAAGCCGTTCCGATTTCGCATTTGGGTCGTCCATGCGTCCAACGTGGGAAGAGGGTTCGTATGTGATTTCGAGCAGATGCACCGCGTCTCTCGCCTGCTCCGCAGTCTCGGCAACCACCAGAGCCACGATCTGGCCGGCGTAGTGGATATCGGGCGAACTCAGAGGTCGATGGGAGCTGTTCGCCCATCCCCCGGCCATCAGATGGTCGACGTGTGCGATTTCGCCTTCGACGTTGAGATGCGTAAGCACGAGGAGGACGCCGGGACTCGCCTCGGCTACCGAAGGATCGATGCCGACCATACGACCGCGGGCTATGGCGCTGGTCGCGAGCGCTCCGTAGCACACCCCGGGAGGTCGCACGTCGCCTGGAAACTCTGCAGTGCCGCTGACTTTGCAGCGTCCGTCCACGCGGATGCTCGACCCGTCGGCGGATCCGGGTGGACTGATCGGTTCGCCATTCGCGCCGACGGACATGTGTGGCTTTGATCCCATCCGCATCCAACGCGCCGATCAAGCTTGGTTCCCCCAGGCTTGGCCATCGGAGGCGGATTACGTCATCGACGTGCAAATCCCGCCGCCGCGTTATTCATCAAGGGCTTGACCGGCTCCGTCGTCAGGCCAAGCGGGCAGTCGACCGATGGGAGGAATCAGCCCGCGTCGCGCGGATCGGCATTCCGCGCTCGAAGAAATCCGAACCAGCGGCCCTTAGTCCTTCTGATGCGCCTCGCAGGCACGGGGGCGAACGCGGTCGAAGCCGGCACGATGAGCGTGACCTCCGTGCCACCGTCCGCGGCGTTGTCGAAGATGATGTCGGCGGCCAGTTTTCGGGCCCTCTCCCGCATGCCGGTAAGCCCGTAATGTCCATCGCGCCCTCCCTCACGAAGAACCAAGGGGTCCAGACCGACCCCATCGTCACGAATCCGTACGGTCAGCGCTTGAGGGCCGTAGCCTATCGCGATGTCCAGCCGGTTCGCTTGTGCATGACGGGCGATGTTGGACAGGGCTTCGCTTGCGATCGCTGCGATCTCGTCAGCAGCCGACGCGCTTAAGGAACGCCGGTCGCCGACCGACTCGATCGTGCGAACAGCAGGCAGACGGAACTGCTGTGCTCCGACGATATCGGTCAGAAGCTTCTCCACGTCGTCAGCGGGGCTCGACGGTCGCAACGCCCTGACCCGATCCCGACCCTGCGCTATCACCGCCTCCGCACCGTCCAGAGCATCCTCCAGGCTCCTTCTGGCCGGCTGCTCGACGGGCAGCTGTTCCGCGACATGCTGGAACCGCAATATCAAAGCATGGACGGACTGCAGGAGGGTGTCATGCAACTCGCGGGCAATGCGTTCGCGCTCGTCGTGCCGTTCCGCCATGCGAGCGCGAACCTGCCGGGCGACGGCCCGGGTTCGCAAGCGGTGCGCGACCCAGAGGGACGCGAGCATGCCGAGAACACACAAAGCTCTGAAGGACCAACTCTGCAGGAAGGTGGGCCGAATCTCGAACTGGAGCACTGCGCTGCTCGGGCTCCATTCGCCCGCCTCGTTCGCCGCCTTGACCTGAAAGCGGTATGTGCCGGGCCCCAAGTTCGTGTACGTCGTCGCCCGCCGCGCTCCGGCGAAAGTCCAACCTTCGTCAACGCCTTGCAACCGATAGCGGAACTGCACCCTCTCGGGGGCGGATAAGCTGGCTGCCGTGTAGCTGATTGTGACGGAGGTCGTGCCCGCCGCAAGCGTCATCTTCGTCGGATCGCGGTAGAGACTGGTTCCAGCAGCGATACTTCGAATTGAAACGCGGAGCGGTGGCCTGTCGTCGTTGATCGCCTTCGGATCGATGGTCGCCAAACCTGCGGAGGTCGCGAGCCAAATTCGGCCGGTGGCGTCCAAGACCGCCTGTCTTCCGACGAAACCCTGCCGCTGAGGGCCCCCTGGAAGTCCGTCGTGAAAATCGAAGAGCCTTCGACTGATCTTGCTGCCTGGAGACGCGAACGCGCCGTCAAGATCTGCCGTCCGCACCCGGCTTATTCCCTCGGCTCCGTACAGCCAGGTTTCCCCGCGAGGCGTCTGGACAATGGTGCGCAACGCCTTGACCCAAGGATAGCGGGCGGAATCCAGATATCGAATCTTGTCCCCGCGGACGCGAACGAGCCCGCTGGTCGTCGAGATGAGGAAGCCGCCAGCGCTCGCGTCGACATTGGTGATGTCGCCTAGCGACAGGCGCGACATGTCTATGCGTCGACGCCGGCTACCCGAGATGACGGTCAGGATCGAGCCCGTGCTGGCGAACGCCGCCCCGTCCGAACTAGCGGCAATTCCTGATCCCAACGTCGATGATTCGGCCAGAGCCGCTCTGTGCCATCCGCGCAGGTCGTGCCACCACGCGTCACGAATCCCCGTCAGGACCCACAGCCTGCCGAGACCGTCCTCCGCGCAGTCGAGTATGGAGTCGGATGGCGTACCGAACAGTTCACGCCGGGCCTGCTGATCGATTTTGAAGATGTGCTTCCGCTGTACGAGCCATATCGAGCCGTTGGCCGCCGAACACAAAGCCTCCGCTTTGAAATCGCTGATGAGAACCTTCGGCTGTTCCCCCGCCCCGATGCGATAAAGGGTCCTTCTTGCCCGGGCATACACGGTTCCGTCGCGGGATGCCGTCAGTGCTATGCCGTCGATCGGATCAGCTGGGATCACCGGGACGGAATGCACATCCGCGAAGCGAAATCTATCCAAGCCGCCGTCCGTAGCGATCCAGATGTCTCCCTCCCGATCGACGAAAGTCCGTTTGGTTATGTCGGAAGACAATCCGTCGCGCACGGAGAAGTGCTCTACCTGCTTTCGCGGGGCGGTCGTGTGCTGACCGACGGAGGATATCCGGAAGACGCCGTTCGACTGCGTTGCTCCCCAGGCGCCGCCGCGCGTGTCGAAGGTCAGATCGGGGAGACGTACGCCGGGTACTGCCGGATAATGTAGCTTCTCAACGGCCGCCGCGCCGGTCTCATCGCGACTCAGTATCGTGCCATGCCGGTCCGTCACCCAAATTCGGCCGCGACCGTCCTCGGCCAAATTCGGATAGTCGAACCTTCCTCCTACCCAACGGAACCTACGTTCGCCGGGAACGGCATACGCGAGACCGGCTCCGTTTTGATTCGGCGCCATGACAGGGATCCACAACCTGCCGTTGCGCGCCGGAGTGAGCCCCATCAAGTAGCCTTGCGGCAAGCCCGTGTCGCTATCCGCCAGTCGCCAAGAACCGCCTCTGAATCGCCAGAGGCGGTTGGAGATGCCGCCCCACTCGACCCATATCGCCCCGTCCGGACCTTCGGTGATGTTGGTGATGACGGGAGGCGATCGGGGAAGTTTCTGATCGATCAGCCCGCCCGCCTCGTACACCGCCACCCCGGCACTCTGCGCAAAGCCCACCCAGAGCTTGCCGGTGCTCGTAACGAACAAACGCTGCACGCCCGCGTCGACCATCGCGGACCCCTTCGGAGCGTGGATTCTCTCGAAGACAACACCGTCGAAACGCCACAAGCCGTCACGCGCGCCGACCCAAAGGTAGCCGTCAGGAGTTTGCGCTATGTCGCCGATGTTAATGGGCGCACCATCGTCCTGCGTCCACCGATCGTGCTTGAACTGGCTGAGCCGCGCGTCCGACCGGTGTTGAGCGTGAGGCGCGACTTTCTGAGCATCGACGCTGCAACCCGCACCCACCAAGAGGGTCCAGATGAGCAGGCGACGAACACCCGTCGAGAGGCATCTACCCTCCCATGCCATGACAGCGCCCTACCCGAATGTTCCGAAAACGAAACATCTTGATAGACTGCGTACAGTTGGACGCAACTCTCTTTCGCCGATCAACAGCGCCTGTCCGGATGTGGACAGTTGCTGCGCCGCGAACAGGCACACGCCCGGTAGTCGAACGATCTATAGAACCACCCGTCAAACGGACCAGCGCCTGATGCTCATGACGAGCATCCCTGCCGCTTCGGGCGAAGAGACGATCGCCGACCGGCGGAACGGGAAAGCGCCGATCGGGGCGGCAATCCCGCCGCGCTGGACGAATGGGTGGACCAGACTCTAGTCCACCCTACGCCGGAGATTACCTCTGGTACAACACCGTGCTGACCGTATCGCGCAACGCGCCCTTCGGACGCGAACGACAGGTGCTGACGACCACAGGCACGATCTTGGCGACGCTGGTTACATCCACCACCTTCACCGCGGGATTGCGCCCCTTGCTCATGCCTAGAACATAGGAGACGGCTTGAGGCTTGAGCTGGTCCGACAAGCCGAGGAAATCCTGGCAGGATACCTCTTCGCCGCCCGCCCGCGTCTTTACGAACTGGCTGGTGGTCACGACGCCGTTCTTGTTGGAGAAACCCGCTTTGGGGCCCTGCGACAGCGCCGGGGCTGCCAAAGCGAACGACACAAGGCCGCCGATCATAAGAGTGGTAAAACGCATTGGTTCGCCTTTCAGATAACGCTCATCGGAACGTATCGGGGATATTATTGATGGAGACGACGGGCGTGGACCGCCGAGATCATCTCGATCCCGCCTAGAATAGCCGTAGTCCAAACCCGTGTTCATCATACTTAGATTTAGGCAACGCCCTCTATTTCACGGACAGACTGATGGGTGGCTCGGCAGCAAACTCTGACCGAACCGGTTCCGTCCATGAGCATTGGCCGCGTTTTGCGCAATCAACTTGAGCGCTCCTGCGCGCGGTCCGGACCGGACATTGAAACCTTAGTATGATTCCCGCGCAAGGGACGGCCCCGTATCACCCGTCGAACATCCCAACCGATGACTGAGGCGAGACCGAACGATGCTAGATTCCCAACCCGAACTTTCTCGCCGCGCAGCGTTCCTGGGCGCAGCCGGTGCGGCTGCGGCGACCGTGTTCGCTCCGGCCGCGGCCATCGCGCAATCCAGAAATCCAAAAGCCAGCGGAGATATCTACATGAGCAGCGGCTACGTGAAGACCAAGGACGGTATCGACATCTTCTTCAAGGATTGGGGTCCCAGGGGTGCCCAGCCGATCGTGTTTCACCATGGTTGGCCGCTGTCGGCGGACGACTGGGATACACAGATGCTCTTCTTCCTCGCCAACGGCTACCGCGTGGTCGCACACGATCGGCGTGGCCACGGCCGCTCGACGCAGGCGAGCACGGGCAATGACATGGACCATTACGCCGCCGACGCCTCAGCCGTGGTCGAGCATCTCGACCTCCGCAACGCCGTCCACATCGGCCACTCGACCGGCGGCGGCGAGGTGGCGCGGTATGTCGCGCGGTACGGTCAGCCGCAGGGTCGCGTCGCAAAGGCGGTACTTGTCAGTTCGGTTCCCCCGATCATGCTCAAGACGGCGCAGAATCCCGGGGGCACGCCCATGTCCGTGTTCGATGGTTACCGCTCCGCGCTCGCCGCCGGTCGCGCTCAGTTCTACGAGGACGTTGCCGCCGGGCCCTTCTACGGCTTCAACCGTCCGGGTGCCAAAGTGTCCCAGGCGGTCATCAACAACTGGTGGCGTCAGGGCATGATGGGGGGCGCGATCGCTCATTACGAAGGCATCAAGGCGTTCTCCGAAGCGGATCAGACTGCCGACCTGAAGGCGATCTCCGTGCCGACGCTCGTCCTGCAGGGCGACGACGATCAGGTTGTTCCGTACCAGGATGCGTCGCTTCTTCAGGCGAAGCTTCTTCAAAATCCGACCCTGAAGATCTACAAGGGATATCCGCACGGCATGCTGACCATCCACGCCGACGTCATCAACCCGGACATTCTGCGTTTCGTAAAATCCTGAGCTTACGCGTGGGGGGTCGGCATTGGACGCCCCCCCTTTTCGGCGGATGCCTGTCTCGCGACCACCGATCTGGCGGGTCTCGCATGCCGAGCCCTTGAGTTCTGCATGTCGGGCGCGGGCCGGGGGTAGATAAGGTCTTGCCGGAACTGGTCGTTGCTCCTTCCTCCGCTACGCACCGCAGGGGAACGGCAGGTTGGGGCTAATGTCGCCCGAGACACGCGTTGGCGTTCAACGGTGCGACGTCAGGAGAAGGGGCCCTGCGACCGGGGCCGCGGCAGATCCGGTTCACGCATCGACACCCGCAACGCGTCACCGCAGCATTCCAGGCGGACGCGCAGCTTCCACCGGGCACCGCCATCGGATGATGCTTCAACCCTTCACGCGGCACGATCCTGCGAAGAACCGGACCCGAGTCCGTTCAGGAGAAGAGCATGCTACTGGCCCATACCGAAGCCGTTGGGCGCTGCGGCGCCCCCGCCCCACCGGGGTCTCGTCTCCGGATAGAGACACGGCGGGAGTTCGCGGCCGCTTCCGCGGAACTGCGACCCATGCTGTCACGGATGGCGAAGGCCTTGGACGATCGAAACTGGGAGGACCTACTGCAGGACACGCTCATGCATGCCTGGCGAGCGCGGGCGCAGTTCCGACCCGGTACGAACTTCAGGGCTTGGATGGTCACGATCCTCAGGAACGCGTTCAAGTCCACCACGCGACAAGCGAAGCGTTGTGCGCCATGGGAGGAGCATTACGAAGACCGGTTGACCCAGGCGCCGGAGCAAGAGGGCTGGCTACTTCAAACGGAGCTGACCGTAGCGCTGGCGGCGCTCAGCGGCGACGAGCGCTCTGCCCTTCTAAGCGTGATCGAAAGCGAGCTATCGTACGCCGAAGCCGCCGAACAGCTCGGCATCACGCTGCCAGCGCTCAAGACGAGGATCTACCGTGCACGTAAGCGTCTGGTCGAGTTTCTGGAACATGGTCCTGTGGCGGCTAAGTCGAAGCATGCTCATCAGCGATCCGCCGGCTGCTCGGGCGCGGCGCAGGCCGTCGGGCTCAGTTCGGCGACCGCCTCGATCGGCCGGGTGCGTTCAGGGCATTCTGAAGATCGACAAGCGCAACTTCGAGCGGTCTGCAGGAGCTAGCGACTACGGACGGGTACGTAGCGACGAAGACCATTGGCTGCCGCCCGGCGACCACGACGGCGCCATGGATTTACGGGACACGATCAACTTCAGACGTGGCATGAGACCGGTTGAATGGCTCTCGCGCGAGCGACCAGGTTCGGACCCTCAGCAGATGGTCGGATGTTCCACCGCGTCTGTTCGGTTGCGGCAGTCGGATTCTTCGCGCGGTATCGACCCGGGTTCGGCACAGTGCGGGACTTGGAACGCAACTCGATCGGAGTCCTGGAATACCAGTTCGCCGTCCGATGCCTGCTTGCACCGTCTCCTCCTGTTTCTGCAAGGAGCCTACAGTAGCGAACTGGTCATTTGCGCGAAGTTCTCGACGAGCCTGCGAACCGGGGACCGGCGGCGCCATTCGCGGATGTCGATCTGGTCGCTCTCGGCGAGGTAGCCGTCTTGTATCTCGATCACCTGATCTATCGAAGCGGTATCGTAGAACAACAAGCTGACCTCTTCGTTCAGTCGAAACGACCTGATGTCGACGTTGCTTGATCCGACGATGGCGAAACACCTGTCGATGGAGACGTTCTTGGCATGAAGCAGGCCCTTCTGGAACAGGTTCACGCGCACTCCCACATCCATTACCGTCTCGTAATACGAGCTCTGCGCCCAGTTCACGAACCTCTGGTCTACCGCTTTCGATACTAGGAGTTCGACGGTCACGCCACGCGCCACCGCGATCCTCATCGCGTCGATTAGGCTTTCGCTCGGTATGAAGTAAGGCGTGGCGATTACGACCCGCGTCGTTGCCTGGTGCAATTGCCAGATCAGAAGAGTCTCGAAGCCGGGAAGCCGATAGCTCGGCCCACTGGGAAGCAGCTGAACTACCGCGCTACCGCCAGCTTCGATCGATGGCATACGGGATTCGTAGCCCTTCCCTCTCTCGATAGCCCAGTCTCGATGCACGACCGCCGCGAGGGCGGCGACGATCGGCCCGGTCAGTCGCACGACGAGCTCCCGATTGACGATACCGGGGCGGAAGTCCTTGTCGACGATGTTCTGCGATCCAGCGTAGCCAATCCGGTCGTCGATGACGATCACTTTGCGATGATTGCGCATGTCGCGCCGGGTACGATGACTGAGGAAACGTAGCGGCAGCGAAAGCAGGAGCTGAACTTGGTTCGCATGCATGAGGCCGACGGTGCCGCGCAGCCAACGCCCAGAGCCTACCGGATCCAGCATCACGCGGACGTCAACGCCACGCTCGACGGCGCGCCCGAGCGCCGTTGCGACCCGCGCACCGGTGGCATCGTCGGCGAAGATGTAGACGAGTACGTGAACGGAGTGCACCGCCTCGTCGATGTCGGAGACAAGCTGATCGATGACCGCGTCATAGTCCTGCATCATTCGAGCCGTGTTCCCGTCTACGGCCGGCAAGTCACCGAGCGTTTTCGCAAGAGCTGCGACCGGCGCTCCCCGTCCGAGATCCGGCGAGTGGGGAGCTAGCCCGGAAAGGATAGCGGACTGAAATGACGACGTCGCAACGAAGCGCTGGCGCCGCCATCGAGGGTAGCGGGCGCTTCCCACGACGGCGAAGAGCAATAGCCCTAGCACCGGAAGGAAGAAGATGAGCAGCAGCCACGCACGTGTCTCAGCCGCAGGACGGCCCCGCGGCACGAACGCGAGCGCGCCTACGCGGACAGCCCATTCGCTCCAATACCATACCGTCGGAACGCTGAGAGCCGTCAGCATGAGGCGATAAGGCGGGTCCGTTGACCCCCGCCGGGAAAGCTTTCGTTTGTTCCGGCAGCTGATGTAGCGCCCGGTCGAATTGAACGGCCAAGCCCGGCACCCGTTCGTACGGCAAACGGGTCGCTACGCCATGAGCCCAGCGGGCCGTTTGAAGCAGAAGCTCGATGGTAGCCCATGGGTCCCTCGCCAATGGAGATCGGCGACGTCATGCGGCCCTCGATCACTTCATCCGACTACCGCTACAGTTCGGCTGGGGAAAGACTATCATACGGAGGTCTTAATCGTCGCGCTCGAACACGTGCCAGCGATCCATCCGCAGGGCTCCCTTGGTGGCCGCATGGAGGTCAGACGCCCGCACCTGCTCGGTCGTTACGACCACATCGGCGGGTACCGTTGCGCCGAAGCCCATGGATATTCATGTGTAGAACCTCAGCCAGCTCGGCGGGGAAGCCGCCAATGTCCTTCCAAGCTTGAGCATCGTCTTGGCTTTCCCGAATACGGACTCCAGGTTTCAAGACCCGCGATCAGCCGCTCTGGCTTCCCGTAGCTTGTCCAAGGCACGGTCGCATCGATAGAGGTGCTTCTCGACCCCGCTGACTGTTATGCCTTTCTCGACTGCTATCTCTTTTTGAGTAGCACCATCGATCCGGAACCGACGGAATACCACGGACGCTCCCCCGCTGAGACGGTCGAGTTGACGATCAACCGCGTGCAATTCCTCCCGTGCAATCAGCATACGCTCGGCACAGGGTTCAGTTTTGAAAGCACCGTCGAAGGGTCCGTGACATTGGACCCAGCCATTTTCGCGGTTACCGCGGTGCAACCCTGCGCGACGGTTGTCGGCGATCAGGTTAATTGCCATTCGGCGCAAGAAGGCCTTGGGCTCACCGATTTTTCCAGGCGTCTGGGTTCTGGTGTCCGTCTGCCGCGCCTTCATCCACAGTTCCTGGAGAATGTCCTCGGCGTCGTCACCCGCTCCCCGGGCACGAATGAAACTGAGCAGGCATCCGTAGTCGGAAACAACGAACGCTTCCAGGGGATCACTCCGCGCGGCGTGAATTGAGTTGGAAGCGGTCAATTATGCCTCCGAAGTCCGCAGCGTTCTCAGCTCGGCGTTAGTTCGAGTTGTGAATCAAACACCTGCTAGGATGCCTTCGGCTCCCGTGCAGATGCTAAGCATCATTCGCAGAATTGGACGTTTTCATCGGCTACGGCGCCGATATGCATCGCCTCCCTCTGCGCGTCACAGATGAATATTCACTCGATGACCCCGATGCACTTCATACGAAGGTATGCAATCTCGATGAACCGGTATGCTCGTCTCCGAGGACGTTCTGACTTGTCAGATACATAGAGTGAACTGGTTGGATTCGCTTTGAACGAAACGTGGGCTGGTCTGTCGCCGCGGACAAACGTCAAATCGGTGCATTCATGGCTTAGAACCAACGTATGGTATCTGGTACCGACAGGCGGAAGTATAACTGCATTACAGAAAGCGTCTTGCCCTCCCCGCGTACGCTTTCTGGCAACGAGTTCGTCAATAGAGCTTGTTGCGACCGATCACACGTGATCGGCGGCGCCGGATAGCCCCTCCCCTGAACCGCTATCCGGCGCCTTCTTTTTACCTTCGCGGTTGCAGCTCCGGCCCCACGAAGCGTCAAGCCTGCGTTGCGCGAGGGCTCCGGCGGGATTGATGGATCAGATCCACCATGTGATCCAATGCGACCCCGGCCGCAGACCGAGCCAAAGTACGCGAGTCTGGTCCGATCGACGAAGGTGTCGGCCCGCGCCAGCGTCCAGGTGCCAAGGAAACTAACACTTCGGTCTCGTCCGCACAGGCCGGCAGTGCTGTTCGCATCGGCTTCCACCGGCCAAGTTCACGTGTCACGGTCGCGTCAGCCACGTCCGGTCAACCGCCCCTGGTAATTAACCGCCCCTGGTAGTTAAGGTGCCGTTTCGCGATGCCATACCAGGTTGCGCGCGGGTAGCCTCCCATCCGGTTTCAGCCGAAGAGCATTTGGTTCCAGAATCCGATGAGGATTTTTGGTCGTAGTGCGTCGATCCTATTGCACCCGCCTCGGCGCAAAGGATTAGGAGACCGTCATGGACGAAGCCCCTCACCCGATCGAGAGGCAGCAAGCATTCGGTCAAACACCGACTGCAAGCGCGTCATTCGATCAAATACGCCTTCGAGAGAAGTTGGCAGGCCTGGCTATGGCCGGAGAGGCCTGTCGTAGCTGGCTCGACCGCGACGAGCCCGACCTGGAAGAAGTCAGGCAGCTCGTGAACATGATGTGCGATGTCTCCCGGCAGGAATTCTCGCTGATCGCGCGCTGAACCGTCAGATCGGGCGGCCCGAACCTGAGCTGTCTTGCCAGGCCTGGACCGTCACGCCGGCTGATGCTGCACCCGTCTGAACCTCAAGCATTCTCAGCGACCGTGCGCCTCGTACATGCCCCGTTGGCGGGGAGAGCGTTCGCACGGCGAGTGCAGCCCCGCCCTTTATCGGCCGCCGTATGGCAGGATCAAGCGAACAGTCCTGAGCCGGAATCCTCTCGGCCGTGTCCGTTCAGCGAGCAGGTCTTAGCTCAACCCGCGTAGCGGAACGACGGACGACGCGGAGCGGCAGGACTTTCGAGACCATGCGGCTGAAGCTCAGCCAGTCGCCGGCCCGGAACCGGCCGGATACCCGCATGCGTCCCAGCGCCTCATCCGTAACTGAGAGCTGCACGGCACTGTAACGGTTCATTTCGGCGACCGCGTCGCTCAACATGGCGTCGTCGAACTCGACCTGCCCTTCTTGCCATGCCGTGACTTTGGCGACGTCGAGGTTGGAAACTGACCCGAAAGCCCCGGCTGCCACGAATTTCTCGCCGGGGGCGAGGGTGACCGTCCGCGCAGACGTCCGGCTAGCGACCCGGACGCGCCCTTGCAGCAACGCCACCTGATAGCGCCCGGGATCGTTTCGCACTGTGAACCGGGTACCGAGCGCCGTGACTGTTCGACCATCCGCAAGTACGGTGAAGGGCCGGCTCGCGTCGTGAGCGACGTCGAAGAACACCTGCCCCCTATCGAGCATCACGCGACGCGCTCCTTGGGCATAGGCCACTCTCATCGTCGTCTCGGCGTCGAGTTGAACGTTTGTGCCGTCGCTCAAAACCGCTGACGCGCGCTGCCCTTTGCCCGTGGACAGGACGCGGTCGCTCGATGGCTGGTTCGAGGCTATCTGTGTTCGCGTCGCGGGCGCGTTTGGAAAGACGCGCAACAACATGCCGAACGACAAGGCGATCACTACGGCGGCGGCGACTGCCATCAGCGCGAAGACCCGCCTCCGTCCCCGGGACTCGGCCGTGACCGCCAGTGCATCGCTACGGAGCGAAGCGAGGACGTCGTCGGGCACGTCGTCGAACCGGTCCCACATCCGGCATGCGCGATCCCAGGCGTCACGATTTTCGCTGCTAGCGGCGAGCCACGCGTCGAAAACCGAGACGTCGCCGATGGGTGCGTCGCCCGACCTCCTGACCAGCCATAACGCAGCCGCCTCGTCGGAGGTCAGCCCGTACAGTTCGCGTCGCGTCATGGGCCCGCTCACGTCCGGCGCTCCTCGAATTTGAGAAGATGCAGGGACGCTCGCACCATGTGCTTCTCGACTGCACTGATCGACAGCCCCAGACGGTCCGCGATGTCCCGGTAGCGCATGCCTTCGAGGCGGCGCAGAACGAAGATCGTCCTTGTACGTTCGGGCAAGGCGCTCAATGCCGCCACCACCACGGCCAGCTCCTGACGACTGGCGACGATCCGGTCCGGTCCGATGGCCTGGTCAGCATCGCGCTCCGCGTCGAACTCGACGTGATCATGATGGTGGCGGACGGACCGACGTCTGCTGCGATCGACCAGGACGCTTTCCGCCGTTCGGATGGCATACCCGGCGAGGTTTTCCATTTCGTGCGGCGACCTGCGGCTGGAGAGGCGCAAGAGAACTTCTTGGACGAGGTCGTCGACTTCCTGCGGTGGCTCGCCACGTCTTCGGAAGAAGACCACGAGCATGGTGCGGAGCTCCGCATCACCATGCCCGCGGCCGGCATCGCCGGAATCTGGACGGTCGGACTCTGACATGTATCGCATCTGCGCCATTGCGGGGGAGTTTTCCAGACCCACGCCGCACAGGCTAGGCTCGGAGAACGGTTGCCTAGACGATACAGCTCCATTTCAGGTAAGACGCAGGCGAGCCAATTATCCACATCATCGGCGTTCGAATCCCTCATTGAGATCCGAAACGCAGAGCGGTTGGATCATTCCTGTCATAGGAATGTCGCTTTTAACCAAGATGCGCTTGGCTACCTCGGTTAGGGGTATGAGGCTATCAGAATGGAGCGGTCCGATGAAAAACGCTCCTTGGGCATCAATAGAAGGTTCGAAGCGCCTCGGACTCCTCGAATGAGGAGGTTCCGATCACCGGGGGGTGTCGGGATCGACGTTGCTTCGACCCGTCCTCGAGGGCGGTATCGCGCGTATTCGATGGCTCTCGCGTCGACCATGACCCTTGCGCCCGTCCCGCTTCACGCCCAACCATCTGCTCGGCAGCGCATCTCCCTTCCAGGGCAATTGCTTGCGAGCGCGCTGCAGGCCGTGGCACGACGGTACAAGGTCTACCTGCTGTTCTCGATGGACGTCGTCGGGCAGCGTCAGGCACCGACGATCTCCGGTACGATGAGCGTGGAGCAGGCGCTCAGGACTCTGCTCGAAGGATCGGGTCTTAGCCTGCTGCACCTCGGAGGCCGCAACTTCGTGGTCACCAAGAGCGTCGATCAGGCCACTGCCGCGCCGCCCGCCATTCCCGACATTCTCGTCGTGGGCAAACGCACGCAGAACGCGGACATCCGGCGTGCCGCCAACGATGTGCAGCCTTATCAGGTCGTGACGCGACGCGAGGTGCAGGCCACCCACGCTTCGACGGTCGAGGAGCTGCTCGTCAAACGCATCACACCGAACGCGTTGGGCCGCACGCTTGCGCAAAGCCCTATCTCGGGCGGTGGCGCCGTGCGATCGGCGATCGACCTGCGCGGACTGGGAACCGAGGAGACGCTGGTCCTGATCGATGGCCGACGGATGCCGCGATTGCCGGCCAACGGATTCATGCTGTTGCAGCCCGACGTGAATGGCCTGTCGCCGGAATCGATCGAGCGCGCCGAAATCCTGACGTCGACGGCGGGCGGCATCTTCGGACCGGGCGCGACCGCGGGCGTCGTCAATCTGGTACTTCGCCGCGACTATCGCGGCGGCGAAATAACCGCAACGCGCGGCATCACGGCGCGAGGCGATGCCGGTCAAGGCCGTATCGACGCCCGGGTCGGCTTCACTCCCGATCATGGCACCACCGAAGTCATGCTCGCCTATAGTCGTTCGGTCGTGGACGGACTGCGCAACGGCGACCGCGACTACATCGAGCGCGGTCGAGAGCTGCGCTTCGCCAATGTGAAGACGTACGATTACACCGAACTGCCCGAATCCAGTTCCGTCAACGTCACGAGCAGCAACAATAGTCCGCTGGTCTTGAAGCCGGCGTTCGGCGGAGGCGCTCTGGGAAATGCGCTGACGTCGCTGCCGGCGGCAGGATATGGTTCGCCTGCGGCAGTCGGCGCCGCTTTGCGGGCAAACGCCGGCAAGCTGGATCTTTCGCTCCCGGAGGGACTGATGGGCAGGCAAGAAAGCCTGACCTCGACCCGACGAACCAGCGCGGTGCTGGCCAATGTCAGGCGTCGATTCAGCGACGGCGTCGAGGCCTATGTCGACTATATCCGCCTGAACGATCAGGGCCGCTACGCCTACGCGCTTTCCGGCAGCGTCATGGAACTTGCAGCTACGGACCCGAGGAATCCGTTTCAACAGGCGATCGGGCTGAGCTTCCCGACGCCAGATTTCGGTACCGTCGGCAGAACGCGGACCTTGACCACGCGGTTGAGCGCCGGGACGGTCGTCTCGCTTCCAGCGCACTGGAAGGCCAATTTCGATTATAGCATCGGCATCGGCCGTCAAACACGGGTGCTGACGGGTACGACCTATGACCTCGACGGGTATTTTGCGCTGTACGGCCTGCCAGTGGCAGGAAGACCCGCGCTCGACCCGTTTGGCGACAGCGAAGTCTTTCGCAGCTCGATGGCCAGCTACGCCAAGCCGACGCACTGGCGCTCCGATCAGACGAACCGCTTTCATGACGCCAGCCTTCGGATGGCAGGCTCGGTCCTGCGGCTGCCGGGCGGTCCGCTGTCCGCCACTCTGCTGCTGGAGCAAAGGCGCGAAGCCGTTCGGACCAGCGATGCTGGCGGTATCAGTGATGCCTACGCCACCCCCTACGTCGAGCGTGTGCTGGGCCACAAGGAGCGCGTACGCTCGGCTTATATCGAGATGCGCGCGCCGCTCGTTGCTTCGGACGCGCCCTTCTTTCCCCTACGCAGTCTCGAGTTGCAGGCAGCGGTGCGGGGCGACAGAACTCGGATCGACGTACCGTTCGATCCGGACGAAGGCGCGTTCTACGACCGTTTCACCGTTGCGTCGCGCGCTGCGGTCATGTTCACGCTTGGTGCACGGGCAAGGCCGGTTTCCGGTCTGCTGGTGCGCGCCAGCATCGCGACCGGCGAACTGACGGCGCCACTTTCGACGATCGGCAACGCTCGTGTCATCGGCGAGCACGGTCCCGACCCTAAGCGCGGCAACAGTCGCATCCTTCCGTACGAGTTCATCGTGTTCGGAAACGGCAAGATCACCCCCGAACATACGCAAAGCATCTCCGCGGGCCTCATCGCCACGCCGTTCGGACCAAGAGGTGCGACGTTGACGATCGACTATACGCACATCCGCCGCAGCAAGGTAATCGAATCGCGTTACGTCGGCAGCGCCTACTACTTCCTGCGCAACGAGGCGCTGTACCCCGATAGGATCACGCGCCTGCCGCTTACGCCGGAGGACGCGGCGCGTGGCTATACCGGGGGAGTGATCACGCGCATCGATGCCACCTATCTCAATCTTGGTTCGACCGTCATCGATGCGATCGACGGTCGGTTGGAGATTCCGGTCCGCACCGATCGCGCTGGTGATTTCATGCTGCGCGGTGCCGCGACATGGCAGCCGCGCTATAGGCGGTTCACTCTGCCCGAGAACCCTGTCGACGACCTGGTAAATTATGCAGACGGCGCACTGCGCTGGCGCGGCAATGGTGGACTTAGCTGGGCGAGGAATTCGCTCAGTCTGTCCATCGACGGTCAATATTTCGGAGGGTACCATATTACGAGCGGTGCGTATCCGCAGGTGTCCAATCCAAGGCTCATCCGAAATCAAGGCCGGGACGACACGAGTGCGCAAGTGACGCTGGATCTGGCCGCCTCGTATCGGTTCAAGCTCGATGGGGACGGACCTCGGTCCCGCACGCTGGATCTGAGGTTCGGGATACAGGATCTTCTGGATCGGCATCCGGCGACTGTCCTGTCCGCCGATGGAGCCTATAGCTTCTATGACGAGCCACGGCGGCGGCGCTTCGAGTTTACCGCTGCAACCGGCTTCTAGAGTGATCGGGCTTCCCGACGGACGGAATGCGAAGGGGAAAGCCGAGAGCGGGATCAACGACGGCCAATACCGCTCGGGAAGAACACATCACTCCCGTCCAAGACAGCGCATCGACGCGTCTCTAACATGAGTAGGCATGCATCGTTGGTCGATGCCGGAGCCGTCAACTGACAATGTTCGTCAAACTCGCCTCTCTCGGACGCCGTTTCTGGTTGTCAACGGCCGCCATTGCAGTCGCAGGAGCCCTGTTCCTCTTGGCGCTGACCTATCGACCAGCGATACCGCCAATATCCCCGCCACCCCGCGACAGCTTTTCGCTGGCGACGGTCGAGCGTGGCGCGGCGCTGGCGCGGATCGGCGATTGTACCACCTGCCATACCGCCAACGGCGGGGCTCCGTTCGCTGGCGGAAAGCCCTTGGCGACGCCGTTCGGTACGCTGTTCGTGACGAACATCACGCCCGACGCGAAAACCGGCATCGGCAACTGGTCGAAGGAAGCCTTCCGCCGCGCCATGCGCGACGGCGTAGCTCGGGACGGGAAGCATCTCTATCCCGCCCTTCCCTACGAACATTTCACCCACACGACCGATGCCGATCTGGACGCGCTGTACGCGTTCTTCATGACACGCCGGCCGGTCTCGACCGTGCAGCCGGCGAACCGCCTCTATCCGCCGCTCGGCTTCCGTCCCCTGCTGGCCGGTTGGAAGATGCTGTTCCTGCACAAGGGCATCTGGCAGCCGACGCAGGGCGAATCCGCAGAATGGAACCGCGGCGCCTATCTGGTGGAAAGCCTCGGCCATTGCGGCGGATGCCACACGCCAAGGAACCTGCTGGGTGGCGAGAAGCGATCCAGGGCGTATGACGGAGGCGTTGCCGACGGGTGGGTCGCCCCTGCCATCAATGGCAACAGTCCCGCAGTCCGTGCCTGGACCGCCGACCGGCTCTACACATATCTCCGGACCGGAATCGACATGAACCATGCGGCCGCCGCCGGTCCGATGGGTCCGGTTACGCATAATCTCGCGCGGGCCCCGGAGGCGGACGTACGTGCCATCGCGGTATACGTGGCGTCGATGATGACCCGCGCCCCTGGTGCCAAGGTGCTCAGCGCACCTCCCATCGATCGGGCGGCACAGGCGGCCGCCGCAGAACCGGCGGGCGCCGCGCTGTTCGCAGGCGCGTGCGCGGGGTGCCACGGACCCGGAGCGCCGATGATGCAGCAGGGACGTCCCGACCTGTCGCTCGGCAGCCCGCTGCACGAGGACAATGCGAGAGACGCCATCCAGATCATCATTCAAGGCCTGACGCCGCCGGTCGGCGCGCCGGGCCCGTACATGCCGGCGCTGGCCGACAACTTCTCGGATGCTCAGATCGCTCAGATCGCCGCATACGCCCGAGCTCGTTTTACGGACAAGCCGGCTTGGCCCAATCTGGAGGAGGCGGTCAGGAAGGCACGCAAGGAAGGGCAGCAGCCATGACGATCACGCTCAACGTGAACGGCCGCGACCGTACAGTCGCCTCCAGTCCGGATACGCCGCTGCTGTACGTCCTTCGCGGCGAGTTGCGGATGAACGGAGCGAAATACGGCTGCGGTCTCGGACAGTGCGGTGCCTGCACCGTGCAGGTCGACGGAAAGGCCGTATTCTCCTGCCTGACTCCGATCGCCGCGCTTCCTGGTCGAGCCATCAGAACCGTTGAGGGACTGGGCACGATCGACAAGCCGGGACCACTTCAAAAGGCCTTCGAAACCGAACAGGCGGCGCAATGCGGCTATTGCATTGCCGGCATGATCATGCGCGCCCAGGCGCTGCTCGACGCCAACCCGAACCCGACGGATGCGGAGATCCTCGCTCACATGGACGGCAACTTGTGCAGGTGCGGGACGCAAATGCGTATCCTGCGCGCCATCCGCCGTGCCGCGGGACGCCCGGCATGAGCACGCCTCTCTCCCGCCGACAGCTGCTCGGGGCCGGAAGCCTGGTGGTGGCGTTTTCGATGATGCCGCAGTCGCTGGCGCAGCTGGCGGGGGGCGGAGAAGGCGGCGCGGGTCCGAAGGTCGTAGCACCCGATCTGCCCGGCAGCCTCAAGAGCTATCCCGAACTGGAGTCCTGGATCAGGATCGACGCGCGCGGGCGGGCCACCGTGTTCACCGGCAAGGCGGAGCTGGGACAGGGCATCGCCACCGCTCTCTGGCAGGTCGCCGCCGAGGAGCTGGATCTGCCGCCCTCGCATGTCGAACTGATAACCGCCGACACCTCGCAGACGCCGGATGAAGGCCTGACCGCAGGCAGCCATTCTATGCAGGATAGCGGCACCGCGATCGCCAACGCCGCGGCAAACGTCCGGATGCTGCTGACCAGGAACGCTGCCGAGCGCTGGGGGCTCCCGGCCAGCGATCTGACGACCGACGGAAATGGCAATGTGGTGTCGGCGGACGGCCGACGTATCGGCTACGGAGCTCTTGCAGCCGCCCTCGACCTCCACGTCCGGGCTATCGAAGGCGTACCGCGTCGCGATCCCGCGAGCTATCGAACGATGGCGCACGACGTTCCCCGTCGCGACATACCGGCGAAGGTCACGGGCGGCCAATCCTACGTTCAGGACCTGCGGATGCCGGGCATGCTGCATGCGCGGGTCGTTCGAGGACCAAGCTTCGGTACCGTTTTGCAGGAGGCGGACTTCACCGCCGCCGCCCGCCTGCCCGGGGTCGTCAGGATCGTCAGGAACGGCCGCTTCGCCGCAGTAGTAGCGCTTACCGAATGGCAAGCGATCGCCGCGCTGCGCCGCCTTCAGCAGTCGCCCTGGATCCGGACCGCCCCGCCACTGCCCTCGACCAGCGTCGCGGCGACGCTGAAGGCGCTTCCGTCACGCGATATCACTGTGCTGGACACGGGGGGACCTGCTGGACCAACGGCGCCGGGCGGGCTCTCGGCAAGCTATAGTCGACCTTGGTTGTCGCATGGCTCGATCGGACCCTCATGCTCGGTTGCCCTGTACGACCGTGGCACGATGACCATCTGGTCGCATAGTCAGGGCGTGTTCGACGTCCATCGTGCCGTCGCTCAGCTCGTCGGCCTGCCGCCGGAGAAGGTACGCTGCATCCATACGCAGGGATCAGGCTGCTACGGTCAGAACGGCGCCGACGACGCTTCCGCCGACGTGGCCGTGATCGCCAAAGAGATGCCGGGCGTTCCCATCCGCCTGCAATGGATGCGCGAACAGGAATTCGGTTGGGAACCGCTCGGCCCTGGGATGGCCACGGAACTGGCGGCGCAACTGGGACCCGACGGCAAGATCGCACAATGGCGGCACGTCGTATGGAGCAACCCGCACAATAATCGCCCCGTCGACGCCGGCGGCTACCTGGCGGGACAGGAAGTGGCCAATCCCTTCCCCGCTCCGATTGGAAAGCCGATTCCGATGCCGGAGGGCGACGGAGACCGAAATTCCAATCCGCTTTATGCGCTGCCCAACATGCACGTGCTCTACCATTTCCTCCCCGACATGCCGTTGCGCGTGTCGGCGCTGCGGTCGCTGGGTGCGCATCTCAACGTCTTCTCGATCGAGAGCATGTTCGACGAACTCGCCCGCTCGTCCGGCCAGGACCCGCTCGCGTTCCGACTGAACCATATGGAGGATCCGCGCGCGCGCGCCGTGATGATCGAGGCCACGCGGCGGTTCCGATGGGATTCGCGTCCACGCGGCGACGGGCGCCGAGGCTGCGGGATGGCATTTGCGCGCTACAAGAATCTGGGCGCCTATTGCGCGATCGCGATGGAAGTCGAGGTCGAGCGCGAGACCGGAGTCGTGTCCGTCCGCCGCGTCATCGCCGCGGTGGACGCCGGACAACCGGCCAGTCCGGACGGGATCCGCAATCAGGTAGAAGGCGGGATCGTCCAGTCGCTCAGCTGGACCACGCGCGAGGCCGTCGAGTTCGACACGTCCGGCCGCACCAGCTTCGACTGGAGCGGCTATCCGATATCCCGTTTCAGCGACGTGCCGGACGACGTCCAGGTGCACGTACTCCCGCAAGCCGGCATGCCGTTCCTGGGCGCGGGTGAAACCGCGCAGGGACCGACCGCCGCCGCATTCGCGAACGCGATCGCCGACGCGACGGGCATCCGTATGCGCGACATGCCGCTGACCCCGGACAAGCTGAGGGCTGCGATCGGTCCGATCTGAACCGGCGCGGCTGACATCACCAGCCGCGGTAGCCGCGTAGCGTCTCGAACTGCGCCTCGCTTTGCGGCTTCAGCAGGAACACGACGACGCTTGGATGGGCGGCGCGCACCGCGCGGTCGATCGCCGCAACCGCCACTTCGATCTCCTGTGTGGTCAGTGCCGGTCGGAAGGCGACGCTTAGCGCGACCAGGATCTGATCCGGAGCCAAGTGGACGGTGATCGCGCCGTTTGCCATCTCGACGTCGGGGCAATCGGTGGTGATCTCGAGTATCGAACTCACCGTTGATGGCGCGGCCGTAACCCCGATCAACAGCTTCTTGCTGGTCGCAGCCAGGAATAGCGCCGTCGTTCCCAGGATCATTGCGATCATGACCGAGGCGACGCCGTCCCACATCGAGCTGCCCGTCATCGTCGTCAGGAACGTGCCAATGGCCGCGATCAAGATGCCCAGGATGCCGCTCGCCCCCCCGAAGAGCACTGTGAGCATCGTCGGGTCGCGGCTCATGCGGAGGAAATGCACGAAACCCGTCTTGCCGCGCTTGGTGTGGACGCCTCTGCTGACACTGATCATTGCCGGTATCTCGGCAAGCAGCGCCAGCAGAAGGACTCCGTAGCTGATCAGCGGCGACTCGATCACCGAGGCTCTGAGGATCTGATGGATGCCGTCGAGCAGCGCTACGCCGGCCCCTACCGCGAGGATCGTCATGGCGACGATGAAGTTCCAGAAGAACACTTCCCGGCCGAAGCCCAGCTGATGTTCCGAGGTGGACGGCCGTTTCCCGACCCAAAGGCCGTACAGCAGGAGGATCTCGCTCACCGCGTCGACGGTCGAATGGACGCCCTCGCTGAACAATGCCGAACTTCCGGTAGCTGCAGCCCCGGCGAATTTAACCGCAGCAACCAGCACGTCGCCCGCGAGCGCCAGATGGAGTGCTGAAGACGACCTACCCATGAACGACCTGCGCATCTTCACTCGCCTACATACGTCTTGGATTTTAGCGGAACCGGCGCGCCGGCTCGCAGATATTCCGTGACGGACGATTCTGACTGTGTTCCGGCGATGGCAGACATCGGTTCGATCGCGGTGTGCGGATCGAAGTCCTGGCATCGTCGAGATCGAAGCGTCCGCAACGAGTGGGGTTCCGGCCTAGACGAACCGAGGTATCGGTCCGGGGTGAGGCGTCTGGTCGGGCAGGTCGACTTCGATCTCATCGACATAACACCACCCCCACCCCTCGGGCGGATCATACCCTTCCATGATCGGGTGCTGCGTCGTGTGGAAATGCTTGGTGGCGTGCTTGTTGGGCGACTGGTCGCAACATCCGACATTGCCGCACTCGCGACACAGCCGAAGGTGAACCCACCAGCTCCCGATCTTGAGGCACTCCTCGCATCCGTTCGCGCTGGGCGTGACGTCGTGGATACTCGCCATATGGGTGCAACGGGTCATCATTCGTCCTTCCATTCACGCGGTTTCGGTACGCTGAGCGGATCTGTGCGGCATTCCACACGGAAACCGCGGAACTAACCGGAAACCGAAGACGCGTCTTGGACGTCCTGCACCTAAAATCGATGGTCAAAGGTAGGGCGACGGCGATCGCCAGTCCCAGTCGGGCGGCCGCCTGTCCTACTCTACGATCGACGCGAATGGATCATTTCTAGACCATTCCGGCTCCGATCCGACAATAGTCGGGTTGCCTCATCTGATACCGTCGCCGTGAACGGATGTGCTTACGGGAGCGACGGATGACGACCACGACAGAACGACTTGCTGAGCCAGGAGGTGAGCTGCGGGCCAGCCTCACCTTCGCGATGGCCGTCGCGGCAGGCGTCGCCGTCGCCAACATCTACTACAATCAGCCGATGCTCGGCGTCATGGAGAAGGACTTTCCAGGAAGCCTGACCTCCTTGGTGCCGACTGCGACCCAATTCGGCTATGCCGCCGGCCTGTTCCTTCTCGTACCGCTCGGGGACCTGGTCGAACGCAAGCGGCTCATCATCGTGCAGTTCCTGGTGCTGGCCGGGGCTCTCGTCGCCGCAGCGGTCGCGCCGACGGCCGGACTGGTCGTGGCAGCGTCGCTGCTGCTCGGTGTCGCCGCGACGGTCGCGCAGCAGATCGTGCCCTTTGCAGCGCATCTTTCGGCACCTGAGAAGCGCGGCGCCACCGTCGGCACCGTGATGTCCGGTGTCCTGTGCGGCATCCTTCTCAGTCGAACGCTCGCCGGCTTCGTCGCGACGCATGCTGGCTGGCGCGAGATGTTCTGGCTCGGCGTTCCCATGGCGCTCGCAGCGGGCGCGTGGATGGCGTTCAAACTGCCGCGCAGCCAACCGACGGCCGCTCTGAGCTACCCGCAGTTGATGCGATCGCTGCTAGGCCTATGGAACGAGTTCGGCGAACTCCGCCTCGCGGCCATCACGCAAGCCCTGATCTTCGCAGCATTCACGGCGTTCTGGACCATACTCGCCTTCCGCCTCCAACAGCCGCGGTTTGACCTGGGCGCCGAGGTTGCCGGACTGTTCGGCATCGTCGGAGCCGTTGGAATCCTAGCCGCACCGATCGCGGGCCGCATCGCGGACAAGCAGGGGCCGAAACGCGTCATCATCCTCGGCGCGGTACTCACGCTGGCCTCCTGGGTGCTTTTCGGCGTGTGGACCTCGATCGCCGGGCTGGTCGTCGGTGTGATCCTGCTCGATTTCGCCGTACAGAGCGCCCTCGTCTCGAACCAGCACGTCGTCTACGCGCTTCGTCCGGAAGCGCGGGCGCGGCTCAACACCATATTCATGGGCGCTATGTTTCTTGGCGGCTCCATCGGATCGGCGGGCGCTACCGAAGCCTGGGCGCTCGGTGGCTGGACCGGGGTTGCGGTTCTTGGCGGCGCGTTCTCGGCCGCGGCGGTGCTCATGCAGCTTTTCAGCCACGTCAAGCAGCGTTGAGCATGCGGATCGCCGGCGCCGGCGCCGGCGGTCGATGAAAGTCGTAGAGGACGGCCGCCTCGACAACGACGATCGTCCCGAACAGTGACGGACTGCAGCGCAACGCGGCCCGACCGATCCCACCTTCACGCTTCACGTTCAAAGACCTCATCGCTCAAGGCTAGGAGAGCTGTAAATGATCCCGATCCCCCACGACATCTTTACCGAACCCTCGGACGTTGATCCGAACACCCTCGCGAACCTGGGGCCGCTCCGTGCGCTGGCGGGATCCTGGCGTGCCACGAAGGGCTCGGACGTCGCCCCCAAGCCGGATGGCCCCGAACGTCGGGAGTTCATCGAGACCATCACGTTCGAGCCGATCGATCCGCAGGCCAATGGCCCCCAGCTCTTCTACGGGATGCGCTATCACATCCACATCACGACCGTTGAGGAAGACATCACCTTCCATGAGCAGGTCGGGTACTGGCTGTGGGAACCCGCAACCGGACTCATGCTCCAGACGCTCGCCATACCGCGGGGGCAGACGGCGATGGCCTCGGGTCAGGGCAAGCCGGGCGATGAGAGCATTACGCTGACGGCCAAGAGAGGGCAGACGAACTACGGAATCTGTTCGACCGACTTTCTCGAAGAGGCCTTTCGCACGGACGAATACCGGATCCAGATCACGTTCAATCCGGACGGCAGCTGGTCGTACGACATCCAGACGACGTTATCGGTTCACGGACAGGACACGCCGTTCATTCACCATGACCGGAACACGCTGCAGAGAGTCGGCGACGCGGTGCCCAACCCGTGGGCGCGGATCATAGCTGCGAAAACTGAAGAGGCGGGCAAGCCTGCTGCTGCTGCCCCCGTCACCTCGACCACGTAAGGCGAGACGTCACCCCGAGCGAAATGACAGCCGCCCACAGTGATCGGCTCGCATGTGGAAACGGGCGCGTCCACCGCGGTGCAGATGGACGCGGCCGCTATCCTACCGATCCCTTCAGAGGCGATGGAAGAACGCCTTGATCCGCTGCATCAGCGTTTCCGAAGGCCTGGACCGACACGATTTTACGAGAACCGGAACCAGTCGATCGACGCCACTCACGTCGATCAGATCGACGTCGGGCCGCTTCGCATGGGCATACCCCAACGCGTATGACACCACCTGCGGCTTGAATTCGTCTCGC
The DNA here is from genome assembly GCF_030817315.1 of Sphingomonas faeni. Classification (NCBI taxonomy): domain Bacteria; kingdom Pseudomonadati; phylum Pseudomonadota; class Alphaproteobacteria; order Sphingomonadales; family Sphingomonadaceae; genus Sphingomonas; species Sphingomonas faeni. The sequence goes on along the minus strand of NZ_JAUSZF010000001.1, from coordinate 3,347,403 downwards.
AACGCGATGAAGTCGCGGCACGTTATGACCTCCGTCGGCTTCGCCTTCTTCGAACCCGCCTGCATGGCCGCATCTGCCGTCGAGGCTCCGGACAGCACGACGATGCTTGCGATCGCAAATCCGGATGCGATTTTCCCAAGTTTCTTGCTTGCCATAGTAAACGCCTTTTCTGTTGTGATATGCCAAAGGAATGCAAATTCAGGTATAGCATTCCGTTCCATACCTGAGTCCGCAGGACTCGGCGCTTCCTTGTCTATATATTGATCGATCTCTTTAATCATACGGAGGTGTTACCGCCGCATTACTAACCTCCCTATCTCTGCACGAAACACATACAAAGATATGATATCACTTCTTTTCCCAGCATCCTAAATGACGATGATCATAACATCAGTGTCACGAAGGATGAAGTCATGAAGCTCTGCATCTTAACAACTGCGTTGATCTTAGCCGCTCCAGCGATGGCACAGGAAGCCGGCTCTTCTTCAGGCACGACGTCGGGCGATCGCTTCTTCACGTCGGTCGACGGGTTCAAGGGCGAGCGGACGCCCGGCGGCTACCAGCCGGCGGGGTCGGCGCTCTCGTCCCCTCCCGCGCCCGGCGACATAGTGGAGTTCCGCGCACAGCCGCTCACGCCCGAACAGGCGTTTCCCAGCCCTGCACCGTTGGCGGACTACCCGCCCTGCGCGGCGAAACAATATGATCGATGCATGCAGCGTAAGTAATCGGGCGTATTGCTTTAGCCTCGTGACACCCCCGGCCGGCTGGTCTGCTTTGCCCAATCGGCGATGCCCAGCCTGTCGGGGAGTTCGCGCAGCATCGCATCGAGCCGCTCCGCTGGTCCGCTCGGACACCGGCTCTGCAGCGTGGCGACGGTCAGCCGCCCGTCCGATCCGCGCCATGTCACCGTGTACGACGAGGTGTCGGAAATCGCTGCGTCGCACGGAATGCGCGCTTCCGTTCCGAGGGTGGGACGAAATGCGGCGAGCTCGCTAGCCAGCATTTTATAGGCGTCTGCGCCGGCCTCTCGGCGGCGCGCTCCCAGAACTGCGGTATGACGCTGTCCGACGAAACTGACGGCGCCGTCCGACGCGATCGTCACGTCGAAAACCGGACAGAACCCGAAGCATGGACCGACCGAGACGGTGACCGTTTCGACCGACGATGGGTTCGGCTCCAACGCCACCGGTGGCGTTCCGGCGGCGCAGGCCCCCAGCGCCAGCAGCACTGATAAACCCGCGTTCTTTACGAAAACGCCCTTCACTTCGCCGCCTTTCGCAAATCCGCCGGCAGCATGCTGGATGGGCAGTAGCGATAGCTGGTACCTGGTCCCCGCGTCTGCAGCTTGAACGTCAACGCGTCGGCGACGGTCACGGTCTGACGTTCGATCGTTCGTGGTGCTGGTCCAGCGCCGGCGTCGATGCACGACTGCGACACGATGTAGCGACTGCCCTTTCGCGACAGGACTTGCGCACGGCACGCGCGGGTATGGGCCGTACTGATACCGCGGCCGTCATATTGCCTGATCGCCGCGTTGGGCGCCGACCCGCACTCCACGCCCTGCTGGACGTAGATGCCCGGCTTGAGCCGATAGACGCCTCCGGGTTTGGCGGAGTGGTCGACGCTGGCCATCGCCGGGAACGCGATGGCCAGTGATCCCAGTCCGAGCATGACCAGATCTCGTGTGGTGTTGCCTGCCATATCATCAATCCTTCTCGTTGCCGCGTCCGGCGCGCGAACGCGCATGAAGGCAAGACGTAGTCGATCGGCTAACGCCTTGCCGGTCAGCATCGGTCATGGCGGCTCCAGATCGGCCGCGTGCGCAGTCGGACGTAGGGATACAAGACAGCAACTGGCGTCATGCTCAAGATGCAACCGCCTCCCGGCAGTCGAAGCCGGCGCAGACCGAAGAGATTGACATCCGTCCGTCCAAATTTGCACCCCGTGTCCAAGACAGGCCGCGGGCGCTCGATAGAATAGCGGAATGACCAGCAAACGGCCCGATGGCATCCGCGAATATGACGAACCAGCCGGCGGCTGGGGCGCTCTCAAGGCGGTCGCCGCCACGCTGAAGCGCCAGCAGATCGAGGCGCAGGGCGTCAAGACGCTGCTCCGGAACAACCAGCCCGAAGGCTTCGACTGTCCCGGTTGTGCCTGGCCCGACCCCAAACACACCTCGGCGTTCGAGTTCTGCGAGAACGGCGCGAAGGCGGTGACGTGGGAGTCGACTGCAAAGCGGGTCGAGCCTGACTTCTTCGCCAAGCACACGGTTTCCGAACTCTGGGAGCAGCCGGACCATTGGCTGGAGGGGCAAGGTCGCCTCACTCACCCGATGCGGTACAATCCCGCCACGGATCACTACGAGGTGGTGGAGTGGCAGGAAGCGCTCGCCGACATCGGGGCACGGCTACGCGCTCTGGACCACCCCGACGAGGCGGAGTTCTATACGTCGGGCCGCGCGTCGAACGAGGCCGCATTCGTCTTTCAGCTTTTCGCACGCGCGTTCGGCACGAACAACTTTCCCGACTGCTCGAACATGTGTCACGAACCCACCTCGATCGGCCTTCCGAGATCGATCGGGGTCGGCAAGGCGACAGTCACGCTCGACGACTTCGACCACTGCGACTTCATATTCTCGATCGGCCACAACCCGGGCACGAACCATCCTCGGATGATGACGTCGTTGCACAACGCCTCGAAGCGTGGCGCGACGATCATAGTCATGAACCCCTTCAAGGAGCGAGCTCTCGAACGCTTCCAGGCGCCGCAAGAGCCGATCGAGATGGCGACCATGACGTCGGTGCCGATCGCCACCACCTATTTCCAGGTCAGGATCGGGGGCGACGCCGCGGCATTGAAGGGGATCTGCAAAGCCGTCGTGGATCTGGACCGCGCAGCCGCGGCTCAGGACTCCGATCCCATCCTCGACCACGACTTCATCGCCGGGCATACGGCCGGCTTCGCAGAGTTCGCCGCCGATCTCGACCTGGCGGAATGGGAGGACATAGAACGTTCGTCGGGCCTGACGCGCACGGATCTGGAAGGCATCGCCCGCGCCTATGTCGCTTCGAAGGCAGCGATCGTCAGTTACGGCATGGGGATCACCCAGCATCGGACGGGAACGTCCAACGTGCAGCAGATCGTCAACTTCCTGCTGTTGAAGGGCAACATCGGTCGCCTGGGCGCCGGCATCTGCCCGTTGCGCGGACACTCCAACGTTCAAGGGAATCGGACGGTCGGCATCACGGAACGGCCATCGGACGCCATGCTGGATCGGTTCCGCGACACGTTCGGCTTCGAACCTCCCCGGAAGTTCGGTCATTCGGTCGTGGAGTCGATCGCATCCATGCGGGACGGGACCTCGAAGGCCATCATCTGCCTGGGCGGGAACCTCGCCATCGCCGCGCCCGACCCTGCGGCATGCTTCGAAGGCTTTCGCAAGCTCGACCTTGCCGTCTCGCTTGCTACCAAACTGAACCGGACCCACCTTCTGACCGGCAAGGCGACGTACATCCTTCCCGTGATCGGACGTACGGAACTGGACTCCCAGGCGTCTGGCTCCCAGTCGATCACCGTCGAGGATTCGATGTCGATGGTGCATGCGTCCCGGGGCTTCCTGACGCCGCCCATGGGAGAAACGCGATCGGAGCCTTGGATCCTGGCGAGCATGGCCCGTGCCACGCTCGGCTCGCGGGTGCCGGTGGACTGGGAAGGTCTGGCAGCTGACTATTCGGTGATCCGGGACAAGATCGAGTCCGTCTATCCCGAGTTCGACGGATTCAACGAACGCATCCGTCATCCAGGCGGGTTTCAGCTTCCTAACGCCGCGCAGCAGCGGATCTGGAACACGGGATCCGGCAAGGCCAACTTCCTGATCTTCAACCACCTCGAAGAGGACGCGCAGACTGAAGACGTCAATGTCCTTCGTCTGGCGACGATGCGGTCGCACGATCAGTACAATACGACGATCTATGGCCTCGACGATCGCTACCGCGGCGTTTTCGGCCGGCGCGACGTACTGATGATGAACGAGGATGACATGGCCCGCCTCGGGCTCGTGGAAGGCGATCTCGTCGACGTCGAGACCGCGCTCGAGCACGCTCATCCCGACCGCGTCGTTCGGGCGTTGACCGTGATCCGCTACAATCTTCCTCCCAACTGCTGCGGTGCCTACTACCCCGAAAGCCAAGCCCTCGTCGCTCTCGAGCATATCGACAAGCAGTGCCTGACACCGTCGTACAAGTCGGTTCCCGTACGCGTGGTGCCAGCCGCCAGTCGATCGCCAGGGGCAACCGCGATCGCGCGCGAAGGCCTCACCGGCGTTCCGCTGGGCGCCGCCGCGGCAGGACCGTCCCCAAGGGAGCCGGTTCCGGGTCAAAGCTGAAAGTGGCGGCCCCCTGCGCCGCCGCGGCACGAGCCGGCTCTGCAAGTTTCAATTCGTAACGAAAGGAATATCATGGCGTACGTTACCACCTCGGATGGCGTAGAGATCTTCTACAAGGATTGGGGTCCGAAGGACGCGCAGCCTATCGTGTTCCATCATGGCTGGCCGCTGTCCGCGGACGACTGGGACGCCCAGATGCTGTTCTTCCTCTCTCACGGGTACCGCGTCGTGGCACATGATCGCCGCGGTCACGGCCGCTCCGAGCAGGTCGGAACCGGGCATGACATGGATCACTACGCCGCAGACGCGTCCGCCGTCGTCGAGCACCTCGATTTGAAGAACGCGGTGCATATCGGACACTCGACGGGTGGCGGCGAGGCCGCACGATACGTGGCGCAGTACGGCCAGCCACAGGGACGGGTCGCCAAGCTGGTGCTCGTCAGCTCGGTCCCGCCGCTGATGCTGAAGACCGAAGCCAATGCCGGCGGCACGCCGATCTCCGTGTTCGACGGCTTCCGCAAGGCGCTGGCCGACAACCGTGCCAACTTCTACCTGGCCGTCGCCTCCGGCCCGTTCTACGGGTTCAACCGGGCGAACGCGACGGTTTTCGAGGCGGTCATCGACAACTGGCGGCGCCAGGGGATGATGGGCGGCGCCCTAGCGCATTACGAGGGCATCAAGGCCTTCTCGGAAACCGACCAGACCGAAGACCTCAAGGCGATCACGGTCCCGACCCTGGTCCTGCAGGGCGATGACGATCAGGTCGTGCCCTACGCCGACGCTTCGCTCCTCCAGGCCAAACTGGTGAAGAACGCCAAGTTGAAGATCTACGAAGGCTATCCTCACGGGATGCTGACCACGCATGCAGACGTGATCAACCCGGACATCCTCGCTTTCGTCGAGGAATGAAGGTTCCGGGTTAACGCCTAGCGGGAGGGGTTGAGGCACCGCCTCTCTCCTCCTCGCGACCAAGCCATGGAGTTGGCCGGCTGAGATGCGACATATTGCGCATCAGGGCCACGGCCTCGCAGGCTCGACCGAGCGCAATCCGATGTTCCGGCGCCTAGGCTTGGTGGAAGGGCTGGTTGAAAGGCCCCTATTCCTCCGTAAGGCAACGCCAAGCGATCTCGGCTGATTCCCTGGCGCACCGCAGCGCTAGTGCCAGCTCCTCATGATCGACCGGATCGCGTGCCCCCCACCGCATCGCGGCATCAAGCGACAGCTGGATACTGTGGAACGAGTTCACGAGCGTGATCGATGGCGTCGGACGCCGATCTACGGCTTCCGACACCTTCGCTTTCGCAACGTCGGTTCCAACATTCGAAAGAGGTCGTTCGCGGCTGGTGGGCGCAGGGGTCGACTCGTCCGGCATGATCGTTCCTCATCGGAGACACACTCATTAGAATGCATCCGAATCCGACCGATAGCCCCAAAGGAGGGGTTTGCGGACATTTCGTGATCGATCGATAAATTAAATTCATGGTCGCCTCGGTACGGCGCTGTCGCAAGACGTACCCGATTGCGGCTCCCGCTTCGACTTAAAGGCTGATGAAGCCGCGGCGCGCCGCGATCGCGACGGCGTTTGCGCGGTCCGATGCCCTGAGCTTGGCGAATATGAGCTTCATGTATCCCTTCACCGTCTCTTCGGCGAGACCGAGGTCGTTTCCAATTTCCCGGTTCGACTTGCCGTCCCTAGCGAGGCTGACGATATCACGTTCTCGCTTCGTCAACTGGTCGCTGCGGAAGACGGCCATGTTCTGAGCGACCTGATGATCGATCGTCTTTGTGCCTTTGTCGGCGTTGCGGATGGCCTCGAACAACTCCTTTCGGAGGTTGGTCTTCAACATGTACCCTACGGCCCCCGCGTTCAAAGCGCGAATGGCGCGGGCATCCCCCGAGTATGTCGTCAGGATCACGATCTTGGCGGATGGATGGTCGGCTATTATCGCTGAAATCACATCGACGCCGTCGAGATGCGGCATCTGCATGTCCAGCAGCATCACATCGGGCATCAACCTTCCGTAGGCCGCCACTGCTTCCAATCCGTCGCTGGCTTCGCCAACGACCTCGAAATCGTCCTGCGTTGCGATGAAGGCCTGCATCCCGGACCGGATCAGCTCATGATCATCAGCCAGAAGGACTCGTATCTTTCGGCTTGAATCGTCGGACGTCGTCCGGCCCGTCCCCGCGGGCTCCTTCGGTGGAATGGCCATCGGTGTTCCGATCATTTCTTCGTCGGTCTGTACGCTCTGGGCGTACCGGCCGTTTACTGTGATAGCGTGTTCTACAAGCCGAGATCATAGTGCCTCGGTGACGGCTCTGCATCAAGTCGTGCCGGTTGGCGTCTAATTGACATGATCGTTCGGTCTGCAAGACTGCGTCTGATCGGCGGTACCAACGCGCTATCGGGCGTACGCACCCGAGCTAGCCTTCGGCGGACCGATCGTTCCCAGATGAACCTTCGGCATGCTGAACGATGGGGACGAAAGCGGATACACGCGGTCCGGTGTGGACCCGGAAAGGTGTATCCGCACCCGTGACTCAGGCCTTCGAAACGCCCGGCTTGGAAACAATTCCCTGAGTTTCACTCGGGAACCGGGCCAACATGGCCGGATCGATGTTCAGATGCTCCGTGACTAGCGATGGCGGAAGGTGGCTGATCCAATTGGCCAAGGACACCTCTTCGTACCGGTCGGAACGGAACACCTCCACGAACTGCAGCACGTCGTCGCCGGTGTTTTCGACGAAATGCCCGAGGTTACGCCGAACTACGCCGACGTCGCCGGCGCGGAAGTCGTTCGTCGTCGCTTTGGGACCGGTGTTGAAGACGGTCATCCGCGCGCTGCCGCGCAGATAATATTGCCATTCGTCTGCGTTGGGGTGCCAATGCATCTCACGCATGCCGCCCGGCTCCACGGTTACGAGCGCGGTCGCCACGGTCGTGGCGATCGGGAAGTTGCTGCTGTCCGCGATCTGGATCGAGCCGCCGCTGTTGCTCTTCACCATCGGCGAACGCGAAAGGCGGAAGATGACGGCCTCGGTACCGCTGGCGACCTTGGCCGCAAGCCGGTCCGCTTCGAGATCGCCCGGTTCCTTGCCCTGGAAGATCCAGAGGTTGTGCAGCGGAATGTCCTTGAACGCTTCGACCGGCACGCCGAAGTTCTTTGCCAGGACATCGGGCGGCGTATGCGCGAACCAGTCCGTGATCAGAAGCGTGTTGCTCTCCGACTGCGACCCGTCGTCGAAGGCGATGACGAACTCGCCGCCGTCCGGACCGAGTCCTTGCAAGGAGTGCGGCAGGCCTGGTGGGAAGTACCACAGATCGCCGGCCTCGACGTCTTCGATACTCGGACGCCCGTGCTTGTCGAGCGTCGTGACGCGGCAGCGGCCGCGGGTCATGATCGCCCATTCCGCCGTCTGGTGCCAGTGCAGCTCGCGGATGCCGCCTGCGGCGAGGTACATGTTGACGCCGGAGATCTCGGTCGAGATCGAGAAGTCGGCTTGGGTCAGTTCACGGGCCCATCCGCCTTTCTGCTGGCGACGCGGCGAGATGTTGAACGACGACCAGAAGAACGGCTGCGTACTGATGTCGGTCGCAGGAGCGTCTCCTTGCGACGGAAACTGGCTTTCCAGCACGGTATTGCGCGGCCCGGTCATGATCCCGCTCTTGGGATCGTCCTTGATATTGATGTTCCCCTCGGCGGGCAGATCAGGGTTGCCGAAGACTGGCGGTTCGTGATTTGGAGCGGGTTGTGGACTGCGCATCTCGGTCATGACGGTTCCTCGACTTGTCGCTGTTTTCTGAAACGGGGGAGGCGTAGCCGTCCGCCCGAATTGCAAATGTGCCATGCCCGGCAGCGAACCTAGTCATACCTAGGTTTCGAGGCTTACAGTGCCTCCGGCGAAATCAGTCGGATGCAAGCGACAGTAGCAATCAACGGTATCAGCGGCGTTACATCAGGCCACGTCCTTGCAACCGCCACCGAAAGAGCAGCTCCTGCTGGCAGCGCGAACAACGAGAGCCAGCGAATACTGCACCAGTTGACCTGCCCATCGACGAGGTCTTTCAAAAGATCGGTCAACGTGCCGGTCGCGTAAGTGGTCGTCGCGCCATGATCGACCCCGTCCCGTTTGGCAGCGACGGTCTGGAACGCCATGGCGGCGGCGGACGCCGCTATGAGGCAGAGCACGACTGGACCCGAGCGCGTGCTGCACCACCACATCAGCACGACAGCGGCATGACATATTGCCGAGACGATCAGAGCCTTGCGCGCCGCGCCGCTGTGCCCGGCCCTCGCAGTGCGAAAACCTACGACAAGGGCGATTGCGAAGGCGGCGATCGCCGTGAGCGCGCCAATCAGGATCGAGGGATAGTCGGGACGGCCGTACATGGTCGCGAGGACCGCATTGCCGGTCATGTTCGCTGTGAATATACCGCCAAGCACGAGGTAGGCGAAGCCGTCTGCAGCGCCTGCCCCGAAGGACAGAAGCGGTAGAGCCACCCTCCAGCGATCAATGCCGAGACCATTCTCTTTTCCGACGGGGGGTGTTGATCCAACTGGAATGGGTGACGTCGACACGGTCCGATCTCCCTTTCGATGTCGCTGTTACGATCGAAGCAACCTTCGAACTGCGAGGACACGTAGGATGGGGAGGGCCGCGCTCCATTCATACGAAGATATGTCACGGGTCACGCTGCGCGGGCCCGATCAGGCGAACTGTAAAGGAGCAATCGATAAGGTTAGCTTGTGGCGGATCGGCAGGTTAATCGGACGCACATGTGTTCGGATCCTGCGTCAATTCTGATCGTGCTGCACGACTTTTCATTAGGCGGGACCGAACGCATCGCGGCGCGTTTGGCCGCGGCTTGGGCAAAAAAGGGTGCTAGGATCACGGTCTTCGCCGGATCCGGCAATGGACCTTTGGGCGTCCTCGCTGGTGACGACGTCGAGGTAGTCATTGCCGATCCCCCGATCCCGAGAGCTATTGGCTCGCGCCGGCGTCTGGCGCGCGCGGCGCGCGCGTTCGTCGCGAAGCGTCGGTTCGACGGCGTGTTCGTACCCGGGAATTTCCATTGGCCTGTCGCGGCCGCCTTGGCCAAGCGCGGTGTACCCGTCGTCGCGCAGGTCAGCGCGGCGCTGGACAAACCTCAGCGTGGCCGGGTGCGGCAATGGGCGTTCGAGATGAGGATGCGGCGGCTGTTGCGGCGGGTGGATGCGATCGTCGCGCTGTCAGACGTGGCGCGGGATCAGGCGAACCGTATCCTGCGGCGCTCCCTCGCGACGACGATCGCGCTGCCCGCGCTCCCCGATGACGTAGCGCCTCCGCAACCGGTTCCCGATACGCAACCGCCGATCGTACTGGCGGCGGGAAGACTGGTGCCCGAAAAGGGGTTTTCGCGATTGATCGAGGCGTTTGCCACACTGCCCGAGTGCGCAGCACGGCTCGTGATCGTTGGTGATGGGCCTGAAGCGGAGGGGCTTCGTCAACAGATCCACGCGCTGGGTATCGCCGATCGCACGGAGTTGGCAGGTTACGTCACGGACATCCGGCCGTGGCTCGACGCCGCGCGGTTGCTCGTGCTCGCCTCGGATTTTGAGGGTTTTCCGGCGGTCGTGATCGAGGCGCTGGCGGCGGGACGGCCAGTGATCGCGACCGACTGCACGCCTGCGACGCGGTTGCTGGATACACCGGGGGCGGGGATGGTCGTCCCGTTGCGTGACGGCGCGGCATTGGCATCGGCCATCGAGACGATACTGGCTCAAACGCCGGCGAACCCGATTACGTTGGCGGCGCTTGTCGCGCATCATCGGATAGGCGCCGTGGCGGTCGCGTATCTGACCCTGTTTGAAGGATTGCAGGGGTGAGCGACCAGCCGGTGCGGATCGCCTATGTGATCAATTCGGTCGAAGGTGGCGGGGCGGCGTCACCGGTGCCGGTCGTACTCGGCGTGCTGCGCGATGGCGGCGCGGAGATCGCGGTCTTCGCCCTCACCGCACGTGATCGGCGGGGCGAGGCGGCGATCCGCGATGCCGGGTTCGACGTGCATGTGCGCGTCGGCGGCGAGACCGATCATGCCGCAGCGCTCCGTTGGCTTGACGCGACCTTGCGCGACTGGAAGCCGACGCATCTGTGGACATCTCTGACCCGGGCCACTCTTCTCGGGCAGATCGTGGGCCTTCGCCGCGGTTGGCCCGTAGTGAGTTGGCAGCATGCGGCGTTCCTGAAGCCGGCCAATCGCGTACTGCTTCGTGCGATGCAGCGGCTGTCGAGGTTGTGGGTCGGCGACTCCTCGGCCGTTACGCGGTTGACGGCGGAGCGACTGCGGGTGCCAACCGACCGCTTGGTGCAATGGTCGATCTTCCGCGCCGAGCCCGACGCGCTTCAGGCCTCTCCGTGGCGCTCGGGGCAGCCGGTTCGGATCGGCAGCCTCGGTCGACTCCACCGCGTGAAGGGCTACGACGTGCTCATCGATGCGCTGGCGCTGGTCGAGACGAGCACGCCATATGAACTGGTCATCGCAGGTGACGGGGCGGAACGCGAAGCGCTCGGCGCCCGCGCGCGGGCTCTTGGGCTGGAGACGTTGCGGTTCGCCGGTTATGAGGCCGACCCGGCAGCGTTCCTCGCCAATTGCCACCTCTACGTACAGCCGTCGCGATCAGAGGGATTGTGCGTCGCCGCGCATGAGGCGATGCAGACTGGGTTGCCGGTGATCGCCTCGGCAGTCGGCGAACTCCCCGCTAGTATCATCGAGGGAGAAACCGGCTTTACCGTCCCTCCCGGCGATCCCGTCGCGCTGGCCGCGGCCCTTTCGAAGGTCCTGGCCGATCCCGCTCAACTGGCAGCATTGGGTCGAGCGGGCCGCGTCCGCGTTCTCGCCACGTTCGGACCGGAGCGGTTCGCCGCGACTGGTCTTGCTATCCTCGAACGGATGCGCGCTTTCGGACTGCACGACCGAGCTTCCTGACCTCGCGCACGGCTTCGATTGAAAGCCCGCGCAACGACAATTCGGTCCGTTTCATATCGACCAGCGTCACAGGCCCCGCCGCTGACAACGTATGGAACCCCTCGACGTACGGCGCACACGAGGTCGGTGGCACGAGCGCAGCCCCCACCTCAGCCTCAAAAAGCTCACTGTTCAAGACGGTGATCGTCAGCGGACGGATCGCACCCCCGTAGGTTCGGCTACAGTCCTGCACCGGCAGCACGATCAGGCCATCGATCACCAACGGCATCCCACCCGGCCGTGCACTCGCGACATCGACGCGTACCGGGTTGGCAGGATGGGGCGTCCAAGGGCCCGACAGCCGCTCGGCGGAGGCGACGTGCAACGCGCTCATCTTGTCCGGCTCGCGGTCGGCCGAGGTGTAGAACAGCCACCACAGCCCGTCATGGAAGACTGGCGTCGCATCGACCGCGACGTGATCGAGTTCGATCACGTGCGCCGGCTCCCACTGGGTCGGGAAGCCCACCGCGCGGTACAGGGTCAGGCGGCTCGAGCGATGCGCCTCCGGGAGCATCCACGTCTCGCCCTCCGCCTCGAACACGAGCGGGTAGGACAGATGCCAAGGCTCGTTCAGGACTGGCTGGCGATCGACCAGACGGAAGTCGCAGTCGTAGACCAGCACTTCGATCGCCCCGATACGGACGCGATAGTCGTAGGTCTCGACGAATACGTACAGCCGTCCGTCGCGCCACAGCCCGAAGGGGTCCGCTAGGAACTGGAAGCTGCGCATTGGCGGCAACCACGCGATCGGAAAGCCCTCGATCGAGCCGCGCTCGAGGATCGCCTCGGCGGCCGCCATCACGATGGCCGGGCGCCAGATGTCCTTGCGTAGAGCCACGGTGGTCGATCGATCCTAAAAGCAGCGCCGGCAGTGGCGCCGCGGGGGCCTTCTCGCGGCGGTTCAGGCGACGCGCAACCCCTGCGTTCCCGCCCCGGTCCCGGGTTCGCGCTGAGGCAGGGCGGTCGGGACCGTGTCGCCGAGCACGCTCATCACCGCGCGCGCCGCACGAACGGCGGACCGTTCCGCGGTCAACTCGAAGCTGCGCTGGAAGAGGGCGCACTGGACCGGCCGATACCGATCATGCCTCGCCACCGCACGGTCGAGGGCGCCGCCAAGTCCTTCGATGCCGGTAACAACCTCGCCCGCCTGCCAGTGGGCGTAGTTCGCGTCGCCTTCCCAATTTGTCGCGTGCGCGTCGAGGAACACGCAGGGCCGCGGCGTGTGGAGGAACTCGTACACCTGGCTGCTAACATCGCCGAGATAGATGTCGGCAGCCCCCGTATAGGTCATGTCGGTCGACGCCGCGCTGCCTAGATCGACATGGATGTTGGGCGCATCGAGGAAGCGCTGATCGATCCGGCCGGCACGATCGATCCGAAGCTTGTCGATCGTCAGCACGAACTTGCGGTGGAACAGCATGACGTGGGGCGCGAAGATGAGGTTGTACCGGTCGTCGTGTAGGAAATGCTCCAGCACCGCGCGGCCCTGGTCATACCAGGACGACAGGTGCGGCGACGGATGCGGGTTGTAGAGCACGGTCGGCTTTCCGTTCGCCTGGAACGGTAGGCGCGGTGCGGGCTCGGGCATGAGGTCGAACTTGGGGTACCCGATCAGGCTCATCCGATCCAATGGCACGCCGGCCTCGCGATGCAGGCGCTGGCGGATCTTGGTGCCCGACACCAGCACGTGATCGAACGTCGCGCTGTGCTTGTTGAAGCCTATCGCCCGGTCGCCAGCGCCGTGACGCGTGTGGATGATCTTGAGATCGTCGAGGCCGTAGCGTGTCTTGAGCAATAGCGAGGTCTTCTCGGCGACGACCAGCGCATCGAGCGAGCGGAAGAAGTCGAGATTGTCGCGGTAGATGCCGATCTTGGTCACCGGCAGCGCCCATTCGAGCGTGGTCGCCAGCGCTCGCGTGAACGCGCGCCGCAGGTCCAGTTCGATCAGCGGAACGGTGACGCCCAGTCGCGCGCACAGCCGCCGCACTTCGTCGGTTAGCCGGGCGTTGGTGGTGGCGACGACGATCTCCGCATCCGGATAGCCCTCCACCATCGCCAAGGCGGTCGGGAGTGCGTGGGCGACCTGATGGACTTGGTCGTGATTGAACAGAAAACCGATCTTCATGCCCGGTAGACGTTCCCGACACGGGCGATCCTCACTAAACCTTTTGGTAACTTGCGGACCCGCGAAACTTTGCGTTCGTCGGGGCAACCTGGAGGGTCTAAGCGCTCGCGATGCGTTCGTTCCTAAACCGTATGACGTGTCGGCCGGCGCATTCCGCGAAACCTGGACCGCCCCGCGATGGGCAGTCGGGCCTCCGGCTGGTGCTTGCCAACCTCGGCCACCTGCTCGGCGGCAAGGCGGCGGCGGGGGTGATGAGTCTCGTCTACCTGGTGCTGGTGACGCATCGGCTTGGCGCGGCGGACTACGGCGTACTGGTGCTCGTCAATGGCTATGCGGTGCTGATCGGCAGCGTCCTGGCATTCTCCGGCTTTCACGGCGTGGTGCGTTATGGCGGGATCGCTCTCCAAGGGGGGGATCACGCCGGATTCGCCCGTATCGTCCGGTTCCTCGCGGTGATCGAACTTGGATGTGGCGCAGTCGCCGTGATCATCGCCGCCCTGCTGGTGCCGCTGATCGGACCGCGCCTCGGCTGGTCGCCGGACACGATACGCGTCGCCGTGCCGTATTCGCTCGCGGTGATCGCGACGGTCCGCGCGACCCCGCAGGGCCTGTTGCAGATCGCCGACCGGTTCGACCTGATCGGTGTCCATCAGGCCGTGTCACCGTTAATCCGCCTCGTCGGTGCGCTCGGGATCTGGTTCGCGGGCGGCGGGCTGACGGGCTTCATCGCGGTCTGGCTGATCGCGGCCATCGCGGAAGGGCTGGCCATGTGGGGCTTCGGCTGGGTGGCATGGCGCAAGCTCGCGGCTGGCGAACGTGTACGCGGACCATGGCGCGGCGCTGCACGTGACACCGAAGGCCTGAACCGCTTCATCCTCATCACCAACTTCGACATCACTGTACGCGAACTCGCACCCAACCTCGCGCCGCTTACGGTGGGCTGGCTGCTCGGGCCTGCGGCGGCGGGGTTGCTCGCGCTGACCCAACGCGCCACGTCGCTGCTCGCCCAGCCGACGGTGTTGCTCAGCCAGGCAAGCTACGCGGTCCTCGCCGCCCAGGTGGCACGCAACGATCTGACCGCGCTGAGGCATACCGTCTGGCGAAGCGCCGGTCTGGCGCTTGCGATCGCACTGCCGATCGTCCTCATCCTGGCGTTTGCAGGTGATCGGCTGCTCAGAACGCTGGGCGGCGCGAGCTTCGGTGGCGGTACGATCCTCCTGATCCTCATCGCAACCGCCCGCGGCGCTGGGCTGGCCAGTGCGCCACTTGCATCGGGATTGACCGCGCTGGGCCTGCCGGCCCGGTCGATGACCGTTGGGCTCGTCACGAGCCTCGCGCTCTACCCGCTCCTGCCCGCTATGCTGTCGGCGTTCGGCACAGACGGGGCGGGATGGCACGCGCTGCTCCAGAACGGCGTCGCGATCGTTGCACTCGCGCTGATGTTCCGCACCAACGCGAAGGCCATGCCAGCATGACGCTCGGCGGCTCCGCACGGCCTTCCTTCCCGAGCGGGCGATGCTCCCGCGGCTGCTCGTCGCCCGCCTCGGCAGCGTCGAGGAGGCCGAAGACGCGTTAAAGGATCTCTGACTGAGGCTTACAACGGTGACCAGCGGTCCGATCGCCGAACCTGTCGGTTAGATCCGCCGATGGCGAACAATATCGCGGTCTTCCGGCGTCGCACCGCGCGGCGGGCGCATCGCTACACGGATTGGATAAGTATAGCCGCCGGTTAGCGTTATTGGACTAAGATCTTTTTTCTCAAATAAGATATTCTGTCGCCGACCTTATTAATCAGATCTCATCTACGCCGACTTGGCCGAAGTTGCCGACATCATACGCTTGTATGATATGATGGGATATCCGCCAATGATTGGATAGTCGGACCGCAGGCACTGCAGCCGCCTGCTTAAGGTCTGATCCAAGAGGGCGGCGATGAGGGTGCACTTCGAATTCCTGTACAGATGTCGGCCGGCGGGTCGCATGCAAGCACCGGCAGGCCGCACGGCCTCCCGCAGTCCGATGCTTAGGTGGCACCAGACCTGCGTTGGCCCGTTGACGTCTGCCTTGGCCCTGGCGGGTTGTTCCGAAGCTTCGAAGACCAGCCCAGTGCCGCCGCCGGTTCAGGTAGGCGTGGTGACACTTACCGCTGGCCCGGTCACCACGACACAGGAACTTTCCGGCAGGACTGTCGCCACGAACTCCTCCGATGTGCGTCCACAGGTTGATGGCATCATCCTCGCGCGCCTGTTCAAGGAGGGCTCGTTCGTCCAAGCGGGACAGCCACTCTATAGGATCGACCCCCGCCCCTACCACGCCAGCCGCGACCAGGCGGCAGCGGCGCTGGAGAGCGCGCAGGCGGCCTACGCCTCGGCTCAATCGCAGGCGGTGCGCTACAGGTCCCTGAGTGATCCGGATGCTATCAGCGGGCAGCAGTTGGACAACACGATCGCTGCCGAGCGGACCGCCCGTGCGGCAGTCCACCAGACGGCCGCCGCGCTTGAGGCCGCCCGCATCAATCTCGGATACACGCTCGTCCGTGCGCCGATCAGCGGGCGCATAAGCCGCTCCTTGGTGACCCCAGGCGCACTGGTGACGGCGAGTCAGGCCACAGCCCTCGCGACCATCCAGCAACTCGATCCGATCTACGTCGACGTGGTCCAGTCGGCCGATTCGCTCCTCGCCCTGCGTCGCGCTCTGGCCAAGGGGAGTGCTCTGCCCGCAAGTGCCGCGGTCAGGCTCAAACTATCCGATGGAAGCGAATATCCGGAAGCCGGTCGGATCGAATTCACCGAGGTTACTGTTGACGAGAACGCCGGGACGGTCGCGTTGCGAGCCCGCTTTCCAAATCGGCACGACATTCTGCTGCCCGGCATGTTCGTGCGCGTGGCCGCACCGCAGAGCGTGATACCGAACGGAGTGCTCGCACCTCAGCAGGGCATCACCCGCGATCCCAAGGGCAACGCGAGCGCGCTCATCGTCGGCAAAGGCAACACCGTGGTGCGGGTCCAGGTGACCGCTATTCAGGCGATCGGCAGTTCCTGGCTGGTGACGAGAGGGCTGAAGAGTGGCGACAGGCTCATCGTCGTCGGCACTCAGAACGCGATTCCCGGCAGCGTGGTGACACCAACGCTCACGCACCTTCCAGAAGAGGTGCGCAGCCAGTGAGTGAGTTCTTCATTCATCGCCCGATCTTCGCCTGGGTGTTGGCCATAGGCGTCATGATGGCGGGCATCCTCGGCATTTCCACCCTGCCGATCGCCCAATACCCCGACATCGCACCTCCATCGATCAGCATCACCGCCGTCTATCCGGGCGCGAGCGCGCAGACGGTGCAGTCGAGCGTGACACAGGTGATCGAGCAGCAACTCACCGGCATCGACGGGTTGCTCTACTTCTCCTCATCATCGAGTTCCGCCGGCACCGCATCGATCACCGTGACGTTCGCAAAAGGGACCGACCCGGACATCGCGCAGGTACAGGTGCAGAACAAGGTGGCTCAGGCGAACTCGCGCCTGCCGAGCGAGGTGCAGCAAGAAGGAGTCACCGTCGCGAAGTCGAACAGCGACTTCCTGCTTATCGTGGGTCTGTACGACACCACCGGCAAATCCGGTCAATCAGACGTGGCGGACTGGATGGTGAACAACCTTCAAGACGACATCTCCCGCATCAATGGCGTCGGCCAAGCGCAACTGTTCGGTTCGGGCTACGCCATGCGGATCTGGCTGGAGCCGCAGAAGCTTGCGGCGGTGCAGCTCATGCCCTCCGACGTCGCCAGTGCGGTGAAGTCGCAGAACGTGGACTTGTCGGCGGGGCAGCTCGGCCAGTTGCCTGCCGTCACCGGGCAGCAGCTCACCGCCATCGTCAACGCCAAGTCGCGGCTTCAAACACCCGAACAGTTCCGCAGGATCGTGGTCAAGACCGAGACGGACGGAACGGTGATCCATCTGTCTGACGTCGCTCGCGTGGAGATGGGCAGCGACAGCTACGCCACGACAGCGCAGTACAACGGTAAACCCGCGGCCGGACTGTCGATCCAACTCGCTCCTGACGCCGACGCGCTCAAGACGGCCGAAGCGATCAAGACCAGGGTCGCGCAGCTAACCACCCATCTCCCGCCCGGATATGCCATCGTCTACCCACGCGACACCACGAGCTTTATCAAACTCTCCGTAAACGACGTCGAGAAGACGCTGCTCGTAGCGATCATCCTGGTCGTGCTGGTGATGTTCGTCTTCCTTCAGGATTGGCGGGCGACGCTCATCCCGGCGATTGCGGTACCTGTCGTTCTTCTCGGCACGTTCGGGATACTTGCCGTGTTCGGCTACTCCATCAACACGCTGACGCTGTTCGGCATGGTGCTAGCTATCGGACTGCTGGTCGACGACGCCATCGTCGTCGTCGAGAACGTCGTGCGGGTCATGGACACTGAGAATCTGACCCCCACGGACGCTACGTCGAAGTCGATGGCCGAGATCGGGTCTGCGCTCGTGGGAATAGCGTTGGTGCTATCCGCCGTGCTGCTGCCCATGGCGTTCTTCGGCGGTTCGACGGGCGTTATCTACCGACAGTTCTCCATCACGATAGTTTCCGCGATGGTGCTCTCAGTGATGGCCGCGCTCATCCTGACGCCGGCTCTTTGCGGAACGCTGCTGAAGCCCTCACGGACCAGCAGGCTTGCGGGGCATGGCCTGGGCGCGCGCTTCAACCGCCGATTTGATAGGGTGACGGAGCGCTACGTGGCGACGGTCGGTGTGGTATTGGGACGTTCGGTGATCCACCTTCTCGTCTACGCAGGCATCATCGTCGTCATTGGTGTCATGTTCGTCCGACTTCCAAGCGGATTCCTGCCTAATGAGGATCAGGGAATCGCTCTGGTTCAGTACACCTTGCCTACCGGTGCCGCCCAATCGCGCACCGACGCCGTGCGCACGCAAGTCGACGATTTCTATCTCGGGCCGGAGCGCCGCAATGTCGTCGGCCTCATGACGATCGACGGCTATAATTTCTCCGGCTCATCCCAGAATGCCGGGTTCGGCTTCATCACGCTCGCACCATTCAGCGATCGCAAGGGATCGGCGAACACCGTCGATGCGATAAACGCGCGTGCTACGAACGCGTTCGCCAGGATCAGCGATGCTCAGGTATTCGCGCTGACCCCGCCACCGATCAGCGGGCTGGGCCAGTCGAACGGCTTTACCTTCGAGTTGCAGAACTCCACCGGGCTCTTGGCCGACAGGTTCGAGACGGAACGCGACCAGCTCATTGCCGCTGCGAACAAGGATCCGCAGCTTACAGGCGTACGCATGAATTCGCTGGCCGACACATCCCAGCTGAAGGTCACGTTGGATGAGGCCAAACTGGCGGTGTTAGGGCTTGCCGAAAGTGACGTGACGGCGACGCTGAGCGCTGCATGGGGTGGTAGTTATATCAACGACTTCATCGACCGCGGCCGCGTCAAGAAGGTCTACATGCAGGCCGACGCACCGTACCGTATGCTCCCTGGAGATCTTGGCGGCTGGTTCGTACGCTCGAGTGCGGCCAGCGGCGGCGCTCCACCGACCATGGTGCCGTTCTCAAGCATCGCCAGCACCACTTGGGAGAAGGGACCAACGGCACTCAGCCGGTTCAACGGCCTGCCCTCATACGAGATACTCGGCAGCCCCGCCCCCGGCATCAGTTCTGGGGCGGCGATGCAGCGAATGGCGGAGCTGTCGCACCAGTATGCACCCGGCACGACCTACGCTTGGAGCGCCCTTTCCTATCAGGAGAACGTCTCGTCCGGCGAAGCTCCTCTGTTGTACGGCCTCTCGCTCCTGGTGGTCTTCCTCTCCCTTGCAGCGCTCTATGAGAGCTGGAGCATTCCGTTCGCAGTCATGATGGTCATACCGCTCGGCGTGATCGGAGCGGTGCTTGCCGTGACGGTGCGGGGGTTGGAAAACAACATCTACTTCCAGATCGGTCTACTCACGACGATGGGCCTGGCTGCGAAGAATGCGATCCTCATCGTCGAGTTCGCAGACGCCGTGCGCAAGCAGGGCAAGGACGCCGGGGCCGCAGCCCTGGAGGCGGCAAGGATGCGCCTACGGCCGATCCTGATGACCTCCGTGGCGTTCGTGGCCGGGGTCTTTCCGCTCGCGATCGCGACGGGCGCTGGAGCCGCCAGCCGCATCGCCATCGGGACCACCGTCATCGGCGGCATGCTGACAGCCACCGCCATCGCCATCTTCTACGTACCCCTCTTCTTCGTCGTCGTCCTGAAGGTGTTCCGCCGCAGCGGTGCCCCCAGTCCGGTAAATGACGTTGTGGAGGGGGTAAGCTGATGCGCCGCCGCCTGACATCTCTCCCGCTCATCTGGATGCTCGCCGGGTGCGACTTGGCTCCGCACTACCTTCGCCCCGAACTACCCGTGCCGTCATCGTGGCCGGCCGGCGATGCCTACCCCGTATCGAAAGGCGAGACAGCTGGGCTTCCGTGGCGATCAGTCGTGACCGACTCGAGGCTGCGATCCATCATAGAGCTCGCTCTCGCCAACAATCAGAACCTTGCCGCGACCGTTGCCAACGTTGCCGCCGCCCGCGCACAGTATCGCGGGCAGCGGGCAGCGCAGTTTCCCGAGTTCGGAGCGAGCGTGAGTTCCACGGTCGATCGACCGAGCACCGCGACTGACCGATCCAATCTATCCGCCGCGAGCATTGGCATCAGCAGCTTCGGAATCGACCTGTTCGACAAGCAGAGGAATCTCAGCAAGGCGGCGTTCCAACAGTATCTCGCGACGTACGCCGGGATGCGGTCAACGCGCATCCTGCTCATTGCCGAGACCGCAAGCGCGTTCGTCACCTATGCGTCCGACCGCGAACTGCTCGCGATCGCGCAATTGACGGTGGCGAGCGGAACACGCGCACTTGAGCTGACCAAGTCGCTGCACCGATCAGGTCTGGTAGCAGGAAGCGATGTCGCCGATGCCGAAACCATCGTAGCCCAGGCGCAGTCTGACGTTGCCCAGTTCACGACGCAGCTCGCAAAGGATCGCAACGCAATCGAGTTGCTGGTCGGCTTTCCGCCTAGCGACCAGCAGCTGGAGGTCTCACTGAAGGCCTTCGACGCGTCGATCGCTTTGGTGCCCCCCGGATTGTCATCGGCGGTACTGCTGCAGCGCCCGGACGTCGTGCAGGCGGAACACGTGTTGCAAGGAACGACCGCGAACATAGGGGTCGCGCGAGCCGCATTCTTCCCGACGATATCTCTGACCGCCGCCCTCGGCTTTGCTAGCGCTACGCTGGGCGCGCTTTTTACCGGCGGCGCATTTGGAATGAACAATTCGGCAGGAGTGTCGATGCCGATCCTAGGCGGTCCGACGCGAGGCAACCTTGAGTACGCCCGAGCACAGCGCGATCAGAGTCTCGCGAACTACCGCCACGTGGTGCAGACCGCGTTCCGCGAGGTGGCCGATGCGCTTGCACGCCGAGGAACGATCTACCGCCAGCGCGAAGCCCAGGCGCGATTGGTGGCGGCCGCTTCAACGAGTTACCGACTGGCGGAGGCTCGGTACCGAACGGGCACGGCGACTTTTCTCAGCGCGCTCGTTGCGCAGCGAACCCTCTACGCTGCCCAGCAGACGCAGTGCGCGACCGTTCTCGCAGATCTGCAGAACCGGATTGATCTCTACCAGTACATCGGAGCGGACGGCGGTGCCTGATGCTGGATTGTTGCGGGTCCGCACCTGTTCTAAATGGAACTCTTGGGCTCAGCGGGTCCGACCAAGTCGATTTCGAAGCCGTTCGCTGCATTCAAGCCATGCCCCACGAGATCGGCGGTTCGGGTCCGTGAACGTGCCTGTGACGAGGTGGCACTTTCTGAAATACTGGAGTTGGGCAGCTCATCCCGAACGCTTTGTTCAGAGCACCGGTCGCGCAGTGCTAAACACATAATTGCCGCATCCCCCTTGGCTCCGAGGAATGTCGGCGTCGTTGAGGTCCTCCGCGACGCCGCAGTCCTGCAAGCAGGACTAGGTCTGCCGCGGAACCAAGCTGGAAACGAAGGATCGATCCTTCGAGCGTTCGCTCTTAACGACCGAGGTCATGTCGTTCGCCTTTGAACGGAGAAGACGGACAGATGATCATCTCCGGCCAAAGCTCCGATGTCAGGGGATGCCGGTGGCCGGCCCATGCCTTTCCCGCATTCAGATTTTGTTCGCGCCAGACCGAGGCGAAGACCGTCATGATCGCTGCGACGCGAAGGAGAACCGTACGGCATCGAACCCGCGGATCGACGAGGATGTCTGGGGCCCCTGATCGGCCGTACCGCGCGGCGTGGAGTCCGACGGTCTCATCTCCGGCATGGCCTTCACAGCCACCGTCGTTTCTGGCCATTACCTCTGATGCATGAGTCAAAGGCGGGGCAGGACCGTTCCTGGTCTAGCACCAGCCCGACGCGGATCCCGCACGTGCACTTGTTCGGCCACCCGTTCTGATTTCTCACCGGCGGACGTCGGCGCTCCGTTGTTCGCCTGCAATCGTGGACGGAAGCCGACGGTGTGAACACCGGCGGCTTCCGTAGGTACTACCACCCGAAGCGATCGAAACCGAAACCTCCGTCCCAGCCGCCCCAAGCACCCCAGCTCCAGTTCGGATCAGAATAATCCTCGGCCGCCATTTCCTGCTCGTCCGCGATGTTCTTCGCCTGCACGGCCTGCTGGTATCGGCCATATGCGGCTTCGGTGCCGACGTAGAGACAGTTGCACGACTTCGGATCCGCATAGACGTAGGTTACTATGTCCCCTTTGGTGCGCCGTGCAAACTTGTCCTTGGGCAGTCGGTTGAGCATGGCGATGCGCGCTGGGGTGTTCGCTGGCTTGACGACGAAACCCGCAGCCGCCAGCGAGTTCTCCTGCTTGGTGATCGACTTCTTCGATTCCGCCGCGGCGGGCGCAAACAGCAACGGCGTAACGGCCATCGACGACATCACGAGCAAAATCGCGCGCACCTTTGAAGGGAACTTTCTCATTGCAATGATCTCCTGAACGAGCCCTTTGATCGGGCATATGTGAGAAGCACAATGCTTCTTGCTTCAAATGGAGGCTGCGCATGCCGAAAGCCATTATACTAAGGTTTGACACTCGTTGCGCTAATAGTAAGAAGATTTGCGCTGAAGTGATTTGCTGATATCTTAAGTCGCGCTCGATTTCTCGAGAACCTATCGTACACTGCCAAAAAAGCTGCGCGTTACATTCCAGTCGGACGGCCTGAGGTCCGACCCGGACGTCCGCTTGTTTTGGCCTCATCTCCCTGCCATCCCCCTCCGAGAGCCTTGAACAGCGTAACGAGAAGATCCGTCTGTTCGGCCGTAGATGCCGCGACCGCGGTTTGCGTGCCGATCAGTGCTTCCTCCGCTGTAAGCAGATCGAGCTGGCTGATGGCTCCGGCGTCCAGTCTGGCGCGCGCGAGCGCAAACGACTCCGCTGCGGAACGCTGCGCCATATCCAGTTCCCGGCTTCGATCCAGAGACGCACTGTAGCGGGCGAGAGCTTGTTCCACTTCCTTCAGCGCCGTCAGCACCGCGCCATCATACCCCGCCACGGCGGCGCGGTCACTTGCACGAGCGGCTTCCAAACGCCCCTTGGCGGCAGCGACGTTTGGAAAGGACCAGGAAATCAGGGGTCCGAGTCCAAAACTCGTCGCGGGCCGAGTACCGAGGCCGTTACCATCGGGTGCAGCCGAGGAAACCGATCCGAACAGACTGATGCGCGGCAGCAGGTCCGCCTTCGCGACGCCGATACGGGCGCTTGCCGCCGCCATTCTACGCTCGGCAAGCCTGACGTCGGGCCGCCGCTCCAGCAATGCCCCGCCATCGCCGACCGGTACTGCCTGTTTCAGCGTCGGCGCAGCCCGGCACCGGGATGCTTCGGGCGGAACGTCCGCGGGAGTGCGCCCCATCATGGCGGCGAGAGCGAACAGCGCTGCGCGCCGCTCGCCGACGGCAATCGGCAAGGTCGCGTTGGTTTGTGCCAGGACAGTCGTGGATCGGGTCAGATCGAACCGTGTGGCGCCCCCTGCAGCAAGCTGCCGGCCTACGATCGTGCGCTGCTGTTCGGCCAAGGCGATCGATCGCTGCGCGACCTCGATCTGGTGGGCGGCCGCGCAAGCGGAAACATAGGCACGGATAGTCTCGCCGGCCACCATCAACCGCACCGCGTCGCGAGACGCTGCCGCGGCTTCCGCATCGGCTCGGGCTGCCTGCAAGGACCGACGGACTCTGCCGAAGAGGTCGACCTCATAAGCCAGCTGGAATCCGCTGCTGTCGATCAGGCGATTCTTAGCCTTGCCGCCCAGCGCGTCGGCGACCTCGGTCTGAGTGGCTGTCCGTCCGTAGACGGCACCCGCGGTAACACCGGTAGCCGGCAGGCGCGCCGAACCAGTGACGCGGAAGGCGGCTTGGGCTGCGTCCAAGTTGGCCTCCGCCACGCGAAGGTCGGTGTTGGCCGTCAAGGCTTTGGAGACAAGGTCGTTCAACACGTGGTCTTCGTAGAGCTCCCACCATCTTGAAGGAGTGTCCGCCGTCGTCGCCCCCGACGGAATGAACACCAGGCTGCCGCGCACCTGCGTAGAGGGTATCGGCGGATGATAATCGGGACCGAGCGTACACCCCCCGAGCAATAGGACGGTTGCCAATAGCCTGCGCGTCATCGACGGAGCCCCCGAAATTGAAACTTGAAGGGACGGTAGGTGGCGGGTCCGGAAGGAACCGGCCTGAGTATGAAGAGAACGATCAACGCCAGCATCGAAACGAAGCCGATCGCGAGGAAGCCGTCGATGCATGACTGGAGGTCGGCAGCCTGCCGGACCGTGCTGGCGAGCAAGCCTACCGACCTGGGTTCCGTCTCGGCCCCGGATCGGGGAGCGAGGATGCGGGCGTATTGGTGGAGCCGCCCTACGACGTCGGGATCGCCCGAAACAACGTTTTGCCCGATGACGTTGGAGGCATGCTGCTCGCGCATGCGGACGAACGTGACCGTGAAGGCAAGTCCGAGTTCGCCGCCCATCAGCCGAGCCGACTGCAGCATCGCGCCGAATGTCGCCTGGATGTCGGTCCGCATCCGCAACACCGAAGTGAAGACGATCCCGCTCAACGCCAGCGTCTGCCCGAGAGCCTGGAGCAGCTGCGTGGCCAGAAACTGCTCCGGCCCCCACGCCGCAGTCATCGTCTGCGATACGATCCAGCAGGCGGTGGCGATCGCCACGAGACCCACGCAGGCCGTCCATCGCGAGTCCATTCTTCGGAGCAGGAGGGCCGCGATCGGCGCCGCGATCAACTGGGGAACCGCGATCCAGATCAGGGCTTGCCCGACTTCGAGCGAACGATAGCCGCGCACCGAGATCAGGAACTGGGGTATGAGAAAGGCGGTCGACAGGATGGTGAGGCGCAACACCAGGACCATCAGCAGAAGCAGAGGGAGCGGCCATTTGACCGCTCCCCTCAGATCGAACCAATCGCTCGGAACCAGAAGAAGGTTGATGACGGCGGCACCCAGTAGAATCAGTCCCGCGGAGAGAAGGCCGACGATCGTACCCGATGCCAGCCAGTTCAGCCGGTTTCCCTGATCGAGCCCTGCATAGATGAGCGCCAGTCCCAGTCCTGCTGTCATCACGCCGAACAGCGCCGGACGCTTCGTGGTCTTCGCCTTGGGTTGCCTGGGGAGGCCGAAGTACAGGCAGGCGATCATCGCGATGGCAAGCGGAACGCTCTGCCAGAAGATGAACCGCCAGCTCAGATTGTCGATGTACCATGCCTCCAGCGAGGCCGAGATGTTGAGTGAAAGCTCCAGGTTGAGCGCGTAGACGACGATGCCGTAGGCCCAGAAGCGCGGCGGTAGCGTCCTTAGTACGACGGGTAGCGTCAATGGGATGAAGGTCCCGGAACCCATGCCAGCCAGGAACTGAAACGTCAGTAGTTGTGCGAGGCTCGTTGAGAACGGGATAGCCGTCGACGCGGCCGCGAAAAGCGTCGCGCCCCATATCAACACCTTTCGGGGACCGTAGACCGTGCCCGCCCAGATGGTCAGCGGGGTCACCAGCATCTGTGCCGTAGTCATCGACGTCGTGATCCACGCCCCTTCGTCATAGCCGGCATGAATCGCGCCGCGTATGTCGGCGAGACCGAAACTGGATAGACGTCCGGTGAGCGTGGATATGAACGCTCCGAGGATGACTGCGGTCAGCCCGACAAGGGCACCGCGCGGAAGCGCAGGGCTTGGATCGCTTTGGTCTGCTGCGGTCGCCATCAACCGCCCTTGGTGTCCACGGTCGAGGTCACGGACATGCCGGGCCGTAGCCGCTGGACCAGATCGCCATGGTCCTCGATCCGGATCTTGACGGCGAGACGCTGAACGATCTTGGTGAAGTTACCCGTAGCGTTGTCCGGAGGCAGGAGCGCGAACTGGGACCCGGTTCCGGGCGCGTATCCGGACACTCGTCCGTGGATGACGTGGCCTGGAAACGCGTCGATCGTCAGCGTTGCGGCTTGCCCTACCCGGATATGAGCCAGCTGCGTTTCCTTGTAGTTGGCGATGACCCAGATGTGAGGCAGCGGAGCAAGCGTGGCCACCTGGCCGCCGACCGCAAGATATTGTCCCGGCTGCACCTGCCTTTGGCCGAGGACTCCGGCTTGCGGCGCCGTGATCCGCGTATGGCCGAGATTGATCCGCGAGATATCGGCGGCCGCGAGAGCGGAAGCGAGCGACGCCCTCGCCTGCCGTATCTGCGACGCCAGGACCACCAACTGCTGCACGGCGGCCTGATGAACGGCATTGTCACGCTCGACTTGCGCGATCGCGGTAGCGTTTGCCGCGTCAGCGGCCTCGTTCTGCTCCTCGGAGCCGGCGCCGGAGGTCAGCAAGGTCCCTTGCCGGCGTGCAGCCTTGCCGGTCTTCACGGCGACTGCGATCGATGCAGCCACCGATGCCGCAGCGGCGCGAATGTTGGCCTTCTGAAGCCCCTGCTGCGCCTCGAGATTGCCAATGGCGGCACGTGCCACCTCGGCGGACGCTACCGCCTGCGCCAGCGACGCCCGGTAATCGTCGTCGTCTATCAGAACGAGCAGCTGCCCCGCCTTGACCCGCTCGAAGTCCTGCGCGGGCACGCTCTTGACGTACCCCGCCACTCGGGCACCAAGGGGCGTCAGATTCGCCGCGAGGTAAGCGTCGTCGGTCTCCTGGTAGCGACGGTCGCTCACCCAGCCATCCCATCGCGTAAGGCATAGATATAGCACGAGGCCGGCGACCAGGAACGCGGCGGTCCCGATGAGGCGGCCCCAATAGGCCCCTCGCCCGCCGACAGGTTCCGACGAGATGGGGGCCGGAGCTGAGGCCGCCGTCTGCGGCGGCGTCGGGGGCGGGGTCGGATCAGCTGTCGCTATGGGCGCCATGACATCGCGCTTCCTCTTCGATTGCAGCCAACTATGACGTGGCTTCTTCGGGTTGTATTGGATCGCGGGACCATGACTTGGATGCTGCGGCTGCAATACCGGTCAGGGGACCGCGTATCGCCGAAGCGGCATGACCCCACCCCGCCGGCCAATGCCGCTGGACGTTGTCGGCTGCTGAAATCGCTGGTCGCACTACCGGGAACGGCGGCTTGCAAGGCATCCCTTCCGCCCGTGCAGATTGCGACCGAATGTCGCGGGAGACTTCTAAACTATTGTATAGTTTTCGCCCTGCCTTACGCGGATAGAACCCGATCGTGGCCATCTTCGGCTCGAAAGAAGGAAGGACGATGACCCCGTTGACGCGCATCGTGGCGATCATCGACGACGACCATCACGTCCGGTCGGCTACCAGCAGCCTGATCCGTTCGCTGGGACTCCACACGTTGACCTTCGCCAGCGCCGAGGACTTTCTCGAAGCTGATTCCGTCGATGTGACATGCATCGTTTCGGACGTCCAGATGGGCGGGATGTCGGGATTGGACCTGCTCGCCAACCTCAGCCGGCACGGCTCGGGTCCGGCTACGATCATCATGACTGCACACGCCACTGACCACATACGGGAGCGGGCGGAGTCCCTCGGCGCGGTCGCCGTGCTGGAGAAACCCTTCCCGGCCGAGACGCTCGTCGAGGCGCTCAGCGGAGTATTCGGCCCGCTGTAGCAAAGAACCCGATCGCGGGAACGGCCTTCCGGAAAAGCGCACTTCGACACTCGCCGGATCAGGACGGAAGATGCAATCTGCTGTCCGTCGTACTTAATAATCAGGTCCTGCTGCGACCGTTCGAAACGCACTCGGTCACCGGAGCACCCGGATGGTCCCGGTCAGTTCCATGTCCTGCGGGAGTCGTGAGGCTGGACGAACCTTGACGGTCTGCGCATCGAAAGTCAGGCAGTTGCCTGGCGTAACCGTTCCCACGTTGCCGTCCCAAGCAACGGAAATCGGGTAAGCCTGCGCATTTGGCCTCCGATCTGTCGACCGGGCTACACAGATAGAGAGATCATGCGGCTGCTTGAAACGGACAAGTTCGACATCGTCCGACGAGTTCAGAAAGAACTCGTTCCGGGGCGCCATCTGTTCAGCATACTGCAGGATGGGATCCATCGGCCCCACGCCTTCGTTGATGAGCTTCTGATTCGCCGCCGCGGGTGCTACGGCGATACAGGCAGTCATCAACCCAACGCACAAGACGCTGCTGGACGGCAGCGACGTTTTGTTACCCATCAACATCACCGGATCTCCTTTTCGAGAATACGAGTATCAACTGAAATTACCGATTTCTGAATAATACGTTGGTATGCTTTGGAACTTGTGCGCGCGACTAACCGGTTGCTGCGGCTGCAGGTGAGTGCCGCCCCACTACTATCCGCATGTAGGCCTCGACCTTCGTCCAGAGCGGTCTGACCAGCCTCGAAAACGCCGTTCCACGGCGAGGGCGGCGAGACGGACCGTTCGCAGCTCCGTCCAGCAACGACTTGATACGGTCGAGTCGAGAACGCAGTCCGTTCTGGTCGATGAATTCCGAAGCGGCCCCGACGATCTGAACCACCATCAGACACTGCCCCCCGGCCGCCGCGCTGAAAGCGACGGTGAGTTGGTACTCCGCAGTCCTATCGTCCCCAAGCGGTCGCGCGACCACCGTCCACAGAAGGTGACTGACCGCAGAGACAACAAGATAGACCTGCTCGACGCCACCGGCATGTCCGCGACCGATCAGCATGTCGCCCTGTTCGCTCGGGCGGTCGATCCGCTTGCCGCGCGCCGGTTCGAGCATTGGGCTCACCGGGATCAATGCGGGCAGACTTTGCCAGCTCGTGAGTCGGGCGAACGCGTCTTCGACGCTTCGCGGTAGGAGCACCTGCTCGACGAGTACCGGCGATGGCTCGAAGCTCGAAATGCGTGGTTGGACGACCGGTTGACGTTCCATCTCAAACCCCTGTCTACTGGTGGCGCATGTCCTTCCATTCGCGGCGTCCCGGCGCCATCATACGTTGGTAGCGGCGAGAGTGGGCTGCCACGTCTTTGAAGGCATGTAGCGGCATCGAATCCCTTCCGCGGGACGTCGAATCGAGACTAGAATGATGCGATTTGTATGATCAGGCGCTATTCTACAGACCGCGAGTTGCAATTCCTCCTCGCCATTCGCAAGGCTAGGTGATGACCAACCTTTCCGACAACGAACTAGACGTACTGGTCTGCGTCATCGATGATGATGATGGATTTCGAAACGCGCTTGCGAGCCTGCTACGATCGGCAGGCTATCGCGTCGAGATCTTCCCTTCGCCTGCCGAGTATGCCGTATCGCCGGGAGCGGATGACTGCGCGTGCCTTCTGCTCGACGTCCATCTCCAGGACGCCAACGGTTTGGAGTTTCAACAGAAACTCCAACATAGCCAGGCGACGGTTCCCGTGATCCTGATGACGGGACAGGCCGACGTCCTGACGTCGGTCAAGGGCATGCGGGCAGGGGCGGTGAACTTTCTTGCGAAACCGTTCTCGGGCGACGATATCCTTGAAGCCGTCGACGAAGCGGTCGGCATCGATCGGGTCCGCAGGGCGGAAAAGCGCGGAGACGAAGCCGCAAAACACGCTTACGCCAGCCTGACCCCGCGAGAACGCGAAGTCATGGCGCTCGTGACGGCGGGGCTGATGAACAAGCAGGTAGCCGGGCGGCTTAACGTCAGCGAGATCACGGTGAAGATACACAGGGGTAACATGATGAAGAAGATGCAGGCCCAATCGCTTGCTGATCTCGTTCGAATGGCAGACGCGCTGGGCGTCCGCGAAGAGGGTACGAGCCGCTTCCCCAGTCAATCGGCGTAGACTAGCAGATTTTGCCCACCAGCCACGGCCGATAAGCAGAACTGGGCAATCATACCAAACCTTAGTTTAATAAAACCTTGGCATAATTTCGCCTGGGACAAGACTATTCCATTCTCCGAAGCGCCACAACAAAACGCTTGAGGAGCGACGACATGATTAAGAACCGAATTTTGACCGCCTGCATTGCAACGGCCGCCGCATCAGTTTGCGCAGTATCCGCACAGGCACAGACGGAGGTTCCGTTCTCGGGTCCTTATGTCGCCGCGATCGGTGGTTGGGATCGAGTGGATGGCGACCATCACGGGGAGACCGGCTTCGACTATGGCGGCATCGTCGGCTACGATGTGGCTGCCGGCAGTGTCCGGGTCGGTCCCGAGGTCGAGTTGACCGGGTCGACCGCCAAGGGATGCGTGGGCACGGCGGCTACCGAGAAATGCATCCGCAGCGGTCGCGATCTCTTTGTCGGCGGCCGTCTGGGCGTCGTCGCGACAAGCCAAGTCCTAGCGTACGTGATGGCAGGCTACACGAACGCCAACTTCGATCGTTATGCCCCCGGCCGTGACAAGGATATTCTGGAAAAGAAGGCGCACAGCGGCGCTCGGATCGGTGTCGGTGTGGAATATGCGCTGTCGAATGCCGCCTTCCTGAAGACCGAATATCGCTATTCGCGATATTCCCACGGCGTCTCGCGCAATCAGATCCTGGGCGGCATCGGTATCCGCTTCTGAGCGCAAACACGACGGGATTGGCGGGAAGCCTATCCCGTCGTGTTGCTGACGCGGTCCAGGCAAAAAGCCCGTTCCGCCAAGCGGCGCTCGTCGGCAGGCATGCCTTGGGACGCCGATGGAAATGATGGTCGACCGTGCCGCCGCAACCGTAAAGCGTGGAAGCGCCGGACGTGACGCCGGCATGTCCTCCTTCCCGACCTTTCGGAACGTTCGCTCCGGCTCTGATCGCCTGGACGGCCGTTCCGAAGACGTTTCAACGGACGGCCGGAACGGCAACGCACAACATCGGAAGGGATGCCGGTGCGGCACGCGCTCGGCAGCGCAGAGCAGTTCGTCCCAGCTCACTACCGCAGCCCGCCTCTGAAGCGGTGCGCCGCCGCGAACAGCCTAAGCGAGATCGGGGCGCTCCAGGGCATTCGGTCCACTGACATCTGGCCCCTGCCGTGGGATGCGCTGACGAAGATTCAGAACAGCTGTGGTGAAGGCATCAGCGGGTATAGGAACGATGATCCGGCGGTCTCGGAGCGCGGCGGCGTTCGCAACCAAGCGTTAGCCCGTATCAGTGGACGCATCAGGTGAGACTGTTGTCCTGGAAGCTTCTCGACGACGCGGGTGCCGTTCTCCGTGTAGTCCGCTCGTGCTTTCGAAAACACGGTCACGCCCGGCCGCGCGGCGTCGTCGCCGATGGCCATTGGAACGCCCCGCTCGCCTTCGACGCCCAGCATGGCGCACACCGCCTCCATCACGAAGAAGCGAAATCCTAGAAGAGCCGCCACCGGATTGCCGGGAAGGCCGAACACGAGTTGCCCGCCCGGGAGTCGCGCGAACAGAACGGGCTTTCCAGGCCTCATGCGCACGCCGTGGAAACCAATGGAGGCGCCGCGGCTCGCAAGCACTTCCGGGATGAGGTCGCGCGTTCCTACGGAGACGCCGCCGGTCGTCAGAATGATGTCCGGGCTGTCTTCCGAGATCATGGCGTCGAACGCGGCATTGATCACATCCACCTCGTCGCCCACCGTCCGCGCTGATTCCATCGCCAGGCCCACGGACCGGCAGGACGCGACCAACATAGGGCCATTGCCGTCCTGCACTCCGGCGCGAGCACCGGCGATGCCGCTTCTCAGCTCATTCCCGGTCGTCAAGATCGAAACGGCAGGCGACCTCCGGACGGGCACATTGGAGATGCCGTAGCACGCGAACGCACCGATCATCGCGGGCGTCACCAGTTCGCCAGCATCGGCGACAAGCTCGTCACGTCGGGCGTCCTCCCCCCGTCGACGAACATTCGTGAACGCCCCTATTGGACCGGGGACGGACAGCATCCTGTGCCCGGCGACCTGGACCGTTACGCATCGCTCGTGCGCGACGACCGCGTCGAAGCCCGTTGGCAGCGGTGCACCCGTGGCTATGCCGAAGACATGATCGTCCCGTGCCTCGCCGGCCCCTTGGTCTCCTGCGAAGATCGACCCTTCTATCCCGAAGCTGACGGGCGCGTCAGTCTCGGCGCCGGCCGTCGTCCACGAACGGAATGCGTATCCGTCCATGGCTGACATATCGAACGCCGGATAGTCGCATGCCGCACGGACCTCGTTCGCCAGAACACGCCCGAGAGCATCGATCAACGGAACGTTCTCGTTCTGCAGAACGTCCACGGAACCGCGTATCATAGCCAACGCGGTTTCGAAGGCGACGGCTTCCCGCTTCTCATGGCGTTGCGTCATCGGCAGTCCCGCAGCATCGCCTGACTGGCTCCCTTACCCAAGTTTCGCATTCGCGAACGGGATTGGGCAAATCCGTTCAGAGTTCGTCGCAGGACCGTAGATCGATCGTTCTCCGAACCTTGCCGTCACAACCCTAGTCCGGGAACGCCGCCGGTAAATGTACGGGGTGAACATTATTTGGTCCGTGTGGA
Organism: Sphingomonas faeni; assembly: GCF_030817315.1. Classification (NCBI taxonomy): domain Bacteria; kingdom Pseudomonadati; phylum Pseudomonadota; class Alphaproteobacteria; order Sphingomonadales; family Sphingomonadaceae; genus Sphingomonas; species Sphingomonas faeni. The sequence continues at coordinate 3,314,950 of NZ_JAUSZF010000001.1, read as the reverse complement.
TGTAAGAGCTGGTCGGGCCGATTCTTCAGCTCCGAATGTCCGCCGAACCGATATGCCCCGCCCCCCTGAACTCGTATGCCGCGTTACGATAGCAGCCGGGCTGCTGAACGCCGGCAACCCACGAAAGCCCCGATTTTCTGCGCAGAGCGCAGTGGATTTAGATCCCGGCGTACCATTCGTAGTCCACGTTATCTTCCCAATAACCGCCCTTGCCGCCCCCGATCCCTGCGAGGCTGTCGACCACGTCGATCCGCATGATGTATTTCGACTGTTTGTAACCCAACTGCCGCTCGACCCTCAATCTGATCGGCGCGCCGTGGACGACCGACAACGGCTGGTCGTTCATTCCCCAGGCGAGGATGCTCTGCGGATGGAACGCGTCGATCAGATCCACTGAGTCGTAGTAGGTCCCACCCATGTCGGCGCAGGTACACACGACATAGCGCGCCCCCGGTCGAATGTTCGCGGCCTTCAGCACCGTACCGAGCAGCGGACCATGCCATTTGCCGATTGCGCTCCATCCCTCGACGCAATCGTGCCGCGTGATCTGCGTCCGCGCCGGCATGGCCATTATCTGCGACAGCGAGAGCGACAGCGGCGTGCGGACCAGCCCGCCGACCTGCAGCCGGTAATCTGCGAAGTTGTTCGCCAACAAGGCATCATAGTCCGCAGTGTCGGGGTTCTGAGTGCCATTGCCGCGGAAGATCGGCGAAATGTCCGCCGCGGTGAATTCGGGGGCGAGCGCGGCGCGGCCGCCCGCGCGTACCTGCAACAGGCGTTGCGTCGCCAGGTTCAGGCGTTCCCCCGAGAAAAGGATCTTCCGCGCCGCTGGGATCTGCACGACCTGGTCGCACCCTGTCAGCAGCAGTCCAGCGCCGCCACCGATCATCGTCCGCCGGCTGATCATGCCTCATCCTCCCCGGGTACTCGCCATTTGCCGGTGATCATCGACCGCACCTCGTTCACGGCGCCCGCCAGGATCACCAGTACCAGATGGAGCACGACGAACCCGCCGATCAGCATTGCGCAGATGAAGTGGATCGAGCGCGCGGACTGCCGGCCGCCGAATACATCGAGCAGCCACGGCCATGCGGCGTCCATCCCCGGTCCCAACGTCAGCCCGGAGAAGATCATCATTGGGAGCAGGACGAAGATCACCATGGCATAGGCGATCTTCTGAAGGATATTGTACGTGCCTGGTCGGTTCGGGTCGCGAAAGCGGAAGGCGAGATGGGCCTTCGCGTCGGCCCAGATATGGGGCGGCGCCACCTCCCGCGTCGCGATCCGCAGGTCGCGCTGGAAATGCCGGTTGAGAAGGCTGGCGACCATGAAGGCGAGTAAACCGAACGCCAACACGAGAGCGAAGAACAGATGCCAGCGCCTCGACATCGCAAGATCATAGGTCGTCGGGATCGTGATCCACGCCGGCATGTCGGGCAGGTTCGCCCAGGCATGGTCGAAATTCGCGCCGAACATCCCCCAATAGAGCCGTGGATGGGCGTTGGAGATGCCGAGCCCCGACCCCAGCAGGATGAAGATGGCGACTGCGTTCACCCAGTGCCACAGCATGGTGCTGAACCGGTGCCTGGGAACGATGGCGCCGGCGGGCGGCGGAATGATGTCCATGCTCGTCTTTCGCTCGAGGATCCGCTTCGATTAGAAGCGAAGGGATGTTCGGACGCCCCCCACCAGCGCGCTACGGTTTGGGGTCGACGGTGCAGGGCGATCCGGATCGTAGACGTCGATGATCGCCTGGACGTTCGGTTGCAGGTAGAAGTTCGCGCCGAGATGTGCCTGATAGCTCAGTTCTATCGCCTTTTCCGGGGGCGGAGAGCGACCGCCGATAGGCGTGATGAACGCGGCCGCAGCGGCTAGCCCGATGACGTCGCTCGGTCGGGATGCGATTGCGCCGGCGAGCGTGACGCCCGCGTCTGCGTAGCGGCGTATCAGATTCCTGTCAGCGGGCGACGCCGTCACGCGTGCGAAGGCGTGCAGGCTGCGCCCGCCGCGTTGCCACAACCGGCCGTCGACGATTGCATAGACGGCACGGTCGCCGTGCATGGTCGCATTTGCGGGCGTGCGCAGGTCCGCGTACCGATCGAAGCTGACCCAGCCGCCTATTGTGACCGTCCAGGCGGGATCATCTCCGACACCGGCGCGAACGATCTCCGCGATCGCGAGTGGCGGCCGTTCTAACCGCCAGCCGGCTAGACCATGGACATCGCGGCCCGGCGGATTGCCTGTGAAGAGCGCGGCGCGAGCCGTCGTACGGCCGGAATCCGCGGTGGCGGCAAGTCGCAGCCCCGGCACTGCGATGGGATATGCCGGACCGCCACCGGGCAGATCGATCGCGAAACTGCCGGGCCAGCCGAACGTCGAGTTGACGAAGAGACTCGCGGTCGGGCTGATCGCAAACTCCTGCCCTGCCGTAAACTGGCCGGCCCGCAGTGACGCGCTGCCCAGCTTCTGTTCGAACCACAGATTAAACAGCCGCAGCGCCGGCGGCGCCTCGATCCCGCTGACGGTCAACAGATTGCCGACACGGCTTGCCGACAGCCCTTTGCCGACTATGGATTGGATGCTGACATGGGCGGTCGCTCCGCGCCAGCCGACCGCACGCGCCAGATCGGCATCGCCGATGATGCCGACGCGCTGCAGGTACGCCGTCCCCTTCCGCCTGCCCCCGAAGACATCGGCATTGGCGTCGCTGTTGTAGGTGATTGCCAACGTCACGGCTCGCGCGGACGGAGCCGGCCCATTCTCCAGCCGGCTCTGTGCGGCAACGGGCGGTGGACCCTGCGCGGCGACGGGCGGTGCGCCCTGCGCGGCGGCGGGTCCTGACGTGGCAAAGCCGAGCGCGATCAGGACCGCGCCACGCCGCGCCGCGTGGTTCATTCCAAGTCGAACCGATCGAGGTTCATCACTTTGCTCCACGCCGCCACGAACGCGTCGACGAACACCGCCTCTGCATCGTCGGTGGCATAGGCCTCCGAAATCGCGCGCAGCTGCGCGTTCGACCCGAAGATCAGGTCGACGCGCGTACTGCTCCACCGCACGGCGCCGGTAGCGCGATCGCGCGCGATGAACATGTCCTTCTCATCCGCGGAAGGGACCCAGGTCATGTCCAAGCTCGACGCCAGCAAATTGACGAAGAAGTCGTTGGTCAACAGCCCCGGCCGGTCGGTGAACACACCGTGCGGCGACCCGCCGACGTTGACGCCCAGCACGCGCAAGCCCCCGACCAGCACGGTCATTTCCGCCACGGTAAGCTTCAGAAGATCGGCACGGTCCACGAGCATCTCCTCCGCCGACCAAGGCGCGCTTGAGCCGACGAAGTTGCGGAACCCGTCTACCTTCGGTTCCAGGTAGGAGAAGGATTGGACATCGGTCTGCTCCTGCGTGGTGTCGGTTCGCCCGGGCGTGAACGGCACCATGACGGCATGGCCGGCCTTTCGCGCGGCCTCCTCGATCGCCGCGCCTCCGCCGAGCACGATCAGGTCGGCGAGCGAAACCCGCGTGTCGCCGCGCGCGGTGGCATTGAACGCCTGCTGGATGGCTTCGAGCTTGCCCAACGCGACGGCGAGATGCTCCGGTTCGTTGACCGCCCAGTCCTTTTGCGGCGCGAGCCGAATGCGCGCGCCGTTCGCGCCACCGCGCTTGTCAGAATTGCGATAGGTCGAGGCCGACGCCCAGGCCGTGGCGATCAGCCGGGCGGTGGATAGCCCGGATTCGAGGATCTGCGTCTTGAGCGCGGCGATCTGTGCCCGGTCGATCACCGGATGATCGCGGACCGGAACCGGATCCTGCCACAGTCGCGGCTCGGGGGGGACGTCGGGGCCGCGCAGGCGCGTGTGCGGCCCCATGTCGCGGTGCGTGAGCTTGTACCACGCCTCGGCGAACGCCTTCGCGAACTCGCCAGGGTTCTCGTAATATCGCCGCGCGATCTTGGCATAGGATGGATCGTGGAGCAGCGCGATGTCCGTGGTCTGCATGATCGGCGCATGGCGTTTCGTCGGATCGTGCGCGTCGGGCACCGTACCCTGCGCCTCCGGGTTGATCGGCGTCCATTGATGGGCGCCCGCGGGGCTGGTGGTGCGTTCCCACTGATAGCCGAACAGGTTGCTGAAATAGCCATTGTCCCAACGGATCGGATCGCTGGTCCATGCCCCTTCAAGCCCGCCCGTGATCGTCGCCGCGCCGTTGCCTGTGCCGAACGCGTTCTTCCACCCCAAGCCCTGCTGCTCGATCGGCGCGCCTTCCGGTTCGGGCCCGACGTAGTCCTTGGGCGGCGCAGCGCCGTGGTTCTTGCCGAACGTGTGCCCGCCCGCGATCAAGGCGACGGTCTCGGCATCGTCCATCGCCATGCGGGTGAACGTCTCGCGCACGTCGCGGATCGCGGCGACGGGATCAGGCACGCCGTTCGGTCCTTCGGGATTGACGTAGATGAGTCCCATCTGGCTCGACGCGAGCGGCTCTTCGAGATGACGATCGCCGCTGTAGCGCTCGTCGCTACCCAGCCAGACCCGTTCCGGGCCCCAGAAGGTGTCGTTCTGAGGCTCCCAGATGTCGACGCGGCCACCGCCGAAGCCGACGGTCTTCAGCCCCATCGCCTCGATCGCGCAGGTGCCGGTTAGCACCAGCAGGTCGGCCCAGCTGAGCTTGCGGCCGTACTTCCGCTTGATGGGCCACACCAGCAGCCGCGCCTTGTCGAGATTGGCGTTGTCGGGCCAGCTGTTGAGCGGGGCGAAGCGTTGCGCCCCCTGTCCCGCGCCGCCGCGGCCGTCACCGGTGCGATAGGTGCCGGCGCCATGCCACGACATTCGGATGAACAATGGTCCGTAGTGGCCGTAGTCCGCCGGCCACCAGCTCTGCGAGTCGGTCATCAGCGCGACGATGTCACGCTTCACCTCGTCCAGATCGAGCGTCGCGAACTCGGCCGCATAGTCGAAGGCGGCACCTAGCGGGTCCGGCTGCGGCGCGTTCTGACTCAGTACCGATAGATCGAGGCGGTTCGGCCACCAGAGCCGGTCGGTCATGTCGAACAGCACGGCGTTGCCGACGACCCGTCCGTCATTCATCGGGCATTTGCTTTGCGCAGCCATGAGCATTCCTTGGGATTGGATCTGACAGGGAAGTTAGCTGGACCGCATCCGCGGAGAAATCATACGATGGTGTCAGACGAGCTGTCAGCTGGCGGCCAGCGTAACTGCCGCCTCAACCCTCTTTCGGGTCCAGGCCGCGCCAACTCGTAGCGCCCGAGCGATCGCCTACGTTCATACGACGCCGCTGGTCCGGTGCGGAGATCCAGGCGGTGGTCGATAGACAGCCAGCATCGCGGCGGTGGCCTTACGCTGCTCGTGCAGCCTGGCGATCTTCGTCGCCAGCGTATCGGCGCGGTCGGTGCCGACGCGTCCTCGTCGCGATCGATCTCGTCCAACCGGCCGGTTAGCGCTGCAATCGTGCATCTGCAGAAGCGGGATATGTCGCCAGCTTCTCGCAGCTGAAGTTACGCGCGGATGTCACCGCCTTGAGCCGCGAACCGTTCACCGTCACTAGGTCGCCGTAACGGTTCGAGTCTGTGCCACAGGACGACGGACGCTCGGAAGCACACGGCGGACATCCGGTTCAGACCGCGCGCACGGATTGCTCCGCATCTTCCACCAGCCTTGCGAAGCCTCCGAGTGATCATACGCCTCGATTTTCGACGGAAAGCGATGGTCCCATAACAGTTGGGTACAGATCGTCCAATTAACGCAGGCAAATCCAATACCTGATCTTAAAATTCGTCCAGACCCTTGAAGATGAAACAGAAACGCAACCGCGTGAATCTGGAGAACATCATGTCGTTCCCGCGCTCAACGGGCGATCAAAGTGGCGGAGCAAGACAATGGACACTTTGATCCTATCCCGGCTGCAGTTCGCGTTCACGATGGGCTATCACATATTGTGGCCAGCCTTCACGATCGGGCTGGCATGGTTCATCGTGTTTCTAGGTGCGGCGTGGCTGCGCACGAGAAATCCTGTCTGGAAACAGCTTCAGCTGTTCTGGATCAGGGTCTTTTCACTCGCATTCGGCATGGGCGTCGTGACCGGCGTCGTGATCTCGTACCAGCTCGGGCTCAACTGGTCCGCATATGCGCGGGCCACGGCAGACGTCATCGGACCGTTGTTCGTGCTCGAGGTTCTCACCGCCTTCTTCCTCGAAGCGGGCTTCATCGGCATCATGTTGTTCGGCAGGGACAAGGTCGGGGACAAAATCCATTTCGCGGCATGCGTGATCGTCGCCACGGGGACCGTCATATCCGCGTTCTGGATCATCTCGGCCAACAGCTGGATGCAGACGCCGACGGCGTTCACGGCCGCGAGCGACGGACGGTTCGTGGCGACCGACTTCTGGGGCGTGGTCTTCAATCCATCGATGCCTTACCGCTTCGCCCACATGGTGACGGCGAGCTTCGTCACCGGATCCTTCGTCATCGCCGGCGTGGCCGCCTTCTGGCTGCGCCGCGGCCGTCCAGCCGATCAGGGTGCGGCACGCGCTGCCTTTTCGGCCTCGCTTCTCCTGGCGGCGATCCTGGTGCCTTTGCAGATGGAGATCGGCGACCAGCACGGCCTCAACACGCGGCAGCATCAGCCCATGAAACTGGCCGCGATCGAAGGCCGATGGGAGACAGGGAAGCGCGTGCCGCTGACGCTCATCGCCTGGCCCAACCAGAAGGAGGAGCGCAACGATTACGCGCTTGAGATTCCGGTCTTGGGCAGCATCATCCTGACGCATTCGCTCGACGGCGAGGTGAAGGGGCTGAAAAGCGTCCCTGCGGCGGACCGGCCGCCGGTGCCGCCGGTATTCTTCGCGTTCCGAATCATGGTCGGCTGCGGCGTCGCTATGCTGGCGCTCGCCATGACCGGTCTGATACTGCGCTGGCGCGGGCGCCTCTATGACACGAGGTGGTATCAATATGCCTGCATGGCAGGCGTTCCGCTGGGTTTCATCGCGACCTTGGCGGGCTGGATGATCACGGAAGTCGGCCGCCAGCCTTGGGTCGTCTACGGATACATGCGCACTGCTGACGCGGTGTCGCCGATCGCTGGCGGTGCAGTAGCCAGTTCGCTCGGCATAGCGCTGATCCTCTATAATCTACTGCTGCTCGGGTTCCTTTGGTACGCCGGCAGGATGGTATTCCGCGGGCCTGGCGACCTAGCGCCGATCCCACCGGTCGTGCGGCCGGTGGGCGCCCACAACCTGGCCAGCATCATGCCGAGGAATGAGCCATGATAGACTATTCTGTCATCTTCGCCCTGCTCGCAGCCGTTGCGATCGGACTCTACGTCACACTGGATGGCTTCGATCTGGGCGTCGGGATCCTTTTCCCCTTCGCTCCGGCCACATCCACCCGCGACACCATGATGAGATCGCTGGCGCCGATGTGGGACGGCAACGAGACGTGGCTCGTACTCGGCGGCATGGTCCTGCTTGCAGGCTTTCCGGCGGCTTTCTCGATCCTTCTCCCCGCATTCTACGTCCCGTTGGCACTGATGCTGTTCGGACTCGTACTGCGAGGCGTCGCATTTGAATTCCGCTCGCAAGGCGGACCGTTCGAGATCGGCTGGACGATCGCCTTCTCGGGCGGGTCGATGCTCGCCGGGTTCTGCCAGGGGGCGATCCTGGGCTCGTTCATCGGCGGCGACGTGACGGCGGTGGACGGTCGGTATGCAGGCGGTCCGTTCGACTGGCTTCACCTCTTCTCGATCGTGACGGGGCTCGGCGTTCTGAGTTTCTACGCGCTTCTCGGCGCATGCTGGTTGATCTGGCGGACGGAAGACAACGTCAGGATCTTCGCCCGCGAGATCGCCCGCCCCGCGCTCCTTGCCACCGGAGCCGTGATCGCCGTGGTCAGCGTGTGGACACCGTTGTCCCTGCCGACCGTCGCTGCCCGTTGGTTCACCTGGCCGGGCACCTTCTATCTTGCGCCTCTTCCCATCCTGGCCGCCATCGCTTGGACAACCGCATGGTTGTCGCTTTGGAGCCGCCGGGAATGGCTCCCGTTCGCTGCCGCGATAGTCCTTCTCCTGACGGCATTGGCAGGCCTAGCGGCGAGCATCTGGCCCGACGCGATCCCTGGGGTGATGACTATCTGGCAGGCGGCCTCGATGCGTCGGACCCAAGTCATCGTCGCATGGTCCGTTCTGCTGATCCTGCCTGTCGTACTGTCCTACGTGGGGTTCAGCTACTGGATATTCCGCGGCAAGGTCCAGACCGTACGCAAAGCCAATACGGGGTATTGAGCACGGCCGCCGACCGGCGAGGCGAGATCGTTTCGACCATGAACGAAGCCGTTCGGCCGCGGGAATAGCGACTCCCCGCGGCCGACGGATCATCGCACGCGCATGGCCCCGCCGGACCAGCTGATCCGCGAGGGCGTCTGCTCACTCCAGAATGACCGTGGACGCTCGGCAGTCCAGCGAACGGCGAAACGCGCATACGGGCGCAGTTCGCGTGAGGCCTGCGGGACTTGTCCGCATACTCACGTTGTCGCCCGAGCGTCTAGCTGGCCTTCGGGCGGTCATGCCTTGGCACTCGCCATCTCGCCTGCTGGACAAACATCGTGGCCGGTATCCGTCAAGGCCGCTCTGCGATCCTTCGGCGCTGACCGTTCTCCAGGATCCGGCGCGGCCTCAGCACGCAGAAAACGCACAAAGTCATACCTCCGTATGAAAGTCGGAACCAAATCCGCTGTGGTACCCAACCGGTGGCTTCGAAGGGGATCCCCCTTCAGCTTCAGGTTAGATCAGCCAACATTCGGAGATAGCTGACATGCTCGCAAATCCGGTTCTGCAACAGCAAGGCATGGCAGCGGCGACGCTCATTCGTGGCGCCCAGGCCGCTCTGGACTACGACATCGACGAGGCGCGGGAATGCCTGCGGCAGCTCGAAGGGCTGCTTCGCCCTGCGGAGGTCGAGCCCCAGCATCTGCACGCGACGCCTGCGGCGAGGCCACAGGCGGTCCGCGGGGGGCTCGCGGCATGGCAGATCCGGATCATCGCCGATCATATCGAACGAAACTTGAATTCGACGATCGCCATCGCCGACCTCGCCAGGATCGCCCGAGTGAGCAACGGTCACTTCTGCCGCGCATTCAAGGTGAGCATGGGCGAAACCGCACATACCTACATCACGCGCAGGCGCATCGCGCATGCCCAGATGCTCATGATGACCACGACCGATACGCTGAGCACGATCTCGGATGCGTGCGGCCTGACCGACCAGGCTCACCTCACCCGGTTGTTCCGGCGGTTCGTTTCCGAAACGCCGCTCGCTTGGCGCCGGTCCTGGCGGCAGGCGGCTTAAGCCACCCGTCGCCTAACTGTGCTTAACAAAGGTGGCACCAGATGAGCATGCAATCGTTCGGCCATACTGCGCCCTACTCAGCCATGAAGATGAACATTCCGTCTGATTATCCCGCTGGGGCATCAAGCGATGCGCAGCGCATAGCCGACCTCCGGTACCGCCTTGCGGTGTCGCGATCGGCGACGGCTGATCGCAATCGCCTGATGGCGGTCGCAGGCCATGATCTGAAGCAACCTCTCCAGATCATCAGCCGCGCGCTCGAGCGACTGGCGCCGCACGCCAGCGGACCGGATGATCGCATGTGGGCGCGCGCGGCGGAAACGCAGATCGTACGCTTGGCGACCGGCTTGACGGATCTCGCGATGGCGTCCCGCGCAAAGGACGACGAAGTAAGCCGGTCTGGCGTTCGATGCTTTGCGATCTCCGCGGTCCTGAACGAGGTCGAGAGCGGCTGGTGCATGGAGGCATCGGCCCGGGGCCTCGACCTGCGATTCGTTCACTGCTCCGAGATCGTAAGGAGCGACCCTCGGCTATTGGAGACGATCCTCGGCAACCTCGTGGGAAATGCCCTCAAGTACACTCGGTCGGGCCGGGTGGTCGTAGGCTGTCGACGAATCGGTTCATCGATCAGCCTCCAGGTAGCCGACAGCGGTGAGGGCATCGCCGAAGCCGATCGCGACAGGATCTTCCGTCCGTTCGAGCAGCTCGATGCCCAGACCGACGGACTTGGCTTGGGCCTCTATCTCGTGCGCTCGCTGTGCGACTCCCTGAACCACGAGCTATCCCTTGAAAGCCGGTTAGGCGTCGGAACGCGGTTCGCCGTCACTCTTCCAAGGTTTCGCCCCTGATCGCGTGAGCACCACGGTCCTGACACCGGACCGCGGACGGGACGTCCTGGGCCGCATCGGTGGCTTTCCATCATGACCCCAGTTGCTCCGGCAAGAACACAACAGGCACGCCAACGGTCCGTCGACAGGCTCATCCCAGAAGGAAACCCGTTCCATGATGCTCCCCTCGTTCAACGTGAACGACTGCGTACTGGTCCTCGTGGATCATGCTCCTCGGAGAACTCCCGAAGAAGGCATGGCCGGTGAACCGGCCTTTCATGCCAATGCGTTGGCGCTCGCCCGTGCGGCGGAAGATTTCAACGTCCCCGTCGTGCGGTCACCGTTGCTGACGGAGAGCGAGAACTTCGACGCGGACCTGGGGCGCCCCTCCGAGCTTGCGGACCTCTCGGTGATCGAAGAGTACCCCACAAGGTGCTGTGAGAACGAGCGTGTTCGACGGGAGGCTTTCCGTACCAGACGCGGAGCCCTCATATTTGCAGGTGGTCTTTCCGAGGCGCTCATCAGCTATTCCATCCTGTCCGCGTTGGCGGACACCTACGATGTACTGATCGTCGTCGACGCATGCGACGGCCTGGACCCGACCGCTCGGAACTTGGCGCTGCGCCGAATGTCCGCTGCCGGGGCGACGATGACGACATCGAAGGAACTCCTGCTTCGGTTCGAAGTCGAGCGCCAATGGCACGATGGCGGCGGAGCGAACGGTACTCCGCCGACCGGTCTGGCACCTCAAACCGCAACTGCATTCGCGCCGTCGACGCGATTGCGACAGTTCGCTGAAGACTGAGCAGGAGAACCGGAATGACGGATCAGCCTTTCGACAGCGTGCTCGCGATACTGCCGCAGGCAAGTATCGCGTCGGGACGCGCGAACACGCCAGCAGCCGGCGTACTATACCAGACCTCTTTGATGTCTGCGCTGGTTGAGGGTGTCTACGATGGAGACATGACCTACGGAGAACTCCATCGGCATGGCGATTTCGGTTTGGGCACGTTCAACGCCCTCGACGGAGAGATGATCGGCTTCGACGGCGTGTTCTATCAGCTTCGCTCCGACGGTAGCGCAAGAATCGTAACCGACGATCAGCGAACACCGTTCGCCGTAGTCACTTTCTTCAGGCCGGCGCTCAGCTTGCACTTGGCGGGATCTGCCAAGAACGAGGTTGTCGAGGCCCTGACGGCGAAGAGCGAACAGAACATCTTCACGGCGATTCGGCTCGACGGCATTTTCAAACGGGTCGTCACCCGTACCGTGCGGAATCAGCACCGCCCCTATCCTCCGCTGCAGGATGCGGCGAAAGGTGAGAAGGAGACCGTCTTCGAGAACATCGAAGGAACCCTCGCCGGATTTCGGACCCCTGCCTATGCCGGCACTCTGGGGGTGCCGGGCTATCATCTGCATTTCCTCAACGCCGACCGGACGTCCGGTGGCCACGTGCTCGACTTCGTGGTCGACAGCGCCACGGCGGAGCTCTGTCCCGTGTACTCGCTCCATGTCGAACTGCCGCACACGGCGGCATTCGAAAAAGCCGCACTGAACGATCCGGATCTTTCCACGAAGATCTCCGCCGCCGAAGGATGACCGGCGCTCTCCCATCTCAAACGATTGGATACCCCGATGACCAATGCCTCCCCGCAACAGCGAAACGGTGCAGACGTCGTAGTAGAAACCCTGGAACAGCGTGGGACCACCCACGTCTTCGGCGTCCCGGGCGCGAAGATCGACAGGGTATTCGATCGGCTAGTCGATTCGTCGATCCAGACCGTCGTCTGCCGGCACGAGCAGAACGCCGCCTTCATTGCAGGCGGCATCGGCAGGATGACGGGGAAGGCCGGTGTTGCGATCGCCACCTCGGGCCCCGGAGTATCCAACCTGGTCACCGGCCTGGCGACCGCGCACTCGGAGGGAGATCCGATGGTCGCGCTCGGCGGATCGGTCGCGGTCGCCGACCGACTGAAACTGCTCCACCAGTCGCTGGACTCCGTTGACGTATGTCGGCCAGTCACCAAGTTCGCTGCCGAAGTCGATTCCCCTGCGGCAACCGCGGAAATACTGTCCGCGGCGTTTCGAGCGGCCGAGAGCGGGCGTCCCGGCTCGGCGTTCGTTGGCTTGCCGATTGACATCATGAACGGCCCCGCCGCCTGTTCGCCTATACGCCTGCGTTCCGTCATCGAGCAGGGCGCAGGTCCGGACGTCGCGCTGGCGGAAGCCGCCCGGCTCATAAACGACGCGACGAACCCGGTCGTGCTTCTCGGGTTGATGGCCAGCAAACCCAGAGTCGCTCAGGCGATCCGGGCCCTTCTGGCGAAGACCGTCCTGCCGGTGGTCGGTACGTTCCAGGCGGCAGGCGCCCTGTCCGAGCGCGAGTTCGAAGCGTTCGGCGGTCGCGTGGGACAGATCGCCAACCAGCCCGCGGACAAGCTGCTCGAATCCGCGGACGTCGTGATCACCGTGGGATACGACGCGGTGGAGTACTGGCCATCCATCTGGAACAGCGGCTCCGAGCGCCCCATCGTTCATATCGACGTCGTTCCCGCCATGATCGAGAACGATTACAATCCGTCGGTAGAGATCCTTGGTAGCATCGAAGCGAATATCGAACGTCTTAGCCGCCTCATCGTACGCAAGGGGTTGTCCGTCCAGAGCTCCGGTCTGTTGAGGCATATCGCCGAAGACCGGACGAGGCTGATCACGGAGGCGGCAGCGCAGGGCGGCAGCCCGGTTCATCCTCTTCGGATCATCGCCGAACTTCAGAAGGTCCTCACTCCGGACGTGACACTGTGCTCCGACATGGGCTCGTTCAGTCTGTATCTGTCACGCTACCTCACCAGTTTTCGGGCCCGACAGGTGCTGATCTCCAACGGTCAGCAGACGCTGGGCGTCGCGCTCCCATGGGGCATCGCCGCTTGCATCGTGCGACCGGCGGAGAAAGTGCTTTCGGTATCGGGCGACGGCGGATTCCTCTTCTCGGGCATGGAGCTCGAGACTGCAGTCCGGCTGAAACTCAACCTTGTCCACATGGTCTGGATCGACGGAAGCTACAACATGGTGGCAGCGCAGGAGGAGCTCAAATACGGGCGGCATTCCGGGACCGACCTCGGACCTGTCAACATCGTCAAGTACGCCGAGGCGTTCGGCGCGACCGGTTTCCAGGTCAAGGGAGCGGACGACATCGCACCCGTCCTGCGCAAGGCCTTCGAAACGGACGGGCCCGTACTCATCGGCGTGAACGTCGATTATTCGAAGAACGCCGCGCTTTTCGAAATGGTTTACGACGGCAGCCTGGTTTAGGTCGACCCGTCATAACGCCGGGTCACCGCGTGTATGGTCGAGAGGGATGCGGTCAACGAGCCGGGCGCGAGGAACCGGCAGTCGATCGCGCCGGCGGTGAGGCCGCCGTCACATCGGACATCACGCGGAGGATGATCGGCGGCGTCTTGGTCGATCGAGAACGGACGCGAAAAAAAAGGAGCATGACATGATCGACCCGCGACGCTCATCGGACGATCCCTATTCGCGGACCGCTCAGATCTATCCGGTCCTGGATGCCGAGATGATCCTGCGGATCGCACCTTACGGTCCCAAACAGACGTTTACCGAGGGGGCGACCCTGTACAGGCGCGGCGAGCGCCGGGCAGACTTCTTCGTCGTCCTGTCGGGTAGAGTCGGCGTGTTCACGTCCGACGACCTCGGCGCCGAGCATCTGCTGACGGTGCACGAACGCGGCCAGTTCACCGGCGAACTTGATCATCTCAGCGCCCGCGCGCTGCTCGTCACGGCGAGAGCGCTTGGCGAAGTCGAAGTCATCCGGATCGCGGCAGCGGACTTCACCGGCTTCATGTCAGCGGAACCCGACATCGGCGAGGTCGTGATGCGCGCATTCATATTGCGGCGGATGGGCTTCATCCATCACGACCGGGCCGGCATCACGTTGATCGGCCCGGCGAACGACGCCGACACGGTGCGACTTGAACGGTTTGCAGTACGCAACGGCTATCCAGTACGGCTGATCGACACACGTGCCGATCCTACGGCATCGGACCTAGTCGTCGAGTTCGGTCTGGAACCGCGGGACCTGCCGGCAATCGTCACGGCGGAACTCGTCCTGCGTAACCCGTCCACACCCGAATTCGCCGATGCGATCGGTCTGACCGAACGTTTCGATCCCGATGAGATCTGGGACGTGGCGGTAATCGGTGCAGGCCCCGCGGGTCTGGCCGCAGCGACCTACGCCGCTTCGGAGGGTCTGAAGACCGTCGTGATCGAGGGCCTGGCCCCGGGGGGCCAGGCCGGCACGAGTTCCAGGATCGAAAACTATCTCGGCTTCCCGACTGGGATATCCGGCCAGGCACTGGCGGGTCGGGCTCAGGTGCAGGCGCAGAAGTTCGGCGCTCGGATCGCAATCTCGAGGCCTGCGACATCACTCGACTGCAACGTCCGCCCCTACCGCATAGGACTCGAAGGGAACCAGAGCCTGCGTGCGACGGCGATCATCGTCGCCTCGGGAGCCCGTTACAGGAAGCTCTCGGTCCCGGGCTACGACCGCTTCGAAGGCCACGGCGTGCAGTACGCGGCAACGGCCATGGAAGCGATGCTATGCGAAGGTCACGAAGTGGTGGTCGTCGGCGGCGGGAATTCCGCCGGGCAGGCCGCCGTATTCCTGTCCCGCCATGTCAGCCACGTGCACGTTCTCGTACGCGGCGCGGGGTTGGCGGCAACGATGTCGAACTACCTGATACGCAGCATCGCTTCGTCGTCACGGATCACAGTCCATCCCTACAGCGAAGTGACGCAGCTCGCCGGCGACCGAACGTTAGAAGCGATTTACTGGCGCGACGTTCGGACGGGCGACGTCACGAGCGTGGCGTCGGGCAGCCTCTTCGTCATGATCGGCGCGGAGCCGAACACCGATTGGCTGAGGGGCTGCCTTCAGTTGGACGAGAACGGCTTCATCGTCGCCGGTCGTGATGATGATGGCACTCCGCTCGCCTCACCCTACCAGACAGCCAGGCAGGGAATATACGCCGTCGGCGACGTACGGGCGGGATCCGTCAAGCGGGTGGCTGCTGGCGTGGGGGAAGGTTCGGTCGTCGTGCAGGCGGTTCACGCCTATTTGGAGAGCTTGGCCGTCTGATATTCGTTTCGATGATCCTGAATCTCCCAGCCATTCTGCTTGCACCGACCCAGGGACGGCCAACACTCGTCGAGCGGCTTGCTTGCCGTTCCTCCGGCCGTGGGGGCGCAAGTGTAGCAGCGGCGCAGTAGGTCAGTTGATGACGAAGACGCCCGCCCCCCATACTCCCATGTCGCTGTGGACCAGCGGCAAGCGCCGAGTAAGCACGGGCGGTCCTCACGCCCCGCTGCGTCCGCCAATGGCGGACGAGGAGACGAGTTTCGCCGCGCTTCGAAAGCGTATCGCCACGTCCACGTTCATCGAAAGCGTTCCCCGCGTCGCCATCCACAGCAAGGAAGACGCGACGGTCGCCTTTACGACGTCCAGTGGCGGCCAGGATTTAACTAGCGGCAACTACGTCCTGCCCGTCGTGCAGCCCAATTTCCACATCACAACGGCCTATCCACTGTTGCGGATGCTTAGCGTAGCGCAGCGATAGGCGAGATGGATTATATTGTCCGATAGCCATGCTGGCTAAACGCAGTGCGGTACGGCAAGGACGGCAGATGTCGATCGAAAGCTTCATCGTCAGATACGGTCTTGCCGCAATCTTTCTCGGCGCGGCGATTGAGGGGGAAACCAGCGTCGTCACGGGTGGCCTGCTGGCGCACCAGCATTTGTTGCCGTTATGGGGTAGCGCGGCGGCGGCGGTGACGGGATCGTTCGCCGCGGATCAACTCTTCTTTTTCGCGGGCCGCCGGTACCGCGATACCAAGCGCGTCCGCCAGATCGCTGGGAAACCCGCCTTCGCCAAGGCGCTTGATACGCTCGAACGTCATCCGACGGTGTTCATCCTTGGCTTTCGATTTCTCTACGGCTTGCGCACGATCAGTCCCATCGCGATCGGCACCTCGCACGTCCCTGTTCGCACCTTCATGGTGCTCAACGCGATCTCTGCCTTGGTGTGGGGCGTTGGCTTCACTGCGATTGGCTATGTATTTGGGGACGGACTGATCGAGATGGTGGACGGCATTATCCCAAAGCAGAAGCTGGCTGAAGTTGCGATCTTGGTCGTCGTCGCGGCGCTGATGATTAGTGGAGTTCGGTATGGGCGCGTACGGCTCGCGCGTAGGGCCCGTGCGGTTGAAGCTCGCGCGAAGGCCGCTGCTGCATCCAAATTCGATTGATTGGGGCGGATGCCGGTGTAGAGCACAAACTGTTCCGACGCCTGCGACGTCGCGAGCTCGGCTCCCGTAGCAAGTTTCCATTCTCTCGCGCTGCGGCCGGAAATGGCGTTTTGACCGGTAGCGCAACGACGCCAAACGCGACATCGCACCGGCGATCACCGGTGCGGCGAAGGCAAGCGCGTCAGTATCCGGTCCCGCCGTGCCGAGCGTCGGTACATTGACCAGCAAGAGCGTACCCATCGCTTCGGCCCTCGAAATTAAACAATAGCCGTGCGTGTCCGCGCCCCTCGCCTCGTTACGCGCGACGATTGTGCCGGTCGCGAACCCGGCGTCGCGTAGCGTGGTCGCGACCGTCTTCGCCATGCCGTAGGCGCCCGATAATGAGCGGCGACCGTCACAAATTCACCGCGGCTGTGAGTTCCAGGCGACGTCGGCGAGGGTCCGAATAATAGCTGTACCCTGCCGGAGACCCGACAACGGTTGCCGGTGGCCGATCCAGCAGATCCTGCACGCCGAAGCGGAGATCGAGCGTCCGCGGCCGCCGCGCCATCGGCGTCAAGCCAATCCGGTACGCGGTGTACAGATCCATGGTGAACTGGGCCCCGATCGTTCTGGCACCTTGCCGCCGGCTGTCGGTATCGTTTGCAACGAAGCTTACGGGGCTCACGCTGTACGAACCATGATATTGCCCACTCGTCCCAAGGGTGATCGGCCCTTTAGACCACGTGGCACCGACGTTGCCGCGCCATTCGAGTATTCCCTGAGCCATGTTTACATAGTTGAGGATCGGATATTGAGGCAGCACGAAGCTTCTATAGCGGGGCTGCCAGCTCGCCGAGGCGATCAGAGAAAGATCACCTTTCGCGGCTCGGATCGGGAGCGCCATACTGACATCGACCGCATCGAGCTCGGTATGGCCGATCCTCAGGTAGCTCGCGTCCAGCTTGGTGACGATGCCACCGGTAAATCCCTTGGCGGCATCATCGGGTGAGAGCTGTAGACGCGTAACGCGATCGGGAAAAAGCGCTTCGTTGGTGAGGAAGAACGACGCATTGCCGATATTGCTGCCGTTCACCTCCCGTGATCGCCGGATACGGGTGTAATCGAACGACAACGAAGGCCCTCGCGTACCAAAGGGCGTCAGGATGAACCCAGCGGACAAGCTCTGTGCACGTTCGGGACGGATGTCGTCGCGAAATACAACGAATTCGTACGGCGCATCGGCTCCGACCAGCTGGCTGCCCCGTTTCGGGTCGTTAGCAACGCCAAACACGATAGCGTTGGCAACCGCACTGATCGGGGGGGCATTTTCCCCGGAGGCAACGCTCGCCCGCATCGTCAAACCTTGTAGCGGCTTGATCTTGAACCCGGCGGTGAAAACCATTGCGCCATGCTTTGCAGCCGTGAAGCGCCTATACGCGATCGTCGGGTTATCGAACGGATCATCACCGATGCTCGCCCGCGTATCATCGCGTCTTGCCGCCAGTTGGAGTTCAAGCCCACGCAACGGTCCCGACCGCGCATCTTCGGAGAAGATGGGCGCACGCAATTCGATGTAAGCCGATCGGACCCGTTCGCCGAAGGCGCGACGCGGTTGAAGATACACACGATTGAAAAGTTCGGCACGGTCGACACTCGGGCCGACGCGCTCACGGCGTTGTTCGAGCAACATCGTGGCAACGAGCGCTCCCCCGGGTAGCGTCACCACCGGGCCGGCGAAGCGTGCCGTAGCGTCACTGAAGAGGTTGGTCTGCTCGAACATCCCCGTCGCCGGCGCCGCCAGTTGACCTAATGCATCCTGGAAGGCCGTGGTATCGCCGAACGGGTCAAGTTGAACGGTTCCCCGCGCTGACGATCCGGTCAGCATGAGGTAGCCGGTGGCGCTGTAGGAGAGGCCGCTGGTCGCCAATGTCTGTTTTGCGCTACCGAAACTCAGGTCGAAATTGGCTGTCCACGTTGCGGGCAGGTCGATAATCGCACCGAGGCTTTGTCGAGCCGTAGCGATGCGCTGACCACCATGAGTGCCGTATGCCGGAACCGGGAAACTCACGTCGATCGGCTGAAGGAAGGGGTTTCGAGGATCATCCGCGGAGAGCCGAAGGGTCGGCGAGAAGCCCCCCAACGCAACCTGACCACGATCGAGCAGATAGACGAGATCGGCATACAGCTGGACTCCGCCAAAGCGATGCCGGACATTGGCTAGAATTGCCGTCGTCCGCTGCGCAACGGTCAGTGACTGGCGCCCCCCGCCGACCGTGCTCGCCGGGAGGTAATCGAGACGACCGGCGTTGTTCAGCAGTTCGGCCCCGATGACAGTGGGGGTTCGGCTGCCGCCTGGCGCCAATGTGGTCAGTCGGCTACCGAGCACGGCTCCGCCGTAATCCTGTTTGAGCACGAGGGGTGCGGCGCCCAGCACGTTGATCGAGTTCGATATCGGTAGATCGCTGCCGAAAAAAGCCCCCGCCGGTTGCGCGAACAGCCGTTCGCTCGCTCGAGCACGGTAATCGCGCTCCGCCACACTAAGCCCGGCGCTGACTGACGCACTGTACGCCAGCATCACGTCCGTCGCTCCGTGATCCGGCGTGAAGCCGACCCGTGCATCGAGCCGACCATAGGGCGCATCGCCGCGCTGAGTTATTCCGCGTGTAGCGGTGACCTCTATGCCGCGATAGTCGCGCCGAAGCACGAGATTGACGACACCAGAAATCGCTCCAGGACCGTAGATTCCGCCAGCGGTGGAGGTAATGACTTCGGCACGTTCAATCGATTCTACGGACAGCGCGTTGACGTCGGACTGGATGAATCGCACTTGCAGCGAGGGCAGTCGAGGCAGGCGGCGCCCATCGAGCAGAACCAACGTCTGATCTCCGCCCAAACCACGCAGGTTGATCGACGACTGTGGAGTACCCTGGCCGCCGACCGGCGCTTGAGAGAACGACACGCCGCGCTGGTCGGCCGACATGCGTTTGCTGAGCAGCTCTTCAATCGTCGCGGCGTGCGCGTTCCGTACGTCTCGGCGGGTTATTACCTGATAGGGCTGGATGTCGCTGGCACGACGGCGGATGTCCACATTCTGCGTCTTTCGCCCGATCACGACGATCTCCGGCATCGGTGGATCGATCGTCGTCGTAGTCGCCTTGCTGCGTTCGCCGGTCACGATATATCTGCCAACGCCGACCCGTTGCATCGTTAATCCGGTGCCGGCAAGTGCTGCTGCCATAGCCTGTTCGAAGCGATAGGTTCCGGAGACTGCTGGCGCACGTACCGTGCCGATCATCATGTTTGAGAAAGCCAGATCAACACGGAAGCGTCGCGCCAAGTCAAGCAACGTAATCCGCAGCGGCTGCGCTGGCAGACTTATGCGCTGCGACCGCTCTGGCGATGCGCTAGCTGCCACCGGTATCGCCATTGCGAGGCAGATACCGATGGGTCCAGTCAGCTCGAGACGTCTCACTTTCTCTTCTTAGCCGAGGCAAAGCGCGAACGACCGTATACTGATCTGTCGCCAGACGCAGGGTTCCGTCGCATAGAAGGATTAGGTGAGTTCACCAAAGTTCGAATCCCGTTAGTGGATCGATCGCGGGACGGTACCTAGACAGCCCCCGTTCGACCTGGGCGAGCGGACGGATCATCATTGTGAGTACGTCGCATCGACCGTGATTTCTGTCTCGACGACCGAGCCCCCGCCGCGTCGATCCGTCTCGCGCGTTGTGAGCCTCAACCCGTCTGTATCGCCGTTCCGGGAATCGTCACTGCTCGCCGCAACGACTAACCGCTCCTCAGGACAACTCGTCTGATCCGCTTTGCCGATTCCAGGACGTAGACCGGTCACCGCGGTATCGCGAACTCGAAGACGGTTCCGCCGGTCTCGACATGCGTCGCGGTCAACGTGCCGCCGTGCGCCTCGATGATGGAATTGCAGATTGCCAGCCCCATGCCCATTCCCTTCGTCTTGGTGGTGAACAGGGGCGTCAGTATCTCCTTCAACTTCTCCGGAGGTATGCCGCAACCGTTGTCCTCGACGCGAACAGCTATGGCAGTGCCACTGTCGAATGTGGAAACAGCGACGTGCCGACTGGTGGCGGAACGATTCTCTACGGCGTCAATCGCATTGGTGAGGAGATTATGCAGGACCTGCTGCAGCTGAACACGGTCGCCAGGTACCGTCACGTCCTCACCAGCATCGAACCGGCATGCCAGCTGGATTTGGTGCGCATCCATCTCCGGCCCGATCAGCTCGATCCCGTGCCGGACGACGGCATTCAGCGAGACGGGAAGTAGCGCGGGGCTTTCCTGTTTCGCGAGTGAACGAAGCGAGCGAACGATTTCAGAGGCTCTGACGCCCGCGCCGTGAATGCCATCGACGCATGCAAGCGTTTCCGTCAGGTCGGGCTCCTTGCGGCGCAGCCAGCGACGAGCAGCGTCGCTGAGGGCGAGGACGCTCGCCAGAGGTTGATTGATCTCGTGCGCGATCGAAGCCGCGAGCCCGCCCATGACGGAAAGATGGGACGTCCGCGCGAGTTCGGACCGGGCGACCCGGAGCGACGCGGCCGCGTCGGAATGATACTTCAGGGAATTGGCGACGTCGGTGTAGGTTCGCGCAGACTCCAAAGAGATTGCGGCTTGGGCGGCAAGGAGTTCGAGACCGTCGATGTCACACCCGCCGAAGCCTTGCCCCCCTGCACGCCGGAACAGCAGGATCGCACCGATCCGCAAGTCCCCTTTCACCAAGGGCAGACAGAGGGTTGCATGCACCGCCTTTTCCCGAACCGGCTCCTGAAAGCCGGCGCTGTCCTGCAGGAGGCAGACCGTCCGAGCTTCAAGAGCCTCCTTTAGGACGGCCGAAGGCAACCTGTCTGCAGTGGGGATCGTGGTATCGACGACGACACTCATCTCGTCGCCTTCGAGGTACCCTGAGGCCGCGACCACGGGATCGCCATCGCGAAGCAGAATGAGCATCGCGCTGTCCGCCGAGGCCTGCTTGGCAGTCGAGCGTATCAGCTTTTCGACCAGCGGCACGAAGCGCAACTCCTGGGAGAAGTCGCGCGCGATCGCCACCAGGGCCGCTGGCACGAATACGTCAGGCTCGTCAGTACGATCCCGACGACGAGCTGCCAGACCAGGATGACGGCGTTCGACCCACTGTGCCTTTTCGAATGCTCCCCAAGTGCGATAGTCGGCGCAAGCGTCCGCCAGATAGCTTGCTGCCGCCCCGTCGAGTTCGAGGTCCGCTGCATGGCGGCCTGCCAATTCGCGCGCGAGCGCACGCTCATGGACGAACGCGGAGGATTGATCGACAGCTCGATCGAATGTCCGCATGGCGCTGAGTTCATCACCTCGAAGACGCGCGATCTCCGCATCGACGAGCGAAAGCTTGTTCGCGAACGTCGCGGGGTTGCGGGCTGCCCAACCGGCAAGCCGAGCACGATGCGGTCTCATTGCGGCCAAGGCGTCTTCGGCCGGGTGGAACCGTGCGGCGTTCAACGCCGCGAACAACTCGAAGTACGCCAAATCGATGTTGGCGGGGACAGCCCATGTGAGCTGAGCTGCCTCGCCGAAGACCGCCGCGGCGCGCGGAGTGTCCTCGAACATGTATGCAGCGATCCCGTCATACAGCCGGACCCAGAATCGCGTCGAGGCGGACGTGATTTCGCCGAGTTCTTCGTATCGCTCAGCGACCTCGCCGACCGAAAGTCGACGCACGAACGACCGCTGCGCGGCGATAAGTATCTCGATGTCGCGGAAGTCGATCCGGCGGGTGAGTGCCAGACCGCGGTCCGCCTCATCCTCTACGACAGCAAGGCGTTCCCCGCTGAGAATGAGATCCGACACCAGATGGTTTCTAGCGTAGCAGGTCATGCCCAGATCGCCCGCAGCGCTGCCGGCAGCGATCGCGTCCCGCGCCGTGGCCAAAGCGTAGTCGAGAGGTTGGGTCCACGGGCTCAACTGGTCGACCGCGATGAGCACGGCCGTACGCTGACCTTCGAAACCATGCAGATCGACCAGCGCAAGCGCCGCTTGGGCAAAGGCGAAGCCATCCTCGTACCGGTCGTACATGTCTGCGATGAAGACGCCGAACCAAGCCAGCCCGTGGGCTGAATCGGCGGTAACCCCGTCCTTCAGCGTTAGCTCGATGATGGCGGCTGCATGCAGAATCCGCAGCCCATCGTCCGAGAAGATCGCGGCGAACAGTCCGGACAGAAGCGACGTTATCAGACCGGTGGTTGGATCCTCCGCGAGGCGTAGCTTCAGAATGTCGGCGGTCGGCCGATTTCCCATGAGCGACTGCACACGTTCGCAAGCCTCGCGGCACTGATCCAACGAAGGATAGCGGGATAGAGGATGCCCCAGAAGCGCCAAGCCTTCCAACGCGGCGTCGATTGCCCCGTTGTAGTCCGACTGGACGGTGCGAAGGCCGGCGCGCAAGCGATAGCAGCCCGCCCGATCATATTCGTTCGATGCGCGTTCTATCAGCATGTCTATTTCGCGGTCAGCGACGTCGATCTGTCCACGAAGCAGCATCTGCTCGCAGCGCGCGAAATGCAGAGAGAACATGAGAGGATAGCACGCCTCCCACCAGTCGCTCGACGCGAGGCTTAGTGCGGAGTTCACGTATTCCACGACCTGATCCACAGCGGCTGCCTTTTCCGCAAACGCGACGGCAGCGTGCAGGAGCATCGCAAAGGCTTTTCGGTCTTCGCTCGACAACCATCCGACATCGATTGAACAATCGGTGGGTTGCTTGCCGATCGCCTGAACTATGTGACCTGCGACTTCAAAGGCCTGCTCGGGCGATGATGTACAGTCGCTTTTCAACAAAAGCGTCGCGATCCAGGCGTGCTTTGCCGCACGTTCCTCATAAGGCGTAAGAGACAGAGCCGTTGCATGGATATGATCGTGTGCGAAGGCGTATCCTCCACCGACCTCGACGACGAACCCGGCCTTGATCAGGCTCTCCATCCGTTCGCGGGCGGATGAGACATCCATTCCCGTGATCGTCGCGAGGAGGGGTACCTCACTCCGCCCGTCGAGCAGCGCAAGCGCGCCGAGAAGATCGATTTCACCTTGTTCGAGGCGGCCGATCCGTATGGCCATGAAGTCGAGAACGTCACCGACCTCGCGACGTCGAGCAAACCGTCCGCGGCTCCAGTCCCATCGGCTTTCATCCAAGCCATTGTTCGAGGTTCGCTCCTCTCGCAGCGTTTGTAGAACCTGTTGCACGAAGAAGGGATTGCCGTCCGTTTGATCATGAACGGCCTGGGCCAGGCCCGCGGCGTCGTTGACCTCTCCGAAAGCCGCGCTCAGCAACGCCTCGGTGTCTTCGACGTTGAGAGCGCGCAACGAAAGATCGGAGACCGTCATGTCGCCGGTTCGGATCTGCTCGAGCAAGCCGCCGGGCTCGGCGAGAGATGCGGATTCGCTGTCCCGAAGCGCGATGATCAGAAGCACGTGGCGTGGGGGTTCCTCTGCCAACGCTACAAGCAGCGCCAGAGTGGATGGGTCCGCCCATTGGAGGTCGTCGAGAAAGAGTATGAGCGGTGAAGTAGGCGTCGCCAACGCTCCCAGCAGCGCCACCACGCCTCGACGAATTCGAGCCTGCGCGAGGGTAGGCGGTAGCTCCGGCAATATGGCGCCTCGTCCGAGCAGCGCCTGGGCTTCCGGAACAAGGTCTACGACCGACCACGCCTCTCGTCCGATCATCTGCCGCATCTGGTTACGCAGCCTGTCCAGCTCAGCGTCGCTTTCCCCAAGCGCGCTATCGATCAACGGCCGCAGCAGCTGCATCAACGGAGCAAACGCCACGTTCCGCTGGAGCAGATCGCTCTTTCCCGCTCCAAAGCGATGCCCGTCGCTGCCGAGCAGAAAGCGGAAGCGATGTACCAGAGCCGACTTACCGATGCCGGGAGGACCCGAGATCAGTACGATTTCCGATCGGCCCGTCGATTTTACGCGCGCATAGCTCTGGGTGATCGAGGCGACCTCGACAGTTCGTCCGAATAGGCGCCCTGTCGCTGGGACGGAGGTTTGCGATCGTCCGTCCGGACCAGGTTTATCCGCAGGCGCTACACTCATCGCTACACTCTCGCCTTGGTTAAGCCGGGTACAGCACTACGGATCAGGAAGACCGGCCTCCACCCCCAAATGGGGGGCCGAAGTGGCACGACTCCGTTGACCATTCGCTCACTGTCGGCCAGCCGTCGGGATGGTTTTGACAACTCAGGCAGACCGGAAGCCGCCAGCGAATGAGCTAGGAACGACATCAGATCGGCGTCCTGATCGGATAGACCGGTAGCAGGCTGCAACGATGCCTGCCGATCCAACGAAACGTCGCTGCGACATGGTTCGCCTTTGGCATGAACAGTCGACGCCCATCACCGGTATTACTGAGGGATCAGCCGTGTATCGGCCCTCGCCGGCTAACAATCATACGAAGGTTTGGAGTGGGCCCAAGGACGAGTGGTCCGTCGAATGATCGTCCCGGCATCGTCGGCCAGCCGCTTGCGCCACCGATCAGTCCACCGCCACGCCAATCTCACGCGGTCGAGCGAATAGGGTCCAAGGTCGGAGAATGCCGGTCCATTCGGCTTACCCCCTTGAGGCGCCCTGTACGGGGAGACGGGATCGGCCTGTTGCGTGCGATCTTATCGCAACACGAGGCCCTGACGGGTCGAGCGACGTCATGCCGACGCTGCGGCCTGCGTAGCAGCCATCTGTGAGGCCTCGGCCGGTTGTACCTCAAGTCGAGATCTCGGGCGCGACGCGGCCCGCGGCATACAAACCAAGGTATAGTATCGCGTGTGGCGAATAGGTTAGATACAGAACCGGCGGGCAATCCGACGTCAGGCGAGATATCGATGAACTTGAAAGTACCGCTCGTCGCTATCGTCGAGGATGACGAGCTACTGCTCTCCGCGACGGCCAGCCTGATCAGATCCCTCGGCCTGATGTCCGCCCCCTTCCGTTCCGCCTTGGATTTCCTCGAGGCGCCGCAGGAGGCGGTCGGCTGCATAATCTCGGATCTCCACATGCCCGGCATGACCGGGTTGGAACTCCAGGAAACGCTGAACGCGCAGGGAAGCCAAATTCCATTCATCCTGGTGACGGCTTATGCCACCGAACAGACGCGAAGCCGCGCACTCGCGAACGGCGCACACTGCTTCCTCGAGAAGCCTTGCACGGCTGATGCCCTCGTCGAGTGTCTGGAGCGGATATTTGGTCCGCTCGATGGCTGAACTCGATCACGACCAGCAGTCATGTCGGGGGTGTCCGGTCGATGTCCGTACTACGTTGATCAGTTACTGAATCCCGCTTCCCGAGCGGGACCGATTCTGCGGTTCCGTCATTCTGCAGGCCGGCAGTCGGTCATCGAACGGGGAGGCGTGAAACCATTCGGGTGCGGTGAAAGTGTTTGCGTGAGTATGGAGGCGCGCCCGATCGCGGGCGGCTTTCCAGGCGGATGCCGCCTCCGTCTGCAAGGACGGTTCGATCGCAGCGTTCACGCTCCAAGCAAGGCGCGGCTGACGCTCATCCGGCGGGATCCCGCGGGCCACTGCACTGGTCGGAAAAGGCTCCCCGCCGCCGGAGCTGGCGGGGGCACTCGGTGTGACGTGAACGGGAGCGACCAGCCTGCGCAGGGCCGATAGGCTGCGGGACGAAGGAGCGAAGGCCTCAGTTGTGTCGTATGCTCAGGCCTTCAAACCCGACGGAGCTTCCTCCTCCGGTGTCCTGGGTGTAGTTCCCCGCCTTGAAGTACAGCTTGCTGCTGTCAAAGCTCGCGTCGAGGTACGTCGTCTTGGAACTGCCGTTGACGGTGACCTTCAGCAGGCCGCCCTTGTCGAGCGTTATGGAATAGCTGAACCATTGCTTCAGGGGGATGCCGGTGACGATCGTCAGGCGCGTTCGCGGGCTGCCGGACGCCGTGGTGTTCTGCTTCATGACGTCCGCATGGATCGTACCGTTCGTATAATGCAGTTCGACCGGCGGTCGCGGTGTCGTCGCCTCCTGGTGGATCTGACCTATGACGATGTCCCCGCTTGCCGGAAGGTCGTAGATGTTCACGCGCGCAGCTTGGGCGGCGCAGCCGTCGTTCACGTTCCAAGTGCGGTTCTCCTTCAGTTCCGATCGCGGATACTTGGAGTTCGGCGTGGTAGCCAAGCCGCTCGTCGGAACCCTCATCACGACCCTGGCCCCTGTCTGTCGCTCGAAGTACTGACTCGAATAGCCTGACAGCTGACTGCCGGAAACCGTGTCGGGCTTGCCATCGCCGTTCGCGTCGATCGGGAGCTGAAGCGTTCCATACGAAGACGTGCTCGTCGACGTGGGGATCGGTATCGAACATTGCGCGAATGCCGGCACTCCGACAACAGCGCCCGACAGGAACAAGGCGAAGCTGCCCATGCGGTGTGTCGATCTCGTCATGATTTTCCCTCCTGTTGGCCGTGACCTGCCGCTGACGGACCGATCCGCCTTCCGGCACGCATGCGGCGTTGGCATCCTCTCGTGGGCCGGGCGGCGGACGGTTGAATGCCGCGCTCCGTCTGCTCGACCCGACTCGGCGGCGTTCGTTGACGCCGCCGGCAGTGGACCATGCCCCGTGCGTCTAGTCAATTAGTTGTATGACAACATGTCCAGCGAGTGTGGGTTGTTTGCGCCGTACACCAGGAACACCCGGAATGTGCGGTGGGAAGCCTGTGGACTGGGCTCAAGTCATACGCGGACATGGGCCAACCGAGGCGAGAGCAGGTGAATGACCAGCAGCCCTATGACGTACACGCTGCCTGCGACCGCGAAGATGACGGCATAGCTTCCGGTCGTCTGCAGCATGTAGCCGACGAACTTGGCCATCAACATGCCGCCGATGGCGCCGGCGGTTCCGCCGATGCCGACGACCGATCCCACGGCCCCCTTGGGAAACATGTCCGATGGAATGGTATAGAGGTTAGCGGACCACGCCTGATGCGCCGCGGTAGCTAGACCCAGGATGGCGACCGCGCCCCACAGACTGGCGACGTACTGCACGAAGAAGATCGGCATCACCGCGATGGCGCACGCCAGCATCGTCAGCTTTCGGGCACGGTTCGCGGTCATCCCGCGCTTCATCAAGGTCGACGAGGTCCAGCCTCCCGCAACGCTTCCGAAATCCGAGATCAGGTAGATCACGACGAGCGGCGGACCGAAGCTGACCAGGTCGAGTCCGTACCTCTTCTGAAGGAAGTCGGGAGTCCAGAACAGGAAGAGCCACCAGATCGGATCGGTCAGGAACTTGCCGAGCGCGAAGGCCCATGTCTCGCGGTAACGCAGCAACCGCCCCCAGCCGATCTTCTCGACGGGATGCACGGGGTCGCTTTCGATGTGCGCCAATTCCGCGGGCGAAAGCGTCTTCACTTCGCGGGGACGGCGATAGATGGCGATCCATGCGACCAGCCAGATGAGACTGGCGGCGCCCGTGACGATGAAGGCCATGCGCCAGCCATAGGCAAGGGTGATCGCCGGAACGACGAGCGGCGTCACGACCGCCCCGATGTTCGCGCCGGCGTTGAACACGCCCGTGGCGAACGCGCGCTCCCGGGCCGGAAACCATTCCGACACCGCCTTGATACCGGAAGGGAAGTTGCCGCTTTCGCCGACACCCAGGATGGCACGCGCGATCGAGAACTGCGTCGCCGTGTTCACGAACCCGCACAGCGTATGGCCCACGGTCCAGATCACGAAGGCGATCGAATAGCCGATGCGGGCACCGGCGACGTCGACGATCCGGCCGAAGCTGAGGTATCCAACCGCGTAGGCCGCCTGAAACCAGAATATGACGTCCGCATAGGTCGTCTCGGACCAGCCGAGATCGGCCGAGATGGTCGACTTCAGGACCCCGATCATCTGCCGGTCGACATAGTTGATCGCAGTCGCTGCGAAAAGAAGGCTGCAGATCAGCCACCGGTACCGGCCCATGCGCGCGGCGGCGTCCTCGGGTCTGATGATGTCGGTCATGATCTACGGTCCCGGTCCGTCGACGTCGCCGCGACGATCCGGCATCTCAGCCGATCAGGGCCGAACGTCGCCTCCACGCTGTCACCGACGGACACCTGATGGACGCCGGTGACCGCGCCGGTCGAAATCCACTGCCCCTTCGAAAGGGGGACCCTTCGCGAAGCGGCGAGCGAGGCGAGGAACCGCACTGCGCCCCACGGCCCGTCGAGCATGGTCGCAGTGGTCGCCGAGCCGATCTCCTGTCCGTTCACGAGCATAGTCACGGAGATCGTGTCGAGGTCGATCGAGCGCCAGCTTGCCAGTTCTGGACCGACGAGGAGGCCATGGTTGTTGCCGAAGTCCGAAGCCGTGACCGCGGGCCCGAGCCCGTTGATCGCGGTCAGGGGCGAACTCGCGATCTCGATACCGATCGCGACGCGATCGACGAGTTCTCTCGCCTCCTCCATCGTCCAGTCGCGCTTGTCCGGATCCGGCGATGATCCCAACCGCAGCAGGAACTCGGCCTCCACGGCGGCGAAGCCCTGGCCGATCACGGGCATCGCCGCGATGGAGCCGTCTAACGCCTCGACGATGGAGGAGGCGAAGATCGGCCCGGCAAGCCGGTCGGCACCGAACTGGCTGTCGAAGGGGGCGTTGATGCGCCCCAGCTTCCAGCCCCCGATCGGCTGCCCCTGCAAGGCGATCGCGCGATCCTGGATCCGATAGGCGTCCTCGAGCGAGGTCGGCACCTCGCCGGGATACGCATCGAAGCCCCTCGCCTGCCGTCTTGCCTCGACGAAGCTGCCTGCGATGCGCTCTTGCCGAGCTGCGACGTCTTCCGCTTCCACTGCACTCTCCTTGATCATGACGTTGCGTTCGCCGCGCGCGGCACGGCGGCCGACACGGGTTTCGACGGCGTTTGCGGATGTAGTCCGAGCTGGAGCAGTTCAGCGGACATGGTATCCGCTGCCGCTCGTCCAGAGGATGGGTTGCCGAACCGGGAAGTTCCGCACGATCTCCGGGTCCGTTGGATCGGGCTCGAGCGTTCGCCACAGCGCGATCCAATCAGCGCGGTCTAGGGCGAGCCCGCCGAATAGCAGACTGGGTTGGCGCACCGGCAGCGCGCCGAAATGCTCGACGTCGGGGGGATAAGGCCAGAGACCCTTGTCCCGGATGAAGGGCGCCATGAAGCCTATCGCGTCGGCGACCGAGCCACCGCCCCGTCCGGCGGCGGTCCACAGGGTGCTCGAAGCCGGTGAAAGTATCTGGCAGGCGGCCGCGAGGACATCGAGGTTGAAGAGCGAGTAGCTGTATGGCTTCGTGCGGGACAATTCGCGCGGCTGTCGCCCTCCGGCGGCGATCTGGTCGGGAACGATCACCGTCCGGAGACGGGTTCTCAGATCGGCGAGCGTGTCTGCGTCGGCGAGCAGGGTGGCGAACGCGGCGCACTGCAGCAACCAGCACGTGCCGTGATTGTTCTTCTGATCACGTT